>JADHZE010000148.1 GCA_026934365.1 Isoptericola sp. QY 916 | reverse complement strand
GGCGTCGACGCCGACGCGCTGCCGGCCGCCCCGGGCCGCGACGTCGCGGAGATCCTCGACGGGCTCTCCGTCGGGCAGCTCGGCGGCGTCCTCGTCGGCGGGGTGGAGCTCGCCGACCTGCCCGACCCCGCGCACGCCCGGCGCGCGCTCGAGGCCGCGGGCTTCGTGGTCTCGCTCGAGGTCCGGAGGACCGAAGCCGTCGAGCTTGCCGACGTCGTGCTTCCTGTTGCTCCTCCCGTCGAGAGGGCGGGGTCGTACTGGAACTGGGAGGGGCGCGTCCGCGCGTTCGGCCAGGCGCTGGAGTCGTCGGCGCTGCCCGACCACCGCGTGCTCGACGCGCTGGCCGACCAGGCCGGCGTCGCGCTCGGCGCGGCGACCCCGCTCGACGCGCACCGCGCGATCGCGGCGCTGCCGGCCTGGGGCGGGGCGCGCGTGCCGGCACCGGAGGGGGAGCCGGTCGAGCCGCCCGCGGTGCCGACCGGGTCCGCCGTGCTGGCGAGCTGGCACCTGCTGCTCGACGACGGCGCCCTGCAGGACGGCGAGCAGTTCCTCGCCGGCACCGCCAAGCGGCCCGTGGCACGGATGTCCGCGGCCACGGCGGCCGCCGTCGACGTGTACGACGGCGACCGCGTGACCGTGGCCACCGACCGCGGCGCCGTGACGGTGCCCGTCGCCATCACGGAGATGGTCGACCACGTGGTGTGGCTGCCGCTCGCGTCGCGCGGGTGCCGCGTGCACGACGCGCTCGGCGCCGCGCCGGGCGACCTGGTGCGGATCGGCGCGCCGGAGGCGGTCGCCGCCGGCGGGGTCCCAGGCTCGACCGACGAGAAGGCACAGGGAGGGGCCGCATGATCCCCGGCGTCGCGTCCGACTTCAGCAACGACTGGCTGTGGGTGTCGCTGATCAAGGCGGTGCTCATCGTCGTCTTCCTGCTGACCAGCGTGCTCTTCGCGATCTGGTTCGAGCGCAAGGTCGTGGCGCGCATGCAGGTGCGCCCGGGGCCCAACTGGCACGGCCCGTTCGGCCTGCTGCAGTCGCTGGCGGACGCGATGAAGCTGCTGCTCAAGGAGGACGTGAACGTCACCCGGGCGGACCGGATCGTGTACCTGCTGGCGCCGATGATCTCGGTGTTCTGCGCGCTGCTCGTGTTCGCGGTCATCCCGTTCGGCCCCGAGGTGACGATCCCGTTCACCGACTACTCGACGCCGGCGCAGCTCACCGACTTCCCCGTCGCCGTCCTGTACGTGCTGGCGTGCGCGTCGATGGGCGTCTACGGCATCGTGCTGGGCGGCTGGTCCTCCGGCTCCACCTACCCGCTGCTCGGGTCCGTGCGGTCCACGGCCCAGGTGATCTCGTACGAGCTCGCCATGGGGCTCTCGCTGGTCAGCGTGTTCATCATGGCCGGCTCGATGTCCACCTCCCAGATCGTGGCCTCGCAGACCAGCATCTGGTGGTTCCTGCCGCTGCTGCCCGCGTTCGTCGTCTACGTCATCTCGATGATCGGCGAGACCAACCGCCTCCCGTTCGACCTGCCGGAGGCCGAGGGCGAGCTCGTCTCCGGCTACATGACCGAGTACAGCTCGATGAAGTTCGCCTGGTTCTTCCTGGCGGAGTACATCAACATGCTCAACGTCTCCGCGGTCGCGACGACGCTTTTCCTGGGCGGCTGGCGAGCACCGTGGCCGCTGTCGGCGATCAACGACGGGATGTTCAACACCGGCTGGTGGCCGGTGCTGTGGTTCCTGGTCAAGCTCTGGCTGGTCATGTTCGTGTTCGTCTGGGTGCGCGGCACGCTGCTGCGGCTGCGCTACGACCAGTTCATGTCGTTCGGCTGGAAGGTGCTCATCCCGGTCGCGCTGGTGTGGGTCGTGGTGCTGAGCGTGTTCCAGTACCTCGGCCTGGCGGGCGTCACCCGCACCCAGCTCATCACCGGCGTCGCCGTCGCGGCGGTGGTCGTCATCGGCCTCCTGTGGCTGTGGCCCGACCGGAAGGCGAAGGCCGCCGACGGCGCCGGACCACCGGGGGACGCGCGTCGTCCGGCCGGCGACTTCGACGCCTTCGCGGACGGGTTCCCCGTGCCGCCGCTGCCCGGCCAGGTCCTGCCGCCGTCGCCCCGCGCGCGCCGGCACGTGATGCAGGCCGCCGACGTCCCGGGCACGTCCGCCGCCCCCGACCCCGCCGTCGACCGATCCGAGGAGACGCGATGACCGACAAGCCGTACGAGCCGCTGCGCCCGTCCAAGGGGCCGCTGGGGGAGCTGTTCGCCCCGGTGGCCGGGTTCGGCGTGACGTTCTCGTCGATGTTCCGGCCCACGGTGACGGAGCAGTACCCGCGCAAGAAGACGGCACCGCAGCGCCGGTACCACGGGCGCCACCAGCTCAACCGCTACGCGGACGGGCTGGAGAAGTGCATCGGCTGCGAGCTGTGCGCGTGGGCGTGCCCCGCGGACGCGATCTACGTGGAGGGCGCGGACAACGCGGAGCTGCCCGACGGCGAGCACATGTCGCCCGGGGAGCGCTACGGCCGCGTCTACCAGATCAACTACCTGCGCTGCATCTTCTGCGGGCTGTGCATCGAGGCGTGCCCCACCCGGGCGCTCACGATGACGAACGACTACGAGCTCGCCGGCCCCGACCGCGCCGGGATGATCTACGAGAAGCAGGACCTGCTCGCCCCGCTCGCGGAGGGGATGCTCGCCGCGCCGCACCCGATGGTCGAGGGGACCACGGACACGGAGTACTACCGCGGCGAGGTCACCGCCCCGACGGCTCAGCAGGTCGACTGGGTCCGCGAGCACCGGCCGGACGACCCGACCCTGGACGCCGCCGCCCGCGTGGTGCACGGGGACGCGCCGCCCCCGACCCCGCGCCGGCACCGGCTGCGCGGCAGCGCCACCAAGGCCGCCGTCGCGACCCGGCAGGCCGCCGAGGGCGGGCACGTCGCGACGCTCCCCACCCCTGACCTGACGGACGGCCCGCGGTGACGGCGTCGGGCGCGGAGGCCGCGCTGTTCTGGGTGCTCGCGCCGCTCATGGTGCTCGCGGCGCTCGGGCTGCTGTTCGCCCGCAAGGCGGTGCACGCCGCGGTGTGCGTGATGTTCGTGATGGTCGGGCTGGCCATCCTCTACGTGGCGCAGGAGGCGCCGTTCCTCGGCGTCGTGCAGGTGGTCGTCTACACGGGCGCCGTGATGATGCTCTTCCTGTTCGTGCTGATGCTGGTGGGCGTCGACTCCGCCGACTCGCTGACCGAGACGATCAGGGGCCAGCGCTGGCTGGGCGTGCTGCTCGGGCTCGGGCTGGTCGTCGTGCTGCTGGGCGTGATCGCACAGGCGGCGTTCCCGCCCGCGGTCGGGCTGGCCGCGACCGAGGAGCTCACCAACCCGGTGGCCCTGGCCCGGGTGCTGCTCGGCGACTACGTCCTCGCGATGGAGGTGGTCGGCGTCCTGCTGGTCACCGCCGCGCTGGCCGGCCTGGTGCTCACGCACCGTCGTCGGCTCAGCGTGCGGCCCACCCAGCGCGTCCTCGCGGCCGCGCGCGTGGCCGCCCTGCCGCAGGGGAGCACGCTCACGCCGCTGCCCGCGCCCGGCGTCTACGCGCAGAACAACGCCATGGACACGCCGGCGCTCGGCCCCGACGGCGAGCCGCTGCCGCACTCCGTGCCGCGCGTGCTGCGCATCCGCGGGCAGGAACGGTCGGCCACGGCGGTCCTCGCCGAGGAGGAGACGCTCGTGGCGCGTGACGACCTGCGCCTCCTCGGCGTCGGCCCGGCGGCGGACGCCACGGTCGAGCAGGTGGGCGACCCGGTCGCGACGGGCACGACCGACGCGGGCGCGACCGACGAGGGCGACGAGGACGGGGAGGTGCGCTGATGGAGATCACCCACTACCTGGGGCTGGCCGCGATCCTGTTCGCGATCGGCGCGGCGACGGTGCTGCTGCGGCGCAACGCCATCGTGGTGTTCATGGGCGTGGAGCTCATGCTCAACGCCACCAACCTCGCGTTCGTGACGTTCGCGCGCATCCACGGCGACGTGACGGGCCAGGTGCTCGCCTTCTTCGTGATGGTGGTCGCCGCGGCCGAGGTCGTGGTGGGGCTCGCGATCATCATCACGATCTTCCGTTCCCGCCGGTCGGCCTCGGTCGACGACGTCAACCTGCTGCACAGCTGAGAGGCGACCTGTGGACACGCAGACGACGATGCAGACTCTCTCCCTCGCCCCCTGGCTGGTCGCGACCCCGATGATCGGCGCCCTCGTGCTGCTGGTCGCCGGCCGGCGCACCGACCGGTGGGGGCACTGGCTGGGCGTGCTCGCGAGCGCGGCGACGTTCGTCGTCGGGCTGGTGATGCTGCTCGACATGCTGGGCACCCCCGCTGACCAGCGGGTGGGCACCCACACCGTGGGCACGTGGATTGACGCGGGGGCCCTGCACGTGGACCTCGGGTTCCAGGTGGACCCGCTGTCGATGACGTTCGTGATGCTCGTGACGTTCGTCGGCACGCTGATCCACGTGTACTCGGTGGCGTACATGGACCACGACGTCGACCGGCGCCGGTTCTTCGGGTACCTCAACCTGTTCGTCGCGGCGATGCTGCTGCTGGTGCTCGCGGACTCCTACCTGCTGCTCTTCGTCGGCTGGGAGGGCGTGGGCCTGGCGTCGTTCCTGCTCATCGGGTTCTGGGACGGCAAGCGGGAGAACGCGGTCGCGGGCAAGAAGGCGTTCGTCATGAACCGCGTCGGCGACATGGGGCTCATCGTCGCGATGATGCTGCTGCTCGCGACCTTCGGTTCGCTGAGCTTCGGCACGGTGCTGCCGGCGGCCGGCGAGGGGGCGACGGCGGCGGGCCAGGGCGTGATGACGGCGATCGGCCTCATGCTGCTGCTGGCGGCGTGCGGCAAGTCGGCGCAGCTGCCCCTGCAGGCGTGGCTCGGGGACGCGATGGCGGGCCCGACGCCGGTGTCCGCGCTGATCCACGCGGCGACGATGGTGACCGCCGGCGTGTACCTGCTGGTGCGCTCCGGCCCGATCCTCGAGGCCGCGCCGGACGCGCAGCTCGTCGTCACGATCGTCGGCGCGCTGACCCTGCTGTTCGGGGCGGTCGTCGGTACCGCCAAGGACGACATCAAGAAGGCGCTCGCGGCGTCGACGATGTCGCAGATCGGCTACATGATGCTCGCCGCCGGCCTGGGGCCGATCGGGTACGCGTTCGCGATCTTCCACCTGCTCACGCACGGCTTCTTCAAGGCGGGGCTGTTCCTCGGCGCCGGGTCCGTGATGCACGCGATGGGCGACGACGTGAACATGCGCCGCTTCGGCGGGCTCGCCCGGCTGCTGCCGGTCACCGCGATCACGATGGGGCTCGGCTGGCTCGCCATCCTGGGCGTGCCGCCGTTCTCCGGGTTCTGGTCGAAGGACAAGATCATCGAGGCGGCGTTCGTCGGCGAGGGCTGGCGGCCGTGGGTGTTCGGCCTGGCGGCGCTGCTCGGCGCCGGGATCACCGCGTACTACATGTCGCGGCTGTTCTTCATGACCTTCGCGGGGCGCCGGCGGTGGCGGCCCGACGAAGGGTCCGGGGACGACGGCGCCCCCGTGCGGCACCCGCACGAGGCCCCGCGCCTCATGACGTGGCCGATGATCATCCTCGCCGCGGGGTCGGTGTTCCTCGGCGGGATCCTGGCGCTGGGCGACCGGTTCGTCACCTGGCTGGAGCCGGTCACCGGGCACGCGGAGCACCACGAGCCGGTGCTGCCGGTGTGGCTGCTCATGACCCTCACCCTGGTGCTGGTGGTGCTCGGCGCGTTCCTCGCGTTCCGGCAGTACGCGGTCGCGGCGGTGCCGGTCGAGCCGCCGCCGGCGCTGGCCGTCGTGCGGGCGGCGCGGGTCGACCTGTACCAGGACGCCGTCAACGAGTCGCTCGTGATGCGGCCGGGGCAGTACCTCACCCGCGCGCTCGTGTACTCGGACCGCACGGCGGTCGACGGCGGCTGGCTGGGCCTGGCGGGCGGCATCGGGCGCCTCGGCGCACGGCTGCGGCGGATGCAGAACGGCTACGTGCGGTCGTACGCGGCGACGATGCTCGGCGGCCTCGGCGTCGTCGGGCTGGTCGTGTGGGTCCTGGCGAGCTGATCGGGGTGGCGGGAGCGATGGCGATGACGCCGAACATGACGCCGAACATGACGCCGGACACGACGTCGACGACGAAGGACGGGGACGCATGACGATGTCCACAGGGTTCCCCTGGCTCACGGTCCTCATCGTGTGGCCGCTGGTGGCCGCGGCCGCGACGGCGCTCACGGGGGTGGGCAGAGGCCGCCCGGCCGCCGGCCCGGTGACCGGGGGTCGGTTCGGGGCCGGCGCCGCCCGCACGGTCGCGCTGGTCGGCGCGCTGGTGGAGGTCCTCCTGCTGGTCGGGGCCTTCGCGGCCTTCGACACCGGCGACGCGGGGACCCACCAGCTCACCGAGACGTACTCCTGGATCCCGCCGATCGGCGCCAGCTACGCCGTCGGCGTCGACGGCGTGGGCCTGCTGCTGGTGGCGCTCTCGGTGGGCCTCGTGCCGCTGGTGATCCTCGCGGCCTGGCGCGAGCAGGGCGGCGACCACGTGCGGCTGCGTCGCTACCTCGCGACCGTGCTGCTGCTCGAGGCGTTCATGGTGACGGTCTTCGTGGCGCGCGACGTGTTCCTCTTCTACGTGGTGTTCGAGGCCATGCTGATCCCCGCCTACTTCCTCATCGGCGGGTTCGGGCAGGGGCCGCAGCGCCGGTACGCGGCGGTGAAGTTCCTGCTGTTCTCGCTGGCCGGCGGCCTGGTCATGCTGGTGGGCGTCATCGCGCTCTACCTGCAGGTGCCGGCCGCGGACCGCGGGCCGCAGACCTTCCTCACCGACAACCTCACCGGGCTGACCCTCGACCCCACGGCCGAGAAGCTCATGTTCTGCGCGTTCTTCCTCGCGTTCGCGATCAAGGCGCCGATGTTCCCGGTGCATTCGTGGCTGCCCGACGTCACCCAGCACGCGACGCCCGGCACCTCGACGCTGCTCATCTGCGTGCTCGACAAGGTGGGCACCTTCGGGATGCTGACCCTCTGCCTGCCGCTGTTCCCCGAGGCGAGCCGGTGGGCGGCGCCGTTCGTCATCGTGCTCGCGGTGATCTCGATCCTGTACGGAGCGGTCCTCGCGATCGGCCAGAGCGACGTGCTGCGCCTCATCGGCTACACGTCGGTGTCGCACTTCGGGTTCATCATCCTGGGCATCTTCACGTTCACGTCGCTGGGCACCGCGGGGTCCAGCCTGATGATGCTCAACCACGGCATCTCCACCGGTGCGCTGTTCCTGGTCGCCGGGTTCGCGATCGCGCGGCACCCGCGCCAGAGCCAGCTCATCGGCGACTACGGCGGCCTGCGCACGGTGGCGCCGATCCTGGGCGGCACGTTCCTCGTGGCCGGCCTCTCCGCGGCCGCGCTGCCCGGCCTCGCGACGTTCGTCTCCGAGATCATGGTGTTCCTCGGGTCGTACGCCCGCTGGCCCGCCGCGGTGATCGTCGCCGTGCCCGCCGTCGTCCTCGCCGCCGTGTACGTGCTGCTCACGTACCAGCGCATGTTCACGGGGGAGACGACGCCGGAGCTCGCGTCCGCGCGCGACCTCGACGGCCGCGAGAAGACGGTGGCCGGCGTGCTCGTCGGCGCGCTGCTCGTGCTCGGCCTCGTGCCTGGTCCGGTGCTCGACTACGTGCGCGCGCCCGGGGAGGTCGCCGTCGAGCAGGTCGGCGAGACCGATCCGCCACCGGTGCTCGAGCCTGCTGCGTCCGGCGTCATCACCGAGGGGAGCCAGCTGTGAACGACTTCGTCGCCCCGCCCATCGACTGGGCGGCCGTCTCGCCGGTGCTGATCGTGCTGGCGGCGGGCGTGCTCGGCGTGCTGCTGGAGGCGTTCGTGCCCGAGAAGGCGCGCCGCACGACGCAGCTCACGCTCACCCTGGCGGCGCTCGCGGGCTCGCTCGTGGCGGTCGGGCTGCTGTGGGACCGGGTGCAGGAGAACGCGCTCTCCGTGGTCGGCGGGTCGTACCTGCTGACGCCGTTCGGCCTGGGCGTGCAGGCCGTGATCGGCGTGTGCGCGCTGCTGGGCGTGCTCGTCGTCGCGGAGCGCACCACGACCGGCCAGGACGCGTTCGCGCCGGCCGCGGCCGCCGTGCCGGGCACCGCGTACGAGGACGAGACGCGCCGCGCGGGCCTGCAGCAGACCGAGATCTACCCGCTCCTGCTGTTCTCGACCGGCGGCATGCTGCTGTTCCCGGCCACCGACGACCTCATCGTCATGTTCGTCGCGCTCGAGGTGCTGTCGCTGCCGTTGTACGTGCTGTGCGCCACGGCGCGCCGCCGCCGGCTGCTCAGCCAGGAGGCCGCGTTCAAGTACTTCGTGCTGGGCGCCTTCGCGTCCGCGCTCTTCGTCTTCGGCATCGCGCTCGTCTACGGCTTCGCCGGCACCGTGCGGCTGCAGGGCGTGGTCCAGGTGCTCGCGGACCCGTCCGTCTCGCCGCTGGGGTCGATGCCGGCCCTGGTGGTGGTCGGGCTGCTGCTGGTGCTCAGCGGGCTGCTGTTCAAGATCGGCGCCGCGCCGCTGCACGCGTGGACCCCGGACGTGTACCAGGGCGCCCCCACGCCGATCACCGGGTTCATGGCGGCGTGCACCAAGGCCGCCGCGATGGGCGCGCTGGTGCGCGTGCTGTTCACGCTCGCGAACGGCCTGGACCCCGCGACCCGGCACGACGTCGAGGTGGCGCTCTGGGCGGTCGCCATCCTCACGATGCTGATCGGCACCGTGGTCGGCGCCGTGCAGACCGACGTCAAGCGCCTGCTCGCGTACTCCGCGATCGCGCACGCCGGGTTCCTCCTGGTCGGCGTCGTCGGGATGGACGAGGCGGGCTCGCGGGCCGTGCTCTTCTACCTCCTCGCCTACGGGCTCGCGTCCGTCGGCGCGTTCGCGGTCGTGACGCTGGTGCGCGAGCGCACGGTGTCGGGCGACGACACCGGCGACGGGGCGACCGGGACGGTCCCCGACGACGGCGTCGTGCTGGGCGAGGCCACGCGGCTCGCGCAGTGGGCGGGCCTGGGCCGCAAGGCCCCGTGGCTCACCGCCGCGTTCTCGCTGTTCCTCCTCTCGATGGCGGGGATCCCGCTCACGGCCGGGTTCGTGGCGAAGTTCGGCGTGTTCTCGGCCGCCGTCGAGGCGGGGGCGTGGCCCCTCGCGCTGCTCGGCGTGCTCGCGTCCGCCGTCTCCGTGTTCTTCTACGTCCGCGTCATCGTGCTCATGGTCCTCACCCCGCCGCCCGGCGGGGAGCAGGGCACGGCACCGGCGGGCGTGGCGTCGTCGGGGACGACGGCGCGCGACCAGCAGGGCGGCGGCACCGCCACCGTGACGGGCGCCGCGACCCGCACGCTCGTCTCGCGGACGGTCGTGACGGTGGTCGGCTCGCGCGGCCCCGCGGCGTTCGCGATCGCGGTGTGCGCGGTGGGCGTGCTGCTCCTCGGCATCCTCCCGGCGGGCGCGCTGGACCTGGTCGGCCAGGCGGCGCAGTTCCGTCCCTGACGGCCCCGGGTCGGCGTCCCGTCCCCGGGCCGGCGCGCCCGTGTGCCGACCCGGGGACGAGCCGCCGGCCCGACGCTCGTGCCGGGGTGTCCGACCTGACGCGGCCGAGCGCTGTCTCGGTGCGGTGTTCGGCGCCCCGGACGGATAGGTTCGGACAGTGACTCGCGCTCCTTCCGCCTCGGCCCCCCGGCCCGGGCCCACGCCGCCCCCGGCGCCGCCGGCGATCCCGCTGTCCGACCCGGCGCTCGCCGACCGGCTCGCCGAGCGCATGACGCGGGTGGACGCGGCGCTCGACGCCGCCGTGGCCTCGGCGGACGCCCTGGCCGACGACGCGTCGCGGCACCTCGTCGCTGCCGGAGGCAAGCGGTTCCGCCCGCTGCTCACGCTGCTCGCGGGCGAGCTGGGCGACGGGTCGCGCACGGAGCTGGTGGACGCGGCCGTCGTCGTGGAGCTCACGCAGGTCGCGTCGCTGTACCACGACGACGTCATGGACTCCGCGCCGCTGCGCCGCGGGGCGCCCGCGGCGCACACGGTGTGGGGCAACTCGGTCGCGATCCTGGTGGGCGACCTCCTCTTCGCCCGGGCGTCCGCGCTCGTCGCGGGCCTCGGCCCGGAGGCGGTGGTGCTGCAGTCGCGCACGTTCGAGCGCATGTGCCTCGGCCAGCTGCACGAGACGATGGGGCCGGGGGCCGACGACGACCCGGTGGAGCACTACCTGCAGGTGCTCAGCGACAAGACGGCGTCGCTGCTCGCGACGTCGGCGCGCCTCGGCGCGATGTTCGGCGGCTGCGAGCCCGCCGTCGTCGAGGCCGTGGCGGCGTACGGCGAGAAGGTGGGCGTCGCGTTCCAGCTCGCCGACGACGTGCTCGACATCGCGTCGTCCGGCGACGAGTCCGGCAAGACGCCCGGCACGGACCTGCGCGAGCACGTGCCGACGATGCCGGTGCTGCTGCTGCGCCAGCGGGTCGCGCGGGGCGAGGGCTCCGCGGCGGACGCGGCGCTCGTCGCCCGGCTCGACGGCGACCTCGACGGCGACGACGCGCACGCCGCCGTCGTCGCGGAGCTGCGGGCGCACGACGTGCTCGCCGAGACCCGCGCGCTCGCCGGCCG
>JADHZE010000147.1 GCA_026934365.1 Isoptericola sp. QY 916 | reverse complement strand
GGCGCAGGGCGTGCTGGCCGACGACCTCGGCGACACCGTGCACCGGTCGATGGCCCCTGCCGCGCCGGCGACGTCACCCGCCTCTCCGGTCGCGGCGCCCGCCCCCGGGGAGGCGCCCGAGGCCCCGCGTCGTGGGCGGGCCACGACGGGCCTCGTCGTCGGGCTGGTGGCCGTGGTCGCCGCCCTCGTGGTCACGCTCGCCGTGGTGCTCTGGCCCGACGGGGCGCAGGACCCGGGCGACGACCCGACGGCCGTCGCGACGGGGGCGGGCGACGACCCCGCGCCTCCGGCGGACAACCTGGGCGGGCTCGTGCCCGCGGTGACCGAGCTGGAGGGCAAGGTCTCGGGAGGCAAGGTCGTCTTCACGTGGACCAACCCCGACCCGGTCGACGGGGACACGTACGGCTGGCGCGAGCCGAAGGCGCTGGAGGAGGCGCACTACCAGCAGGTGAAGGAGACCACCGTCACGGTCGACAAGGCGGACTCCGGGGAGACCTGCGTCGAGGTCGTCATCGTGCGCCAGGGGGCCTTCTCCATCGAGCCGCAGGGAGTGTGCGTGGGATGAGCGACCTGGCGGTGGAGTTCGCGGGGGAGTGGTTCCGACCCGACCCGGAGGGGGTCTTCGAGATCGGGCGGGAGGGCGACCTCGCCCTCGACGACAACCCCTACCTGCACCGGCGGTTCCTGCAGCTCACGCACGTCTCGGGGCTGTGGTGGCTGGTCAACGCCGGCGCGCGGCTGTCCGCGACCGTGTGCGACGCGGCCGGCGGCGTGCAGTCGTGGCTCTCGCCGGGCACGTCGCTGCCGATCGTCTTCCCGTCGACGTCGATCGTCTTCACCGCGGGCCCGACCACGTACGAGCTGCTCGCCCGCCTCAGCCCGTCGCCGTACGCGGAGATCCACTCCGAGGAGCCCGAGGGCGGGGCCACCACGATCGGGATGATCCCGTTCACGGTGAGCCAGCGACAGCTCGTGGTCGCCCTGTGCGAGCCGATGCTGCGCCGCGACGGCACGGGGCTGTCCGAGATCCCGTCGTCCGCGGAGGCGGCGGCGCGCCTCGGCTGGACGACGACGCGCTTCAACCGCAAGCTCGACAACGTGTGCGAGAAGCTCGACCGGGTGGGCGTGAAGGGGCTGCGCGGCGGCTCCGGCGGGCTCGCCACGAACCGGCGCGCGCGGCTGGTGGAGTACGCCGTCGCGTCGCGGCTCGTCACCGCCGACGACCTGCCGCTGCTCGACCTGACCGATGTCGACGGGAAGGACGGGGAATGAGCCGCCGCAACCGTCCGGAGCTCTGGCAGATGGTCGTCGTGGTCGCCGTCGCCGCCGCGGCGATCGCGTTCGTGATCCTCATGGCCGCCGGCGTGCTCCGTGACGGCGTCGGCACCGGCGACCCCCTCGACTACTGGCGGGCGATCGGCCGCGAGCTCACCGACGCCGCCAACTGGCGCATCATCGGTCTGAGCGCGCTGGCCGGAGCGGCCGTCACCGCCGTCGTGGGCGCGATCTCGCGCTGGCGCCGCCCGTAGCAGACCCCGTGGCACGGCCCGGCCGGCCGCGCCCACCCGAGACACCGACGGAACGAACCGAGGAGAGCGATGCGCGTCAAGGTGACGCTCCGGCGCCCCGACACCACGCACGACGACGTCGTCATCACCGCGGACGCGGGGGCGACCATCGGCGAGGTGGCGTCCACCCTGGCCCGCGTGGACCCGCGCGGGACGGGCACGGTCGGCGCCGGCCGGCGGACGATCGAGGCCCGGCTGCCCGGCCAGGACAGGCCCACGCGGCTGCCGGCCGACGCCGCGCTCGGCGAGGCGTGGATCGGCTCGGGCGCGGACGTGGCCATCGTCGAGCTCGACCGCCCGGGCTTCGACTACCAGCCCTCCCGGGACGTGCGCGCCACCCTCCGGTTCGCGGACGGCAGCGTGATCGACCTGCCCGAGGGCAGCTGGACGCTCGGGCGTGCGCCGGGCTGCGACGTCGTGCTGAGCGACCCGCTCGTGTCGAAGCAGCACCTGCGCCTCGACGTCTCGGACGTCGTCGACGTCGTCGACCTGGGCTCGGCCAACGGCCTGCTCGTGGACGGCGACCACGTGCAGCGCCTGCGCGTCGAGGGCAGCCAGCGCGTCACCGTCGGCGACACCGTGATGACGATCGAGCGGCGCAAGCCGCAGACCCTGACGGGCGTGGCGCCCAAGGCGGGGCCCGTGCCGTTCACGCGCTCGCCGCGCGTCGAGGCGCGGTACAAGGGCGAGGAGTTCGACGCGCCCGAGGTGCCCGCCGAGACCGAGCCGCAGCCGTTCCCGCTGCTGGCGATGCTGGCCCCGGTGCTCATGGGCGGGTTCATGCTCGCGATGGGCCGCGGCCTGATGTCGCTCGTGTTCATCGCGCTGTCGCCGATCATGCTGGCGGGCAACTACCTCACCCGGAACAAGCAGACGAAGAAGCGCAAGGAGCGCGACATCGCGCGCTTCGAGGAACGCCTGGACGCGCTGCGCGACGCCCTCGGGGGCGAGGAGGAGACGGAGCGGTCCGTGCGGCTGCGCGAGGCGCCGGCGACCCCGCACGTCTTCGCGGAGGCGATGCGGCACGGGCCGATGCTCTGGACGCGCCGCCCCGAGCACTGGAGCTTCCTCAACGTCCGGTTCGGGATCGGCACGATGCCGTCGCGCAACACCGTGAAGGACTCGGCCAAGGGCGCGATGATCAAGGAGTACCAGGAGCGCCTGGACGCCGTCGTCGACAAGTACTCGACCGTCTCGGGCGTCCCCGTGGTGGAGAACCTGTACGACGCGGGTGCCATCGGCTTCGCCGGGCCGCCCGCCAAGGTGGCGGGCAGCCTCAACGCCACGCTGCTGCAGCTCACCGGCCTGCACTCGCCGTCCGAGCTGGTCGTGACGGGCATGGTGAGCCCGGTGTGGACCAGGTCCCTGCAGTGGCTCACGTGGATCCCGCACACCTCGTCGCCCCAGAGCCCGATCGAGGGCCACCACCTGGCCGACTCGGCGAGCGGCGCCGCTCGGCTCGTGGCCGAGCTCGAGGAGCTCGTCACCACGCGTCTGCGGGCCGCGCGCGGCGGCGCCCAGCGGCGCGGCGCGATCGACGAGGACGACGCCGCCCTGGAGCGGGGCAGCGACGTCGGGGGCAAGAAGGCGGAGGCCGGCACGAAGTCCGCGGTGCCCGCGGTGGTGGTCGTCGTCTCGGACGACATCGACGTGGAGCGGGCCCGCCTGGTGCAGCTCGCCGAGCAGGGTCCCGACGCGGGCGTGTACCTGCTGTGGATCTCCGCCGACACCGCGTACCTCCCGGCGGCGTGCCGCACCTTCGTGGACCTCGGCGAGCACGGGCCGCGCGTCGGCATGGTGCGGCTGGGGCGCTGGGTCGACGACGTCGAGCTCGAGGAGATCGACGCGACCGCGGCGCTCGACTACGGGCGGCGGCTCGCCCCCGTCTTCGACGCCGGCGCGATCGTCGCCGACTCGTCCGACCTGCCGCGCTCGGTGACGATGCCGGCGCTGCTCGGGCACGAGCTGTTCGAGGACCCGCGCGCCGTGCTGGAGCGCTGGCGCCAGAACCTGTCGGTCTACGACCGCACGCAGGCGGTGCCTCGCAAGCGCGCCGGGTCCCTGCGGGCCATCGTCGGCTCGGCCGGCCTCGACGCCCAGCACCTCGACCTGCGCAGCCAGGGCCCGCACGCCCTGGTGGGCGGCACCACGGGCGCCGGCAAGTCGGAGTTCCTGCAGGCGTGGGTGCTCGCGATGGCGGCCGAGTACAGCCCGGACCGCGTCACCTTCCTGTTCGTCGACTACAAGGGCGGCTCCGCGTTCGCGGACTGCGTGCAGCTGCCGCACTGCGTGGGCCTGGTCACGGACCTCTCGCAGCACCTGGTGCTGCGCGCGCTCACGTCGCTGCGTGCAGAGCTGCACCACCGTGAGCACCTGTTCAACCGCAAGAAGGCCAAGGACCTGCTGGAGCTGGAGAAGCGCGGGGACCCGGAGACGCCGCCGGCGCTCGTCATCGTCATCGACGAGTTCGCGGCGCTGGTGGGCGACGTGCCCGAGTTCGTCGACGGCGTCGTCGACGTCGCGCAGCGTGGCCGGTCGCTCGGCATCCACCTCATCCTGGCGACGCAGCGCCCGGCGGGCGTCATCAAGGACAACCTGCGCGCCAACACGAACCTGCGTGTCGCGCTGCGCATGGCGGACGAGTCGGACTCCAGCGACGTCGTCGACATCAAGGACGCCGCGCACATCGACCCTGCGATCCCCGGGCGCGGCGTGGTCAAGACGGGCCCGGGCCGGCTGCAGGCCTTCCAGTCCGGGTACGCGGGCGCCTGGAGCACCCGCGCCCCCGAGAACACGGCGATCGAGGTCGCCGGGCTGCACTTCGGCCGTGAGGAGAAGTGGGAGGAGCCGGTCGACCCGTCGGCCTCCGCCGACGAGGACGTGGACCTCGGGCCCAACGACCAGCAGCGGCTCGTGGCCCGGGTCACCGAGGCGTTCCAGGCGGGGCGCCTGCCCACGCCGCGCCGCCCGTGGCTCGACTCCATGGCCGACGCCTACGACCTCACGCGCCTGCACCAGCGCACGGACACCGAGCTCCTGCTCGGCGTCGCCGACATCCCCGAGCAGCAGGCGCAGCGCCCGCTGTACTTCAACCCCGACACCGACGGCCACCTGGGCGTGTACGGCACCGGCGGCGCCGGCAAGAGCACCGCGCTGCGCACGCTCGCCGCGGCCGCCGGCATCACGCCGCGCGGCGGCCCCGTGCACGTGTACGGCCTGGACTTCGCCGCCGGTGCGCTGCGGATGCTCTCGGCGCTGCCGCACGTGGGCACCATCGCGCGCGGAGACGACGTCGAGCGCGTCGTGGCGCTCATGCGGATGCTGCGCGACGAGCTGCTGCGCCGCGGGGAGGCGTTCGCCGCCGTCTCGGCGTCGAGCGTCACCGAGTACCGCCAGATCACCGGTCGCGCCGACGTGCCGCGCATCCTGCTGCTGGTGGACGGGTTCCCCGGCTTCCGCGACGACTTCGAGGTGGGCGCGGGCCGCGCCGAGTGGTTCGACGTCTTCCGCGACATCCTCAACGACGGCCGCGCGCTCGGCATGCACGTCGTCTTCACCGCCGACCGGTCGGGCGCCGTGCCGACGTACGTGCGCTCGATGGTGCAGCGCAACCTTCTGCTGCGGATGACCGACGACGGGTACCTGGCGTTCAACGCGCCCCGCGACATCATCACGGCGGACTCGCCGAACGGACGGGCCATCCTCGACGGCCTCGAGGTGCAGGTCGCCGTCATCGGCGGCACCACCTCCGTGTCGGCGCAGGCCGCCGCGACCGAGAAGCTCGGCCAGTCGATGGTGCAGGCCGGGGTACGCCCGGCGCCGGCGGTGCAGGTGCTGCCCACCGAGTACGGGGCCGGCGAGCTCCCGACGCACGTCGACGGACTGCCCGTGCTCGGCCTGGACGGCATCACCCTGGGCGCGGTGCCCTTCGACCCGACGGGCACGATGGTCGTGGCGGGCCCGCCCGGGTCGGGGCGCAGCAACGCGCTCGTCGCGATCGCCCGGGCGGTGCTGCGCGCGAACCCCGACGCGCGGATGTACCTGTTCGCGCAGGGGCGTTCCGCGATCGCCGACAAGCTGCCCTGGACCGAGGTGGCGACCGGGGTGGAGAAGGTCAAGGCGCTCGCGACGGACCTGCTCGCCGCCGTCCAGGACGAGGACGTGGACCCTGGCATCGTGGTCCTGGTCGAGGGCATCAACGAGTACCTGCAGTCGCCCGCGGACAAGCCGATCCAGGACCTCACGAAGGCGATCCGCAACAGCGACCACCTGCTCGTCGCGGAGGCCGAGACCGCGGGCTGGTCGGCGACCTGGCCGCTGCTCGGCGAGGTGAAGAACGGACGGCGGGGCCTCATCCTGCAGCCCGAGAACCTCGACGGCGACACCATCCTCAAGACGTCGCTGCCCCGCAGCGGCAAGGGGGAGTTCCCCGTCGGTCGCGGCGCATGGATCGCGCGGGGCAAGCAGACGCGGGTGCAGCTGCCGCTGGTGCTGGAGGACTGAGCCGGGCGGTCGGGGTGGACGCCGGTCGATGGGGAGGACTCCCCATCGACCGGCGCCGTCGCCCTCGGCTACGGTGCTGCCCGGCGGCGAGACGACGAGCTGCGTGACGACGAGGGGGAGCTGTGGCCGGGTACGACCTGTCCATCGACATGGAAGAGTTGCGCACTCTTGCCAAGGACCTGAAGACGATCAAGAACGAGTTCGAGGGCGCCGACGACCACGCGGAGGACGCCGCGGCCGCGACCGGCCACGACGACCTGGGCGGCAAGGTCAACGACTTCGCGGACAAGTGGCGCATCAAGCGCGAGGAGATGACCGAGAACGTGGTCAAGCTCCAGGGCATCGTCCAGCAGATCGCCGACACGTTCACCGAGATCGACACCGAGCTCGCCAAGGCGCTCGAAGACGCCGCCGAGAAGGCGAAGTAGGGGGAGACATCGTCATGGGTGACACGCAGTGGCAGAAGCTCGACGGGGACGCCGACCTCGTGCGCAGCAAGGGCAAGCGGTACCAGGACATCGCCGACGCGATCGGGCGCGCCACGGCGACTCTCGACGCCATCGTCGACGACGCGAGCACCACCGCGCAGTCGATGGACGAGACGAAGACCCTGGCGTCCGACGTCAAGGAGGACATCTCCAAGGCGACGGAGCGGTACCGGTTCACCGGGGACGCTCTCGTCGCGTACGCGTCGGCCCTGGACACGGCGATCTCCGAGTCGGAGACCGCGGCGGCCCAGATCGCGTCCCTCGAGGACGACCTCGCCGCCGCGCGCGCGACGGCGAACAACGCGCAGAACGACGTCGACGACCTGCCGAACGACGCGCCCCAGGGCGACGCCGACAGCGCCAACAGCGCCCTGTCGTCGGCCAACTCCCGCGTGACGACCCTCGAGTCGAGCCTGAGCTACTGGCAGGGCCGCTGGAACGACGCGAAGGGCGACAAGGACTCCGCCGCGACCACGGCGAAGAACAAGATCGACGAGGTCGTGACGGGCGACAAGGTCCACGGGCTCGAAGACGGCTTCTGGGACAAGGCCGGCGAGGTCTGGGACAGCATCTACAAGGTCGTCAAGGTCATCTGCGACATCGCGGGGATCCTGGCGATCTTCCTCTCCTGGGTGCCGATCCTGGGCCAGGTCCTCCTGGTGCTCGCGGCGGTCGGCGCGATCCTCGCCGTCGTGGACGCGGTGTTCAAGGCCGCCCGGGGCAAGGGCTCCTGGTGGGGCGTGCTCGGCGCGGCCGGCATGGCGGCGCTCACCCTCTTCGGCGGCAAGGCGATCAGCGTCGTCGCGAAGTACGCCAAGGCGCGCATGGTCGTCCAGACCGCGTCGCGCATGTCGCCGCAGAACGCGAAGAACGTCTTCGGCGCGGCCACCCTCAAGAGCACCCGCAAGATCTTCGCGCAGACCAACGGCCAGCGGGTCACGGAGGTCCTCAAGTCGCCGTTCATCCGGTCGGCGGGCGACAAGCAGATCGCCGGGCTGTTCCGCGGCGGGAACATCGGGACGGGGCTGAAGAAGATGTTCCCGAACCCGTTCACGGGCTCGGGGCTGCGTACGCTCTTCGGCAACGACGACGTGACCGACATGATGGGCGTCATGGGCAGGATCGACAGCCGGCTCCCCGGCAGCATCGGGACCATCCACTTCGACAACGTCAGCTCGGTGACCTCGTCGATCGCCACTATCGGCGGGTACAGCGTGACGGCCTTCAACGGGATCCGGAACGGCGTCGCGTTCGCGGGCGAGATGGGCGTCGGCGACTACGGCCAGGCGGCCTCCCCGGGAGTCAGCCTCGGCACGTCCGGCATGGGCGGCCCCTACGGCAACATCATCGGCGGCGGCCTGAGCCTGGCCGGAGGGTAATCGACGGGTGTGGCCGGCCTCGTGCCGGCCCGCGGGGGCCGCGCCTAGGATGGGCGCGGCCCGCAGCCTCAACCAAGGAGACCGACGACGTGACACGCAGGGTGGCCGGTTACGAGCTGAGCCTGGACGAGGGATGGGTGCTCGTGCCCGACGGGCTCGGCGACGTCGACGCCTGGGCCCGGGAGATCGCGGTCGGGCTCGTGCCGCCGGGCGCGGCGGAGGCCGAGGCCCGGGCCGACGATGCCGTGCCCCACCTCGACGGTGCGGAGACGCCCGTGGTCGATCCTGTCGAGTCCCTCGCGGACCGGATCGCCGACGTGGCACGGTCGGCGTCCGACAGCGGGATCGCGGCGCTCGCGGTGGCCTTCCTGGTCCGCCGGCCGGCGCTCGGCGACGTCGACGCGATGTTGACGGTGGTGGCGCAGGCAGGGCTCTCCGCCGACGCGTTCGCGGCGGACCTCGAACGTCTGGTCGCGGAGTCGGACGATCCGTCGTCCGTGTACGCCCAGGCGATCGACGGGACCGTCCCGGCGGGGGACGTGCGGGGAGTCCACCTCATGGTCGGCCACCTCGACCCCGACCTCGGCGACGGCGTCGCGCACCTGGAGGAGCGCGTCGCGCTGGGTGTGTTCCCGCCCGGCAGCCCGGACATGCTCGAGGTGACGGTGATCGCGAACGGGGTCTCGGTGTTCGACGACATGGCGCAGGAGGTCATCGACCTCCTCGCCGGCCTGACGGTGGAGCTGGAGGCGGCATGACCCGCAACGTGAGGTTCCGCGAGGGGCGGATGCGGATCGTGCTCCCGGGGACGTGGGCCAGCATCCCGCTGGAGGACGAGGAGACCGCCGTCGAGCACGTGCGACGCCTCGTCCGGCGACAGGTCGGCAAGGCCGACCGGCTCGCACGGGCGCGCCGCGAGGCCACCCAGGAGGTCGTCGGGAACGTCCGCGCGGCGATGGCGGCGGGGGTGCACACGTACCTGATGTCCCTCGAGCTTTTGCCGGGCGTGCCGTTCCCCGCGGTGATCCTGGCCCTCGACGAGGAGTGGCCGGCGGCGTCGGCCGAGGCCCTGGCCGCGGGCGACGTGGCGCAGGCGCTGCGCGACGGGTACCCGACCGGCGAGGTGGAGCCGCAGCGCAACGGGCCGGTGGCCCGCGTGGTGGAGATGACCCAGGGGAAGACCGGCGAGGGCGACACCGTCCTGACGATGCGCCTCGAGTACCACATCCCGTATCCGGACGGTTCGAAGCTCCTGCTCGCGCGCGTCAACGTGCCGGGCATCCCGTCGGCGGAGCCGTTCGCGACGCTCTTCGACGAGATCCTCGACTCGGTGACCTTTATGGACTCGGACCACGACGGTCAGGAGGCGGGGCCGTCGGACGACGCGCGCGACGGCGCGGCCCGTCCCGGACCGTCGGAGCGGGCCGCGAGTTGACCTCCGCCCCCGACGAGGCCGCCACGGCCCCCCGCCCGCCGGGGACGGCGGCGCGCATGCTGCGTCCGCTCGGATATCTCCTCGTCGGCCTCGTGTGGACGGTGCTCGCCCTCGTGATCCTGGGGCTCGGCCCGGGCATCCTCGTCTACGTCGCCGTCGACGGGACGATGGAGGTGGGTGGCATCTGGGCCGGCCTCGTCGAGCAGCCGTCCGAGATGGTGGCCTTCTGCCTGGTCGTCCCGCTGCTGGTGGTGCTCTGGGGGCCGGGAGTGCTGTGGTACCTGCCGTCGGCGAGCTGGCCGCTGGCGGCGCTGTCCTTCGTCTACGTCGGCCGGTCCCTGATGCCGGGGTACGCCGACGAGCGGCTGTCCCGCACCACCCGCGTCGGGCGGGGCAGGACGATCGGGCTGCCGACCGTGGGCGGGGTCGCGCTGTCGCTCCAGCCGGTGCGCGAGACGGCGCTCACCCGTTTCCTCATGCGGTTCTACGTGTCGGGCTGGCTGCCCGACGGACGGATGTTCCTGGCGATGCTGCCGGCAGGAGCAGGCTGGTTGCTCGCGCTCGTGGGGTTGGCCCGGGACGTCCCGGCGCCGGCTCGGGCGGTCCTGCTCGTCGCGGCGGCGGCTCTCGTCCTGTGGAGCGTGGTGCTGGGGCGTCGTGCCTGGCGGCGCCGGTTCGACGGCACCGCGGCGCCGTCCACCACGAAGGGCTCGGTCGCCGAGCTGAGCGCCGGCGAGCGCAGGGCGCGGCTCGCCGAGCTGACCGCGCGCCGCGAGGCGCGGCAGCGCCGGTCGCCCGGGCGCTGACCGCGCGGTCTCAGTCCTTCGTGCCGCCGGTGGACGCCGCGCGGAGGGCGCCGGCCCGCCGCACCGTCAGGACGGCGCCGACCACGAAGACCACCACGATGAGCACGACGAGCACCGGGACGGCGCCCAGCTCGCCGAGAACCTCGAACCCGGCGAAGGCCCCCACCACCGCGAGGATCACGCAGACGAGCGTCGCGATGAGGACCGGGGTCTCGATCTTCTTCCTGCGCACCGGGTTCGACCCGTTCGGTGGCGTGGGCATGAGTGCTTCTCCTCGTGGCGCCGGCGGTGGTCGTCGTGGGCGACGACGACCGCACCCTACGCGGTTCGGCGTCGGAGCGCGCCGCCCGGCGCTCGTGCTCCGGCCGGTGGTGCCCCCGGTGCCGGCCTGGTGACGGTGGCGACCCGGTCGAGCACCGGGCGCCCGTCATGGGGAGGAGTCCCCATCGACGGGTGCTCGGAGCGCCCGCTAGGGTCGTCAGCGGACGACGGATCGGCCGCTAGGGGGCCGGCCGAA
>JADHZE010000146.1 GCA_026934365.1 Isoptericola sp. QY 916 | reverse complement strand
GGACGCACTCGCCGCCGCCGGGGCCCGCGTCTCGGCCCGCCGCCGCCGGGGCCGGGGCGTCTACCTGTACGGACCGGTGGGCCGCGGGAAGACCTTCCTCGTCGACGCCCTCCTGGCCGCCCTGCCGGACGACGGCGTCCTGCGGGTGCACGCCTTCGAGGCCGCCCGCCGGCTGCACGCAGCCGTCGCCCGCGAGTCGGGGAGCCCCGGTGCCCTGCCGCGCGCGCTCGCGAGCCTGCTCGACGGCACGCGGGTGCTGTTCCTCGACGAGCTGCACGCCCATGACCCCGGCGACGCGATGATCCTGGCGCGGCTGGTCCGCGAGGCCGTCGGGCACGGCATCCCGCTGCTCGCCACGTCGAACTACCCGCCGGACGGACTGCTGCCCAGCCCGCACCACCACCACCTGGTGCTCCCGCTGGTGCGGTCGATCGTCGAGTGCTGCGACGTGGTCGAGGTGGCGCACGGCGAGGACTACCGCCGCCGCAGCGACCTCGTCGACCGCTCGGGCTGGCGCGCCGGGGCGTGGGCCGTGCCGGGCAGCGCCGCGCAGGTCGCCTCCCTCGGCCTGGCCACCCCGGACCCGGGCGACCGCTTCCTGGTGCGGCTCCCCGCGACGACGCTGCGCGCCCTCGCCGCGGCCGGCCCCGGCACCCCCGAGGGCGTGGTGCACCTGGACTTCGGCGAGCTGTGCGAGGCGCCCACGTCCGTCGGCGACGTCCTCGACCTCGTGGACCGGTTCGGCACCCTCGTCGTGTGGCGGGTGCCCCGGCTCTCGGCGACGACGCCGGACGGGGCGCAGCGGTTCGCGAACCTCGTGGACGTGGCGTGGGACCGCGACGTGCGGCTGGTCATGCTCGCCGAGAGCGCGCCCGACGACGTCCTGGACGCCGAGGTCCGCGACCGCGACCGGATCGCCAGCCGCCTCGCGGCCCTCCCCCGGGTCTGACGCCCGCGAGCCCGCTCTCCCCTCGCGACGTCCTCTGCGCTAGATTATTGGCATGACCGCCAATAACGTCGTCGCAGGCCACCGCGGCAGACGCCGCCGGCTCAGCCCAGAGCGCTCCCGCCAGGAGATCCTCGACGCCGCGACCGCGCTGGTGGCCGAGCACGGTCCCGACGCCGTCACCATCGCCCAGGTCGCCGCCGCGGTCGGCGTGACCCGAGGCCTGGTCAGCCACTACTTCGGCACCCACCGCGGCCTGGTCCGCGAGGTGCTGCGCGCAGAGGACGCACGCCACCGCGAGCGCGTCCGCGCCCGGGTCGCGGACGACGCCGGCGTCCCGTACGCCACCCGGATGCTCGACGTCGTGTTCGCGACGCTCGACGACGAGCGGTACCTGCGGCTGTGGGCATGGTCGGCCCTGCACCCCGAGCACGGCGCGCTCGCGACCGACGGGCTCGCCGGCATCGCGGACGTGATGGAGGCGGGCCTGCGCGCGGCGCTGCCCGCGGACCGGGTCCCGTCGCGCGACCGGATCGAGGCGGTGCTGCTCCTCGGGATGTCCGGCGCGTATGGCTACGCGCTGGGCGGGCGGTCCTGGCAGTCGGCGCTCGGTCACGACCCGGGCGACCCCGAGCACGCCACCGCGTTCCGGACCGCGCTCTCGGCCGCGGTGGCGGCGTACCTCGTCGGCGAGGAGGCCGCCTGATGGACAGCACGCTGGGCTCCGTGCTGGACACGGTGCCGCCCCAGGTCCTCGTCGGCCTGGTGACCCTGACGGCGATCGTCCTCCTCCGCCTGCGCCCCCGACCCGTGCGGACCGGGCGCCTGTTGATCGTCCCGGTCGCCGTCATGCTCGTCGGCGCGTTCCTGCTGGTGCCGTGGCTCGCGCTGCCGTCGCCCGGGGGCGCGAGCGCCACGATCGCGGTCCTGGCCGTCGACGTCGTCCTCACGATGGGCCTCGGCGTGGCCCGCGGGGCCACCGTCGAGGTCACCACAGGCCCGACCGGGTCGGTCCGGTTCCGCTACACCGGGGTGACCGTCGCGCTCTGGGCGGTGTCCGTGGCGCTGCGCTTCGAGCTCGCCGACGCGGGCGCGGGGGCCGGCGCGTCCCCGGCCGTCACGGAGGGGAGCATCCTGCTGGCGCTGGGGCTCTCGCTGCTGGTGCAGAACCTCGTCGTCGTCCACGCGATCAGCCGCGCACGCGCCCGCCGCCCTCAGCCCTTGACCGAGCCGAGCATGACGCCGGACACGAAGAACCGCTGCACGAACGGGTAGACGCACACGATGGGGATGATCGTGAGGATCATCGTGACCGCCTGGATGTTGGCCGAGACGGCCTGGGTGGTCGCGCCGACGGCGGCGGCGCCCTCGGACGCCGACGACGACGCCCCCGCGATGAGGTTCCGCATGAACAGCGTGACGGGGAAGAGCTCGTTCTTGTCGAGGTACAGGAAGGCCGAGAACCAGTCGTTCCAGTACGCGACCGAGTAGAACAGCACCATCGTGGCGAGCACGGCCTTCGACAGCGGGAGCACGATGCGGCCGAAGATCCCGAACCACCCCAGCCCGTCGATCTGCGCCGCCTCCTCCAGCTCCTGCGGGAGGTTCTCGAAGAACGACTTCATGACCAGCAGGTTGAAGACGGAGACGGCGCCAGGGAGCACCACCGCCCACATCGTGTTCTTCAGCCCGAGCGACGAGATCAGCACATAGTTGGGCACCAGCCCGCCGTTGAAGAACATCGTGAACACGGCGACGCCGATGAGGACCCCGCGACCGCGCAGGTGCCGCTTGGAGATGACGAACGCGAACGTCGTGGTCAGGACCATCGCGATGGTGGTGCCGACGAGCGTGTAGACGAGGGTGTTGCGGTAGCTGCTCCAGAACAGCCCGTCCTGCGCCATGGCGCGGTAGGTGTCCAGGTTGAACCCGACCGGCCAGAAGCTCACCATCCCGGCCTTGATCGCGCCGGGGCTGCTGAACGACTGCGCGAGCACGGTGACGAACGGGTAGAGCATGAACAGGGACACCACCACCAGCGCCACCGTGTTGAACACCGTGAACGCGCGGTACCCCCGGGTGTCCCGCGCCCCGACGGGCGTGCCGGCGGACCGCACGCTCGGGGACGACGTCGCGCGCTGCATCACCACAGGCTTGCTCCCACCACTCGTCGCGAGATGAAGTTGGCGCTCAGCACCATGACCAGCCCGATGCACGCCTGGAAGAGCCCGATGGCGGCCGCGTAGCTGAGGTTGTTGGACACCAGGCCGACCCGGTAGAGGTACGTCGAGATGACGTCCGCGGTGGAGTACGTGAGCGGGTTGTAGAGCAGCAGGACCTTCTCGAAACCCACGTTGAGGAACGTGCCGATGTTGAGGATCAGCAGCGTGATCATCGTGGGCCGGATCCCGGGGATCGTCACGTGCCACGTCTGCTGCCACCGGTTCGCGCCGTCGATGCGCGCCGCCTCGTACAGCGACGCGTCCACGGTGGTGAGGGCGGCGAGATAGAGGATCGTGCCCCAGCCGACGGTCTGCCAGACCTCCGACCCCACGTAGATCGTGCGGAACCACTCCGCCCGCTGCAGGAACGGGACGGCCTCGCCGCCGAGTCCCTCGATGATCTGGTTGACGGTGCCCTGCAGCGACAGCAGCTGCATGACCATGCCCGCCACGATCACCAGCGACAGGAAGTGCGGCAGGTAGGAGATCGACTGGATGGTGCGCTTGAAGGCCTTCTTGCGCACCTCGTTGAGCAGGAGCGCCAGCACGATCGGCAGCGGGAAGCAGACGAGGAGCGTGAGCCCGCCGAGGATCACCGTGTTGCTGAAGACCTTCCAGAACGTCGGGTCGTGGATGAACATCTCCACGTACCTCAGGCCCACCCACCGCTCGCCGAAGATGCTGCCGCCGGGGCGGAACTGCCGGAACGCGATGACGTTCCCCAGCATCGGCACGTAGCGGAAGACCAGCAGGAACGCCACGGGCAGGACGGCGAGGGCGTACAGCTGCCAGTCGCGGCGCAGGCTCAGCCGCCACGACCGGCGGGCCGGCCTCGACCGGCCCACGTCCGCCCGCGGGGGGCGGGGCGTGGGCCCGTCGAGAACCGGCGCCGGGGCCGACAGCTGCCGGTCCGAGGTCGTGCTCATGGATCAGTTCTTCTCGGCGAAGCGCTGCTGCGCGCCGTTGATCAGGTCGAGGTAGCCCTGCAGGTTCTGCCCCTCGAGCTCGGTGACGTAGTCGTCCCACTCCGCCAGCGGACGGTCGCCGAGGATGAACTTCAGCGTGTTCGTGTCCACCGTGTCCTTGAGCGGGGTGGCGAGCAGGGACGCCTGCTCCAGCTCGGCGTCGTCCAGCGGCGCCGGCGGGAACGGGTCGCGCGGGGTCCTGCTCTCCAGGACGCGGTCCATGTACTCGACGAACTGGTCGGAGTTGTAGGACTCCTTCAGGGCGCGCGACTCGGTGGACTCCGCGAGGAAGGTGGAGAAGCCGAGGTCCTTCGCGAGGTCGGTCTTCGCGTCGGGGTTGATGTTGTACGCGTCGAGCGAGTAGTCCGGGTCGATGGTGATCGTGCCGTCGGCGTCCTTCGTGTACGTCTCGCCCTCGACGCCCCAGCGCAGCATCTCGCGCGCGTCGGGGCTGTAGTACAGCCAGTCGAGGAACTGGACCAGGGCGACGAAGTGCGGGTCGTCCTTGGCCTCGGCGCTGAGCATGAACCCGTGCCAGAAGTTGCGGGGCTCCACGACCTGGCCCGCGGGGCCGCCGGGCGGGGCGATCTGCACGAGCTCGAACTCGGCGTCCGGGTCGGCCTCCTGGAGGGCGAGCTGGAACTCCGCCACGGTGCCGGAGGCGCCGGACGCCGCGTACACCGCGCTGTTCGCCACCTTCTCGGAGAGCTCGTTCACGCTGCCGTCGCTGGTCGTGGTCAGGGTCTCCGGGTCGAGCAGCCCGTCCTCGACGAGCCCGTGGAAGTACTCGACCATCTCCTTGTACCCGTCGGACGTCGCCGCGTAGGTGAACTCGCCGGCCCCCTCGTCCCAGAACGTGCCGTTGCCGAAGCCCCACCCGGCGACCGTGCCGTAGGCGTGCGCCGCGTAGTTGAGCATCGACTGCCCCTCGAACCCGTCGGCGAGCGGCTTGGAGTCGGGGTGCTTCGCCTTGATCTTCTCGAGGGCGACGCGCAGCTCGTCCCAGGTCTCCGGCACTTCGGCGCCGACCTCGTCGAAGACGTCCTTGCGGATGATCATCGAGAACACCGGGACGGACACCTCCTGCAGCCCGGGAACCATGTAGTACTTCCCGTCGTCCTGGCGGAGGTTGTCGATCATGTCGCCGAGGTCCCACTCCTCGACGTACTTCTGGAAGTTCGGCATGAGGTCGACGTAGTCGCTCATCGGGAGCACCGCGCCCGACGAGACGAAGGGCGCGTCCTCGCCGGTGTAGACGAGCGGGATGATCTGGGGGGCGTCGCCGGCACTGATGAGCAGGCTGCGCTTCTCCGTGGCGTCGCTGAACGGGATGTTGGTCGGCTGGAGCGTGACGTTGGTCCGCTTCTCGATCTCGTCGAAGAGCTGCCACGAGTCCTTGATCGGCAGCTCCGGCCAGTCGGTCCACAGGATCGAGAAGTCGACGGGCTCGGTCGCCTTGAACTGCTGGTCGGCGGCGAAGTCGGTCATCGACGCCTCGGTGTTGTCCAGGCCCGCGCCGCCCTCCTCCGACTCGCCGCTGCACGCGGCGAGGAGCAGCAGCGACGACGCCGCGACGGCTGCCGGGACGGCCCGCCACGGGCGGCGCGCCCGCGGTGTCAGATCACCCATCATGTGTCTCCCCTTCGAGAACCCCGGGCCACGTCGCCCGAGCCGACCGACCGTCCGACTGCCCGGTCCGTCTGCGATTTTAGCGTTAAACTAGAGCCCGCCTCCGGGCCCGTCAACCCCCGTCCGTCCGGTGGATCAGGGTGCGAGGCGCAGCTCGACGGCGCGCTCTCCCGCCGCCAGGTCGACCGTCGCCGACGACGCGCCGCAGCGCGCCTCGTACCTGCCGGCGAAGCCCTCCACCTCGATCCGCCCGGCCGCGTCCGTGCGGCCCGGCGTCGGGCCTGTCCACCACACGTCGCGGACCAGGGACCGCAGGGCGTCGTAGGACGGCTTGGGCGTGCCGTCCGCCCGCACGAGCCCCGCCGGGGCACCGAGCCACGCCCCGGCGTCGCCGAGACCCCAGTACGTGATGGACTCGACGGCCGGGTGGGAGACGAGCGCCGAGTAGTGCGCCACCACATCGGCCGCCTGGCGAGCCTCGCCCTCGGGCGTGGACGGCCACCGGGCGACCTGGTGGTCGTTGAGGTCCTCGACGTCGGCCGGCATGAGGTCGCCCGAGACGAGCGTCGTCTCGGTCCAGTGGAGCGGCAGCCCGAAGCGGGCGAACCGGTCGCAGACCTCGAGCAGCCGGTCGGCGCCGCGGAAGCCCTGGTGCATGTGCGACTGCAGCCCGATCGCGTCGACCCGCACGCCCGCCTCGAGCAGCTCCTCGATCAGCCGCTCGTACTCGGGCCCCAGGTCGAAGTCGTTGATCAGCAGGCGCGGCGACGTGCCCGGGCCGCGCGCCTCGTCGACCGCCAGCCGCACCATCTCGACCCGGCCGAGTCGTGCGCACAGACGACTGATCGCGTTGGGGACGCCGTCGGGCTCGTTCGTGAACCGGGGCATGATCACCACCTCGTTGATGGCGTCCCACGTGTCGATCAGGCCGGCGAGGTCGCGCACCTCCCGGCGCACGCGCTCGCGCAGCAGCCGCTCCGCGTCGTCCAGCGGCAGGCGGTCGACCCACGGGGCCTTGACCGTGTGCCACACCAGCGGGTGCCCCTTGAGGCGCACCTCCCGGTCGGCGAACCAGCGCGCCACCTCGGTGAGGTCGGCGAGGGCCGTCTCCCCGCGCCGCGGCTCGTAGCGCCCCCAGTACACGGGCAGGGTCGCCGTGTCGAACAGCCCCAGCCAGAGGTCCTGGTAGCCGGCGTCCGCGCCCGCCACCTCGAAGGCCGCGCAGCCGAACTCGAACGCGTGGCGCACCTGGCGCACCGTGACGTCCTCGTGCGCGAGGGGGCGGCCCTCCTCGTCCGTGAGCGTGACGACGCTCCGGGTGCGGCGGTGGTCGAGGCCGGTCACGCCGCATCCTCCGGCGTGAACGGCACGAGCGTTCTTCTCATGTGTCTCCTTCGTCGTGCGTCGTCCTGGTCAGAGCCGGGCAAGGCCATTCCATTCGCCGCGCCGGAGCGGGAGCACGGCGCCGTGCTTGGTGTGCGGGGGCAGGTGCAGCTCGTCCTCCGGCACGGGATCCCACCGTCCGGACGAGATGTCGGTGGTGGTCAGCGCCCTGTAACCCTGCGGCGGGCGGCCGTACTGGTCCACCCACAGGTACCACCGGCTCCCGTCGTGCGTCGGGAAGACGAGCGGACCCTCGACCGCGGGGCCGAAACCCTGGCCCAGCCCGGTCGCGAGCGTCCGGAAGGCGGGGTTGAAGAACGACGACCCCACCTGGTGGAAGACCTGCCACGACCCCGGCGCGCCGTCGTCCTGCTTCGCGAACCGGTGCACCTCGTCGCCGACGGCCACCGCCGTCATGTCGATCACCCCTCCGGGCAGCTCGAGGTACGTCTCGGCGGGGGCGAACGTGCGGAGGTCGCGGGTGGTGGCGGTCATGATCCGCGGTACGCAGGGCCCCTCGTGCCGCGGGTCGTCGGGGGCATAGAGGGCCGCCGCGAAGTGCAGCACGAGGACGCCGGTGTCCGCGTCGTGGAACACCTCCGGCGCCCAGGCCATGCCCGCGTGCGGCGGCGCGACGGTCACGTGGCGCGGCTCCGACCACGTCAGGAGGTCCGGCGAGTCCCAGACGACGACGTCCCGGCTGCCGCGGCGGGCGTACTCGTGCCAGTCCGGACCGGCGGGACGCCACACCCGCAGGTCGGTGGCGACGAGGTGGAAGCCCTTGCCGTCGGGCCGGCGCGCGACGTGCGGGTCGCGGACGCCGGTGGTGCCGGCGGTGGTCTCGAGGACCGGCGCGCCGCCGTGGAGCGGACGCCATCGCAGCGGGTCGTCACCCTCGCTGAGGCTGAGGTGGACGCGCTCCCCGTGGCCCGCCGGGTCCTCCACGAAGTGCACGAGGAGATAGCCGTACGGATCGTCGGAGCGCATCGTCGAGCCCTTCTCGGTTTATCGTTAATCCGGGCCGACCCTGACATGGCGGAATCGCGTCGTCAAGGCCGGCACGACGCCGCCGCGCACGGCCTGGCAGGATCACCCCGGGAGGTGGCGCATGGTCACGATGAGCGACGTCGCGCGGGAGGCGGGCGTGTCGATGATGACCGTCTCGAACGTGCTCACGGGCAACAAGCGCGTGGGCGAGCCCACCCGCGACCGGGTGCTCGCGGCGGTCGAGTCGCTGGGGTACGAGGTGAACCTCACCGCCCGGCACCTGCGCGCCGGCCGCACGGACACGGTGGCCCTCATCGTGCCCAGCTTCCACGACTACTTCGGCGAGGTCGCGGACCGGATCGCCCCCCTGGTCGAGGCCGGCGGCCGCCACCTCGTGGTCGAGCGCACCAGCGCGGACGCGCGCAGCGAGATGGAGTCGCTGAGCATGCCGCGGCTGCGGATGTACGACGGCGTCCTCCTCTCGGTGGCCGGCCTGCACAGCGACGAGCTCGACCGGGTCCCGACGTCCACCCCGATCGTCCTCCTGGGCGAGCGGGAGGTGCCCCCGCAGTTCGACCACGTCCGCCTCGCCAACGTCGAGGGCGCCCGCCTGGCGACGGCGCACCTGCTCGAACGCGGGGCACGGCGGGTGCTCGCCCTCGGTGCCTCGGCCGAGGCGTCGGTCGGCATGGAGTCGGACCGGCACGCGGGATGGGCCGAGGCGCACCGCGCGGCCGGGCTCGTCGCGGACGAGCGCCTGGTCACGCCGGTGCCGGACTTCACGTCCGAGGCCGCGTACGACGCCGTCACCCGGCTGCTCGACGACGGCATGCCGTTCGACGGCCTCTTCGCCGTCAACGACACCGTGGCGTTCGGGGCGGTGGCCGCGCTCGCCGAGCGAGGCGTGCGGGTCCCCCACGACGTCCAGCTGGTGGGCTTCGACAACCTCGGGGTCTCGCGCTTCGTCCCGCCGGGGATCACGTCGGTCGACCCCGGCTACGACGTCGTGGCGGCCACGGCAGTGCGGCTCCTCGAGCAGCGGATGGCCGGCGGGGACGGTCCGCACGAGCACGTGACCGTCCCCGTCCACCTGGTCGAGCGCGGCTCGACCCGCGCCTGACGCCCCCAGTCCTCGGATCTCTTGCCCCGCGAGTACCGCATGCTCGTTGCCGTGTCCGACGTGTTGCCGCTAGGTTGACTCTCAGTCATCCGATCTTTATGCCCGTCGCCACGAAGAGGTGCGCATGCCCACCATCACCGACGTCGAGATCACCGACGTCCGCTTCCCCACCTCCCGCACGGCCGACGGGTCGGACGCCATGAACGCCGACGCCGACTACTCGGCCGTCTACGTCGTCCTGCGCACCGACGGCACCGACCCCGCGGGCGAGCCGCTGGCCGGACACGGCCTGACGTTCACCATCGGGCGCGGCACGGACGTCGTCGCCCTGGCGGCCCGGCACCAGGCCGAGCGGCTGGTGGGGCGGGACGTCGACGACGTCGTCGGCGACCTGGGCGGCACGTACCGCGACCTCACCGCCGACAGCCAGCTGCGCTGGCTCGGGCCGGAGAAGGGCGTCGTGCACCTGTCGCTGGCCGCCGTCCTCAACGCGGCGTGGGACCTGGCCGGGCGCCGCACCGGCAAGCCCGTGTGGCGGCTGCTCGCGGACATGACGCCCGAGCAGCTCGTCGACGTCGCGGACCTGCGCTACCTCTCGGACGCCCTCACCCGCGACGAGGCGCTGGAGATCCTGCGCGCCGCCGAGCCCGGCAAGGCCGAGCGCATCGCGCACCTGGAGCGCCGCGGCTACCCCGCGTACACGACGTCGGCCGGCTGGCTCGGGTACGACGACGCCAAGCTGCGCCGCCTCACCCGGGAGGCCGTGGACGCCGGCTACCGGCACGTGAAGCTCAAGGTCGGGGCGCGGCTCGAGGACGACGTCCGCCGCCTCGGCATCGCGCGTGAGGAGCTCGGCCCGGACCTCACGCTGATGATCGACGCCAACCAGGTGTGGGACGTGCCCGAGGCCATCGAGTGGGTCCGCGCCCTGCAGCGGTTCGACCCGCTGTGGATCGAGGAGCCCACGTCGCCCGACGACGTCCTCGGCCACGCCGCCGTGCGCGAGGGCGTCGCCCCGGTGCGCGTCGCGACGGGCGAGCACTGCCACAACCGCGTGATGTTCAAGCAGCTCTTCCAGGCCGGGGCCACCGACTACTGCCAGCTCGACACGGGCCGCCTCGCCAGCATCAACGAGATCGTCGCGGTGCTGCTGCTCGCCGCGAAGTTCGGCGTGCCCGTCTGCCCGCACGCCGGCGGCGTCGGCCTGTGCGAGATGGTGCAGCACGTGTCCGTGCTCGACTACGTCGCCGTGTCGGGGTCGCTGGACGGGCGCATCACCGAGTTCGTCGACCACCTGCACGAGCACTTCACCGACCCGTGCCTGGTGGAGGACCTCGGCGAGGGCGTGTCGTACGTCGTGCCGACCGCGCCCGGCTACTCCACCCAGATGCGCCCGGAGTCCGTGGCGGAGTTCCGCTTCCCCGGCGGCGCTGCGTGGACGTCGTGACCG
>JADHZE010000145.1 GCA_026934365.1 Isoptericola sp. QY 916 | reverse complement strand
CGCGCCGCCCGCCCCGTGCCCGACGTCGAGCAGGGGCGGCGCCTCGGCAGCGCACAGGTCGGTGGCGAACCGGCAGCGCGGGTGGAAGCGGCAGCCCGAGGGGGGCCGCACCAGGCTGGGCGGCTCGCCGCGCGGGGCGCCCGCGGGCCGCTCGGCGATGTCCTCGGGGTCGGGGGCCGACGCCAGGAGCAGCCGCGTGTACGGGTGCTTCGGGTCCTGGGTGACCGACTCGCTGTCCCCCGACTCCACGACCCGCCCCGCGTACATCACGAGGGTGGTGTCGGCGAAGTACCGCGCGGAGGCGATGTCGTGCGTGATGTAGAGGATGGCCAGGTGCAGCCGGTCGCGGAGGTCCGCGAGCAGGTTGAGGATCCCGAGCCGGATGGACACGTCGAGCATCGAGATCGGTTCGTCGGCCAGCAGCACCTCCGGCTCGGCGGCGAGCGCCCGCGCGATGGCGATGCGCTGGCGCTGCCCGCCGGACAGCTCGTGCGGGTACTTGTCGACGTACCGCTCGGCTGGCGTGAGGTGCACGCGCTCGAGCAGCTCGGCGAGCGCCCGCTCCAGCTCGTCCCCGCGCAGGCGGCCGCGGTGGATGCGCAGCGCCCGGGTGAGCGTGTACCGCACGGGGTGCACCGGGTTCAGGGACGCGAAAGGGTCCTGGAAGATCATCTGGACGCGGTTGACGTAGCGGCGGAAGGCGCGCCGTCCGCGCGCCCGCGCGTCGGTACCGCCGAGCAGCAGCCGTCCGGCGGTGGCGGGCTGGAGCTGGGCGAGCAGCCGCGCCACGGTCGACTTCCCGGAGCCGGACTCGCCGACGAGGGCCACGACGCGGCCGGCGTGCAGAACGAGGTCCACGCCGTCGACGGCGTGCACGACGGCGCCGCGCCCGGAGCCTCGGCCGCCGCCCTTGACCGGGTAGTGCTTGGTGAGCCCGACGGCCTCGAGCACGGGCGCGCCGGGGTCGGTGCGGGGGGTGCCCCCCGGGGCGCCGGCCGGCGCCCCGGGGGTGGTGGTGTGGAGGGACATCAGGACGCGGGCTCCAGGTGCATGACGATCTGGGCCGCCTGGACCCCGGTGGGCTGCGGCTGGTTGTACGGGTCGTCCTCCGACGGCCAGCCGACGTAGTTCAGCGAGGAGTACTGCGCGGTGGCGGGTCGCGACCAGATCGGGATGGCCGGCACCTGCTCCACGTAGACCTGCTGGATGGTGTCCATCGCGGCCTCGCGCGCGGCGTCGTCGGTCGCGGCCGCGTAGTCGGCGAACGCCTTCGTCGCGGCGTCGTCCTGGAAGCGGCCGAAGTTCCACGTGGCCGGCTCGCCGAGCTTCTTGTACTGCGCGCCGTCGAACTGGTCGGAGTACATGTCCCAGGGGGTGGCGCCGCCGTCGGTCCAGTGCAGCGTGGCCTGGAAGTCGCCCGGCGGGACGACGTCGGCGAACCAGCCGTCCTGGTTCACCGGGTTGACCGTGGCGTCCACGCCGAGCGTCGCGGCCGAGTTCTTGATGAGGTCGAGCGCGGTGAGGTAGTCGTTCCAGCCGGCAGGGTCGGTGAGCTCGAAGGTGACCTTCTCGCCGTCCGGGTCGACGAGCTTCTCGCCCTCCCAGGTGTAGCCGGCGTCGGTCAGCAGCGCCTTGGCCCCCTCCACGTCGACGGGGAGGTCAGCGTCCGCGTAGGCGTCGGAGAGGTACGGCTCGCCGGCGGGCAGCGGCAGGCCGGTGGCGTTGGTCAGCGGCGGGTTGACGCCGGAGGTGGCGACGTCCACCAGCTCCTGCCGGTCGATCACCATGTTGAGCGCCCGGCGGAAGGCGACGTCGTCGAACGGCTTCTTCTCGTTGTTGAGGAAGAGCGCGTCGATGCCGAGGCCCGCCGCCGCGTACTGGTGGTAGTGCTCCGGGTCCTGCGCGACGTAGACGTTCTCGTAGTCGGCGATGAACGTCCAGCCCCACTGCGCCTCGCCGGTGGTGAGGGCCGTGGTGAGCGCGTTGTTGTCGTTGTACGACGAGTACCGGATCTCGGGGACCTTGGGCTGGCCGCCCCAGTAGTCGTCGCGCGCCGTGACGGTCGCGGCCTGCGGCGTCCACGACTCGAGCGTGTACGGGCCGGTCCCGACCGGCTCGGTGTTCGTGAAGGTCGTCGGGTCCTCGACGTCCTTCCACAGGTGCTCCGGGACCATGAGCAGGTCGTAGAGCTTGGACTGGTTGACGTACTGCGGGGCCGTGAACGACACCGTCGCCGTCGTCCCGTCGGACTCGACCTTGTCGTACGGCAGCGCGGCCGCGTTGAGGCCCTCGTGGTCGATGCGCAGCTGGATCGAGAACGCGACGTCGTCGGCGGTGAAGTCCTCGCCGTCCGACCAGGTCACGCCCGACCTCGGCGTGATCACTGCCTGCGTGTAGTCCTCGTTCCACTCGATCTTCTCGGCCAGCCAGGGCTGCGGGTCCTCGGACGGCTTCGCCTGGTTGCGCATCATGAGCGGCTCGTAGATGACGAACGCGTAGCCGAGCGAGAGCGCGGACGAGCCGGTCGCGAACGGCGACTGGTTCTCCGTCTGCACACCGTTGGGCATGCCGACGGTCAGGGTCTCGGTGCCGACGCCGCCGGAAGAGGCGGACGGGCTGTTCCCGCCGGTGCCGCCGCCACACGCCGCGGCCAGCATGGCCACGACCGCGGCGCTCGCGACCGCCGTGCTGAGCTTGCGGATTCTCACGGTGTGCCTCCTTGCACGAGCCCCGCCGCCGATGGCGGGGCGCTGGGTGGGTGATCGGGTGATCGGTGCTGGATGGTCAGGAGTGGGTGTCGGGCGCGACGACGAGGTCGACGTCGAGCCGCGGGTCGCGCACTGACCGGCCCGCGGTGAGCCGGTAGGTGCCGGGCGGGGTGGTCCAGCCGCCGGCGGCGGTGTCCCACGTCTGGAGGGCGCGGCGCGGCACGCGCACCTCGGCGGTGGCGCGCTCCCCCGGCGCGGCGTCGACGACGGCGAAGCCGCCGAGCCAGCGCACGGGCCGTGCGGGATCGGTGTCCGCCGTGCCGGGCGGCGGGGTCACGTAGACCTGCACGACCTCGCGCCCGGGCCGCGCGCCGCTGTTGCGCACCGTCACGCGCACGACGACGTCCGCGTCGCCCGGGGCGAGCCCGGGGGCGGCGAGGCCCGCGGCCTCGTAGTCCCACGTCGTCCAGCCGAGGCCGTGGCCGAAGGGGGCGGCGGGCGCCGGGCCACCGGGGCCCGTGCCGGCACCGAGCCGCCGCTCCCAGGCCCGGTAGCCGACGTCGAGCCGCTCGGCGTACTCGACGACGCCGGCGACGGGGATCGCGTGCGGCACCGGGACGTCCTCGGCGCGCGCGGGCAGCGTCCACGGCAGGCGGCCGGACGGCTCGGTGACGCCGGTGAGCACGTCCGCGAGCCCGGTGCCCGCCTCCTGGCCGGGCAGCCAGGCCCACAGCACCGCGGGGGCCTCGTCGTACCAGGGCAGCAGCACGGGCGCGCCCGCGTTGACGACGACCACCGTGCGCGGGTTGGCGGCCAGCACGCGCCGCACCAGCTCGTCCTGGTTGCCGGGCAGCGCCAGGTCGGCACGGTCGTAGCCCTCGGACTCGACCTCGGGCGTGGTGCCCACGACGACGACGGCGACGTCCGCCTCCCGGGCCGCGGCGGCCGCGGCCGCCAGCTCGTCCTCGGCCGACGGGCCGGGCAGACGGTGCACCAGCGCACCGCGCACGAACCGGTCGTAGCCGACGGGGTGCACCACCTGAAGCTCCGCCTCCAGCAGGGCGCCGCCGGCGCCGCCCTCGACGGCCAGCGTCGCGGCGAGGGGGTGGTTGTGGCCCGAGGCGAGGATGACGTCCTCGTCGACGACGACGTCGCCCGCGGACGCCGTCCGGCCGTCCACCGTGACCCGGTGCACGCCCACCGTGCCGACCCCCAGCTCGTGGGTGCCCGGCTCGTCGGTGCGCACGTGGGCGGTGAGCCGCAGGGTGGCGTCGTCGGGGCCGACGTCGGCGCACCAGCCGTCCCAGGCGGTCCGGGTCTCGGCGCGGCGCACGGTGCCGTCGGCTCCGAGCCACTCCAGCCGCACGCCGGGCGCGCCGGTCACGGGGTCGGTGCAGCGGGCGAGGTCGACGGCCGGCGGGTTGCGCAGCACGCGCGACCCTGCGACGACGTCCACGACCGCTCGCGCCGGGAGCGCGTCGCGCAGCGCGTCCGCGGGGTAGGTGAGGCGGTCGGGCACCACGAACGACGAGCCCCCGCCCTGGAAGAACGGCTCCATCGCGTGCGCGCCGAGCAGGGCGACGCGCAGCGGGACGGCGCCGTCGTCCGCGTCGACCAACGGCACCGTGCCGTCGTCGTCCTTGAGCACGACGACGGAGCGGGCGACGAGCTCGCGCAGCAGCGGCGCCGGGTCCTCGGCCGCGGCCGCCGGGACGGCGCCGCCGCCGCCCGGCAGCGGGAGCCGCCCGACGCGGTGCGCGAGACGCAGCAGCCGGCGCACCTTGTCGTCGAGCTCGGCGACCGTCACCTCGCCGGACCGGACGGCGTCGAGCAGGCCGTCCCCCCACGGCCCGTCCGGGCCGGGCATCTGCAGGTCGAGCCCGCCGCGCGCGGCCGCGGCCACCGACTGCGTGGCCACCCAGTCGCTCACGACCAGACCGTCGAAACCCCACTCGTCCTTGAGCACGCCGGTGAGCAGGGGGCGGTGCTCGAGGGCGGGCGCGGCGGTGCTGCCGTCGTCGACCCCGCTGTACGCGCCCATGACGCTCCACGCACCGGCGGCGACGAGCCGCTCGAACGGCGCCAGGTACACCTCGCGCAGCGTCCGCTCGTCGACGCGGGCGAGGTAGCGGGTGCGGTCGGTCTCGGAGTCGTTGGCCACGTAGTGCTTCACGCACATCCCGACGCCCCGGTCCTGCGCCGCGCCGACGAGCGCGACGGCGACCTCGGCCGTGAGGTGCGGGTCCTCGGAGTAGCACTCGAAGTGCCGACCGCCGACGGGCGTGCGCTGCAGGTTGACCTGCGGCGCCAGGACCATGTCGACCCCGTGCCGGCGGGCCTCCGCCGCGAACAGGTCCCCCGCCCGGCGCGCGAGGCGGACGTCCCACGTGGCCGCGAGCGCCGACGGCGCGGGCAGCATCGCGGAGGTGCCGCGGCCGTACGGGTCGCGCACCCCCACGGGACCGTCGGACATGACGACGGGCTCGAGCCCGATCCGCTCGACGGCGCGGGTCGCCCACATGGACGCGCCGACGACGAGGGCGGACTTCTCGTCGACGCCGAGGAGGTCGACGAGCGCGTCGATCCGCCCGTCGGCGCTGGCGTCGGTGCTGGCGTCGGTACTGGCGTCGGTACTGGTGACAGCGGTCTGCGATGACACGCGGCGGTACTCCCTCGTCCTGGTCGGCGTCGACTGCGCCCAGTGAAGCACAGTTACTGACAGGTAAGTAAGTAGCGCAAGGTCACAGTATGGTGACGCCATGGCAGACGGCAGCACCCCGCGACGGACCCGCCCCTCGAAGGCGGAGCGGCGCGAGGAGATCCTCGCGGCGGCGACGCGCGTGTTCGGCTCGAAGGGCTACCACGCGGGGTCGCTCGTCGACGTCGCGGAGCAGGTGGGCATCACCCACGCGGGCGTGCTGCACCACTTCGGCAGCAAGGACAAGCTCCTGTGGGCGGTGCTGGAGTACCGCGACCGGGTGGACGTCGAGCACCTCGAGGGGCAGCACATCCCCGGCGGGCTCGACCTGTTCCGGCACCTGATGACCACCGCGCGGATCAACGCCGACCGGCGCGGCATCGTGCAGGCCTACTCGGTGCTCACCGGCGAGTCCGTCACCGACGGGCACCCGGCGGCCGCGTGGGTCACGGAGCGCTTCACGGTGCTGCGCGGCGAGATCGCCACGGCCCTCCTGCAGGTGGCGCTGGAGCGCGGCGTGGCGCTCGAGGAGGCCCGGGCCCGCAGCGCTGCGAGCGCCGTCATCGGCGTCATGGACGGCCTGCAGGTGCAGTGGCTCCTGGACCCGGACGCCGTCGACCTCGCGCAGGAGACGGCGTTCGCGATCGAGGCGATCCTCGCCGCCGTCCTCGCCGGGCCTGCCGCCCCGCGCGTCGTCCCCGCGGGATAGAGAACCCCGCGGCGGTCAGCCGGTCACCAGGGTGAGGCCGTAGGCGTCGAGGATCTCGCCCACGGGCTGGAAGAACGTCGTGCCGCCGGACGTGCAGTCGCCGGAACCGCCCGACGTCACGCCCTGCGCCTGGTCGCCCGCCAGCAGCGAGCCGCCGGAGTCGCCCGGCTCTGCGCACACGTCGGTGCGGATGAGCCCGTCGACCGTGCCCTCGGCGTAGGAGACCGAGACGTCGAGCGCCTCGACCGTGCCGCAGTGCCAGCCCGACGTGGATCCCGAGCGGCACACCTGGGCCCCCACCGGCGCCGGCTCGGCGCCCGCGACGGCGACCTGACCGCCGGCCCAGTCGTTCACGGCACCGACGGGCGTGCTGCCGGGCCCCACCTGGACGTACCCGTAGTCGTCGCCGGGGAAGCTCGACCCGGCGAACGTCCCCTCCGGCTGCGACGTCGGGTCGCCCGCGGAGCCGCAGTGCCCCGCGGTGACGAAGCCGTCGGTGACGGCGAAGCCCACCGAGCAGCGCGACGCCCCGTCGATGTAGTACGCGTTGCCGCCGACGACGTCGTCCAGCACGCGCGGCCGTTCGGTCGTCGTGCTCACCGTGACGGCGCCGCTCGGCACGCCCGCGGCGGCCAGCGCGTCGTCGACGCCGGCCCGGGCGTCCGAGCCCGCCAGCGTCTCGACCACGAGCGTGTTGTCCCGCACGTCCACGTGCCAGCCGGTCACGCCGGCGGCCGCGGCGGCGTCGTCGCCCAGGTCCGCGGCCCAGCCCTCGAGCTGGTCGAGCGAGTACCGGGCGTCGACGGCCCGGCCGCCCGCCGCCCGCACCGCGGCGTCCGCGGCACCGCTCGTCGTGGCGACGTACAACCGGTCCCGCTCCGGGTCGAGCCAGGTGCCGGCGAAGTCGTCACCGAGCTGCTCCCGCAGCCGCTCCTGCGCGGCCGCGGCGTCGTCCTGGAAGTCGAGCCGTTCGACGGCGCGCTCCCTCGACACGCCGAGGTCGTCCGTCATGGCCTGCAGGAGCCCCGCCGGGTATCGGTCCGCGCCCGCGACGTCGTCGTCGGGGTCCGGACCGGCGGCCTGGGCCGTCGCCGCGGTCGCCGCGAGCGTGAGCCCGGCGGCCGTGGCGGCCATCGTCCTGAAGGTCGTGCGTCTCATCGGAGAATTCCTTCCGTCAGGTACCGGACGGTTGCCCGGCGCACCACACGCTACGGGGACGACCAGCCCCCGGCCAGGGCGCGCCCAGGCTGCCGCGCGGGTGCACACTGATCCGTTGTGCACCCGATCCCGTGGCTGCGCCCGCACCGGGTGCCCGCGAACTCCCCCACGTCGCCCGCGAGCCTGCGCCGCCGCCCGGCCCAGGTGGTCACCCTCGCCTTCCTCGCGACGATCGCCACCGGCACGGCCCTGCTGAGCCTGCCGGTCAGCGCCACGGGGAGGAACGCGAGCTTCGTCGAGGCCCTGTTCACCGCGACGTCCGCAACCTGCGTGACCGGGCTGGCCGTCGTCGACACCGAGACGTTCTGGACGCCGTTCGGGCAGGTCGTGATCCTGCTGCTCATCCAGGTGGGCGGGTTCGGGGTCATGACGCTGGCGTCGCTGCTCGGCCTGCTGCTGACCCGTCGCCTGGGGCTCAGCACCCGGCTGGTGGCGACCGAGTCGACGCGGTCCGTCGGGATGGGCGACGTGCGACGCGTGCTGCTCGGGGTGCTGCGGTTCACGGTCGTGACGGAGCTGGTGGTGGCCGCGGTGCTGACGGCGCGGTTCGCCGCCGCCTACGACGAGCCCCTCGGCCACGCCGTCTGGTCGGGCGTCTTCCACGCCGTGTCCGCGTTCAACAACGCGGGCTTCTCGATCTACAGCCAGAACCTCGTGCCGTTCGTCGCCGACCCCTGGGTGTGCCTGCCGATCTGCGCCGCGATCATCATCGGCGGCCTCGGCTTCCCCGTGCTGCTCGAGCTGTGGCGCCTGCACCGCACCCGCCGGACCGAGGAGGGCCCGACCGACCTCGCCCGGCTGTCGCGCTGGAGCGTGCACACGCGGCTCACCGTGCTGATGACGGCGGTGCTGCTGGTGGTGGGCACGCTGTTCTTCCTCGCGGCCGAGTGGCGCAACCCCGGCACCTTCGGCCCGCTCGACCCGCCGGCGAAGGTGCTGGCCGCGTTCACGCAGGCGGTGATGCCCCGCACCGCCGGCTTCAACTCCGTGGACCTGTCGCAGGCCAACAACGGCACCTGGTTCTTCACCGACATGCTCATGTTCGTCGGCGCGGGGTCGGGCGGCACGGCCGGCGGCATCAAGGTGACGACGTTCGCCGTCCTCGCCGTCGCGATCTGGTCGGAGCTGCGCGGCGACCCCGACGCCACGCTCTGGGACCGGCGCCTCACGCCCAGCACCCAGCGGCAGGCGCTCACCGTCGCGCTGGTCGGCGTCGCGGCCGTGGTGGTGCCGACGCTCGCGATCACGCTCTCCACCAGCCTGTTCACGCTGGACCAGGTGCTGTACGAGGTGATCTCGGCGTTCAGCACCACCGGCCTGTCCACCGGGATCACCGCGGACATGCAGCCCTGGCACCAGCTGGTGCTCGTGGCCCTGATGTTCCTCGGCCGGCTCGGGCCCATCACCCTCGGCACCGGCCTCGCGATGCGCGACCGCCAGCGCCTCTACCGGCGCCCGGAGGCGGCCGTCGTCATCGGCTGACGACCGCCCCGGGCCTCGGAGGGCGTCAGCAGTGGGTGCCGGCGTACGTGCCGACGGCCTGAGCGGACTCCTGGAACTCCGAGCCGGTCATCGCGGACATGGCGTCCTGCAGCTTCGTCATCGCCTCGGCGTCGGTGGGGTCCTCGGCCGCGGCGCCCAGGCCGTCCGTCGCGGTGCGGAACGACGTGGTCAGCGTCTCCCAGTCGTCGGCGATCTCCGCGGGCGGCTCGCCCACGCCCTCGAGCGTGGTGGTGAGCTCCTCCAGCTTGTCGACGGTGGGCTGCAGGTCGGCGGGGTCGACGTCGCCCATCGCCGAGGACGCCTCGGTGAGGGCCTGGACGGCGCCGCACACGTCGCCGCCGGCCGCCTCGTCGGCCGGGGCCTCCTCGGCGGGGCTCTCCTCGGCCGGGCTCTCCTCGGCCGCCTGCTCCTCGGCGGCGGGCGTGCCCTCGCCGGAACCCGAGTCTCCCGAGCCGCTGCAGGCGGCCAGGCCGAGGGAGAGCAGGGCGGCGGCGGCCACGGCGGCGGCACGGGTCATGGTCAGTCGGTTGCGCATGGTGACCATGGTGACCGACCGGCGTCGCTCACGCGCCCCGGCACGACGGGGAGAGCTCCCCATGTGGCACAGCCCACGGACGGCAGGCTCCCAGGCGGGGAGGTCGGCCCGTCGGGAGGTCAGTCGGCAGGACGGAGGAAGCCGTCGCGCACCAGGCCGCGGACGGCGGGCAGCAGCTCGGAGCGCAGGTCGTCGGCGGGGACGTCGAGCAGCGCGCCCAGCGCCCCGACGATCTGCCCGACGGCGAGCTCGCCGTCGCACACCCCGACGAAGGCCGCGAGGCCGGTGGAGGCGTGCACCCCGCGCCCCAGCCCGTCGCCCTGCCGGATCACGACGACGTTCGGGTCGGCCTGCCCGGGCGTGTGGAACCGCTCCTCGGTGACGTCGTCCGCCGCCGCGAGGTGGGCCTCGGCCAGCGCGGCGTCGTCGCGCGCCTCGAGCCAGTCGTGCGCCGCGAGCGACGCCGCGACGTGCGCGCCGAGCGGCTGGTGCACGGACCCGGTGTGCTCCTCGAGGCGGCGCAGCGTGGGGCGCGCGCCGCCCGTGGGCCGGCGGAGGGTGACGATGCCGAAGCCGACGGCCTCGACGTCGCGGGACGCGAAGTCGTCGAGCCACGCGCCGTAGGCGGCGGCCCAGGCGCCCGGCTCGCGCTCGGGGGTCGTGCCACCGTCGCGGATCCACGTCTCCGCGTACTCGGCCGGGTCGAGCACCTCGCGCTGGATCACCCAGCCGTCCAGGCCGGCCGCGTCGAGCCAGGCACCCACCCGCTCGTCCCACGGCTCGCCGCGGCGGTGCTCCCAGTTGCCCAGCAGCTGCGCGACGCCGCCCGGCGCGAGCACGCCGCCGACGTCGCGCACCAGGTCGCGCACCAGGTCGTCGCCCGAGCGGCCGCCGTCGCGGTACTCGTAGTCGCCCAGCGCCTCCGCCACCGCGGCGCCCGCCGCGCCGGCGTGCGGGGTGATGACGAAGGGCGGGTTGGAGACCACGAGGTCGAAGCTCTCCCCCGCCACCGGGTCGAGCATCGACCCGTGCCGCAGCGCGACGTCGACCCCCTCCGCCGGGGTGTTGAGCACGAGGTTGAACCGGGCGAAGCCCAGCGCCCGCCGGGACAGGTCGGTCGCCACGACGTGGCGGGCGTGCCGCGCCGCGTGCAGCGCCTGGATGCCGCAGCCCGTGCCGAGGTCGAGCACGCGACCCACGGGCGTGCGGGCCGTGACCTGGGCCAGCGTCGTCGAGGCGCCGCCGGCGCCCAGCACGTGGTCGGTCGCGAGTCGGCCGCCCGTGGCCAGCTCGGCGAGGTCGCTCGCCAGCCACCACGAGGCGTCGCCGGCCGCGTCGACGGCGGCGTACGGACGCAGGTC
>JADHZE010000144.1 GCA_026934365.1 Isoptericola sp. QY 916 | reverse complement strand
TGCCCGTGATGATCTTCTTCATCCTCTTCCAGCGCTACATCGTCGACGGCGTCGCCACCCAAGGCCTCAAGGGCTGAGGATGGTGCGCGGCACGACGACGGAAGGGGTGGCCATGGCGGCACGGGGCGGACGAGAGCGCGGTCGCGACCGGCGGCGGAAGGCCGCCGCCGGGGGCGAGACCAAGACGGGCGCCGCGCTGGCGCTGTTCGCCGAGGTGGTGCTGGCCGGTGTGCTCGTCGCGGTGGGCAGCCTGCTGCTGGTCACCGCCGTACCCTCCCTGGCGGCGGGCGTGGCGCACGTCCGCCGCCAGGTGACCGGCCACGACGTCGGCGTGAGCCGGTTCGTCCGCGACTGGTGGGCCGCCGTCCGGGCGCTGTGGCCACTCGGCCTCGCCGCCGTCGGCGTCGCGCTGCTGCTGGCCCTCGACTGGCAGCTCGCGCGGGCGGACGTGCTGCCCGGCGCGAGCGTCGTCGCGGTGGTGGTCGCCGTCGCCGCGGCCGCCGTCGTCGCGGTGCTGGCCCGAGCGGCCGGCGCCTGGGCCGAGTCCACCGACGGGCAGGACGCCGGGGCCCGCACCGCGCGGCAGGCGCTGGCCGTGGGCGTGCAGCGCACGCAGGACGACCTGACCGGCTCGGTGCTGGTCGCCGTCGCGGCCGCCCTGTGCGTCGTCTTCGTGTGGATGCTGCCGCCGCTCGTGCTGGTGGTGGGGGGCCTGCTGGCCCTGGCCGTGGTGGGCGTGGAGGCCCGCCGCGGCGGCCGCGCCGACGTCTGACCCGCCCGCGCCCGCCGACACCGGGGTGTGTCGCGCGCGCCCGACGGACCGTGTCCGATCCGAGTTGCAACGATGCAGAGAGGAACGTGCCATGCGAACGACCAGAACCACCGTGGGTGCCGTCGCCGCGCTGACGGCGGGCGTGCTCGCCGTCAGCGGCGTGCCGGCCACCGCCCAGCCCGCCCCGTCAGGGGGCGCCGGGGGGACCGGGGGCGTGCAGCTGGAGCACCTCGACCGGGGGCTGGTCGCGGCCTCGACGAGCGAGGGCGTCTTCCTGTCCTGGCGGCTGCTGGGCGACGAGGTCACCGGCCACACCGGCACCGGGATGGCCGGGCCGGGCTTCGCCGTCTTCCGCGACGGGAAGCGGGTCGCCACGGTCACGGACTCCACGAACTACGTCGACGCCGAGGGAACCGCGGCCTCGCGCTACGCCGTCGCGCCGGTGACGCAGGACAAGCACGGCAGGGACCGGGTCGGCACGCGCAGCGCCGCCGTCACCGCCTGGGCCGACGACCACCTCGACGTCCCGCTGAACAAGCCCGCCGACGACGTCACGCCGCTGGGCGAGCCGATCACGTACTCGGCCAACGACGCGTCGGTGGCGGACCTGGACGGCGACGGCGCGCTGGAGATCGTCGTCAAGTGGTATCCGTCGCGCGCCAAGGACGTGTCGCAGAAGGGGTACACGGGCAACACCTACTTCGACGCGTACGAGCTGGACGGCACGCAGTTGTGGCGCATCGACATGGGCGTGAACGTCCGCTCGGGCGCGCACTACACGCAGTTCCCGGTGTACGACTTCGACGGCGACGGGACCGCCGAGGTCATGATGAAGACCGCGCCCGGCACCAAGATCACGACCTATCGCCACGGGAAGCCGGCGAACGAGCGCTACGTGCCGATCGCGAAGGCAGACCGCAAGGCCGGCGTCACGGACGCCTCCGACTTCCGCTGGAGCGCCGCGGACTACGCCGACCACCTCGTGGAGCTGTTCCAGGGCTGGACGGACGAGCCCGAGGTCGCGAGCGGCCAGTGGCCGGCGACGATCGAGGCGGCGCTCGGCATCGAGCCGCGCTACGACTACCCGCTGTCCGAGGCGGACGCGCGCGAGCTGGTCGACTACTACGTCGACGAGTGGGCGCCCGCCCGCTCCGACCGCAACGACCTGCGCACGTTCGACGGCTTCGTCCTCACGGGACCCGAGTACCTCACCGTCTTCGACGGCCGCTCCGGCAAGCCCCTGGACACCGTGGACTACGAGCCCGGACGCACCGACGACGGGCTGCGCTGGGGCGACTACGAGTGGACCCGGATCGAGCCGGGCAACCGCGTCGACCGGTTCCTGTCCGGGGTCGCGTACCTCGACGGCGAGCACCCGTCGGCGATCTTCGCCCGCGGGTACTACACGCGCGCCGCGATCGTGGCCTACGACTGGGACGGCCGGAAGATCAGCACCCGTTGGACCGCCGACTCCGGCTTCAAGCCGATGAACAACCCGTTCCTGGACAGCGAGAACAAGGGCGTCCAGCCCGACCCGGACAGGCCGCTCACCCGGCTGTGGGGGCAGGGGTTCCACTCCCTGTCCGCGGCGGACGTCGACGGCGACGGGAAGCAGGAGATCGTCTACGGGTCGGCGACGCTCGACGACGACGGCACGCTGCTGTACTCGTCGTCCGACACGCTCCCGGAGGGGTCGTCGAACCCGGGCGCGACGGCGAACCTCGGCCACGGCGACGCGATGCACGTCACCGACATCGACCCGGCCCGCCCGGGCCTGGAGATCTGGACCTGCCACGAGGGCGGGGCGGGGGTGCCCTACGGCTCGGTGCTGCGCGACGCCGCGACCGGCGAGGCGATCTTCGGCGCGTTCTCCGGCAAGGACACGGGGCGCTGCCTGACCGGCGACGTCGACCCCACCCCCGGCATCGAGGTCTGGGCGTCCATGCCGGACGGCACCGACGCGTCCGGGCTGCTCAGCGCCACGGGCGAGCAGCTGCGCGCCACCACGCCGGGCACCAACCAGACCGTGCGCTGGGCCGCCGACGGCACCACGCAGGTCGTCACGGGCTCGCGCGAGCAGACCCCGCAGATCGTGGACGGCGACGGCACCGTACGCCGCACCCTGGACGGCACGCTGACGAACAACGACACCAAGGGCAACCCGTCGCTCGTCGCCGACGCGCTGGGCGACTGGCGCGAGGAGGTGCTGGTGCGCACCGCGGACTCGTCCGCGCTGCGGGTCTACACCTCCACCGAGGTGAGCACCACGAAGATGTACACCCTGCTGCACGACCCGCAGTACCGGGCCGAGGTGGCCCGGCAGCAGACCACCTACAACCAGCCGTCGTACCCCGGGTTCTACCTGGCCTCCGACACCGGCTGGTCGCAGGTGCCCGTCCCGGCGCTGAGGTAGTCCCGCTCCTGCCGAGGTAGTTCCCTTCTCGCCGAGGTAGTGGACCAGACCACTACCTCGGCGAGAAGGGAACTACCTCGGCGAGGTCCGTACCACCCCGGCAGAGAGAGAAGCACTCATGAAGGTCACGATCCTGGGCGCGGGGGCGATCGCCGGCGCGCACGTCGAGGCGGTCCGCGCGCTCGCCGCGCGCGGCGGACCCGGCGGCGTGGAGGTCACGCACGTCGTCGACGTCGACGCGGACCGCGCCGCCGCGTTCGCGGCGGCGCACGGCGTGCCGCACCACTCCACGGACCTGCAGGCCCTGCTCGACGCCGGCGAGGTCGACGTCGTGCACATCTGCACGCCGCCGTCGGTGCACCTGCAGGCCGCGGTGGCGGCGCTGCGGGCGGGCGCGCACGTCGTGGTGGAGAAGCCGGCGGTCCTGTCGCTTGCGGAGGCCGACGCCCTGGCGGCGGCGGAGCGGCAGGCGATCGACGCCGGCCTGCCGGGGCGGTTCACCCAGATCGTGCAGCACCGGTTCGGCGCGGGGATCCAGCGGCTGCGACGGCTGCTCGACGACGGGACGCTCGGCGCCGCGTACGTCGCTCAGTGCGACACCCTCTGGTTCCGCACGCCGGACTACTTCGCCGTGCCGTGGCGGGGCCGCTTCGACACCGAGGGCGGCGGCACCACCATGGGCCACGGCATCCACCAGTTCGACCTGCTGCTGGCCGTGCTCGGCCCGTGGACCGAGGTGCGGGCGATGGCCGGCCGGCTCGCCCGCCACACCGACACCGAGGACGTCTCCACGGCGCTGGTGCGGTTCGCGAGCGGCACGATGGCGACGATCACGAACTCCGCGATCTCCCCGCGACAGACGTCGCGCCTGCGCTTCGACACCGAGGCCGCGACCGTCGAGCTGGAGCACCTGTACGGCTACGACGACACGAGCTGGACCGTGACGCCCGTGGCCGGGCGCGAGGACGTCGCCGAGGCGTGGGCGGCCGACGTCGCGACGTCGGCAACCTCCGTCGACGGCGGCGCGAGCGGCCACCTGGCGCAGCTCGTGCCCACCTACCGGGCGTTCACGGCGGGCGACGTCCTGCCGGTCACCGTCGCGGACACCCGCGCGACCCTCGAGCTGGCCGCGGCGATCTACAAGTCCGCGTTCACGGACGCCACCGTCCGCGCCGGAGAGATCGTCGACGGGGACCCGTTCCACGCCTCCATGGCCGGCACCGGCACCCCCTGGCCGCCGGTCAAGGACGTCCCCGCCGCCGTCTGACACGCCCTGAGACGGGTTTGACCCGGGCGTCCGCCCCGCTGTTAGCGTGACCACGCTCACACGAGCCCGGGGCACCCGCCCCGGCCCGACGTCACGACGAAGTGGGGACGGATGCGACAGGTCACGAGACGGGAGCTCCTCGGCTGGGGGCTCGCCGGGGGAGCGTCGGCGCTGCTCGCCGGGTGCGCGACGCCCGGCACGACGTCGGTCAACGCCCAGCCGGTGGTGCCGGCGGCGGCGGGGGAGAAGGTCACGCTCACGTACTGGGCGTGGCTCAAGGACCTGCAGAAGGTCGCCGACATCTGGAACGCGAAGAACCCGGACGTGCAGGTGCAGGTCTCCTGGATCCCTGGCGGCAACGACGGCGGCTACCAGAAGATGTACTCCGCCCTCGCGGCCGGCGGAGGGCCCGACCTGGCGCAGGTGGAGATGCGCACCGTGCCGGAGTTCATGCTCGTCAACGGGCTCGTCGACCTGGAGCGGTACGGCGTCTCCGAGCACGCGGACAAGTTCGACGAGACGCTGTGGAGCCAGGTGAGCTTCGCCGGCGGCGTCTACGGCATCCCGCAGGACTCCGGCCCGGTGGGCATGTACTACCGGCCCGACCTGTACGAGCAGGTGGGCGCCGACGTCCCCACCACGTGGACCGAGTGGGCGGAGGTCGCCCCCGCGTTCCGCGAGATCGACGCGTACATCGACTCCTTCCCGCTCGACGACACGTCCGTGTTCACCGCGCACGCCATGCAGGCCGGGGCCACGTGGCTGCGCAGCGCCGAGGACGGCTGGGTCATCGACATGGCCGGGGAGGCCACGCTCGACGTCGCGCGCTTCTTCGACCAGGTCATCGACGACGGCCTCGTGACCACGGCTGCCAACCCCTACACGCCCGGCTGGTACGCGGCCGCGGCGCACGACCAGATCGCGTCGCTCGTGAGCGCGAGCTGGGGCGACGCGCTGCTGCAGAGCGTGAGCGGCGCGGAGGGCAAGTGGCGCGTGGCGCCCGCCCCGCGCTGGGACCACGGCTTCGGGTCCTCGTTCATCGGCGGCTCGACGTCCGCCGTGCTGGCGAACAGCCGGCACCCGAAGGAGGCCATGGAGTTCGCCGTCTGGATGAACACCGACCCGGAGGGCATCGACGCGATGATCAAGTACTCCGGCATCGGGTGGTCGCCGGCCCGCGACTACATCGGCGCGGCGCGCGAGGAGCCGAGCGAGTTCTTCGGCGGCCAGCGCTACAACACCGAGGTCTTCCAGCCGGCCACGCAGGACCAGAACCCCGACTGGCAGTGGTGGCCCATCACGCAGCAGACGTTCAACATCCTGGGCGACGGGTTCCGGCGCAAGGCCACGGGCGGCACGCTCGTGGACGCCGTCGTCGCCGCCGAGGACCGGACCATCGAGGTGTTCCGACAGAAGGGCCTGACGATCCGGAGGGCAGAGCGATGACCGCGAAGAAGGCGAGCACCGCCGTCGGGCGCGCGCCCTGGATCCTGGTGGGTCCGTTCCTGCTGCTGTTCCTGCTGACGTTCGTGCTCCCGATCATCGTGGCGATCGGGCAGAGCTTCACCACCGTCACCCGCGCCGGTCTGTTCGGCGAGCAGGGCGTCACCACCGGGTTCGCCTGGTTCGAGAACTACCGGATCGCGCTGGAGGACGGGAACTTCGTCGCGTCGATCTGGCGGATGCTGCTGTTCGGCGTCGTGCAGGTGCCGGTGATGATCGTCGCCGCGACGGTGCTGGCCCTGCTGCTCGAGTCGGCCTCGGCGCGCTGGCCCGGCTTCTTCCGCGCCACGTACTTCCTCCCGTACGGCATCCCGGGCGTCATTGCGACGATCCTCTGGTCGTTCCTCTACGTGCCCGGCCTGAGCCCGATCATCGACCTCACCGAGACGCTGTTCGGGTTCACGCCCGACTTCCTCGGCGCCGGGACGGTGCTGTGGTCGATCGCGAACATCGTCACCTGGACGTACGCGGGCTACAACATGCTCATCATCGTGGCCCAGCTCAAGGCCATCCCGCCGGAGATGTACGAGGCGGCGCGGGTGGACGGCGCCGGCCCGTGGCGCACGGCGTGGAGCATCCAGCTGCCGCTGATCCGCCCCGCCCTGGTGCTCACCACCGTGTTCTCGATCATCGGCACGCTGCAGCTCTTCGCCGAACCGCAGCTCCTCATGAGCGTCTCGCCGGCGATCGACTCGCAGTACACGCCCAACCTGTCGGCGTACACGACCGCCTTCGCCTACAACGACTACAACGTCGCCGCCGCTCAGTCCGTGCTCATCGCGCTCGTGGCGTTCGCGCTGTCCTTCCTCTTCCTGAGGCTGACGAACAGGAGCTCGCGATGACCGCCGCCGTCTCCACCGCGCTGCAGCGCACCGACCCGACGGACGTCCCGGCCGCGACCCCCGGCGGTCGTCGTCGGCGCCCCGCGACGACGATCCTCGTCACCGGGATCCTCGCCGTCGTCGCGATCTACTTCCTCGTGCCCGTCTACTGGGTGGTCGTCGCCGCCTCGAAGACGACGGACGACCTCTTCGGCACCAACGGCTTCTGGTTCGGCAACTCCTTCGCGCTGTTCGACAACCTCGCCGCCGTGCTCACCTACGGGAACGGCGTCTTCATCCGCTGGTTCGCCAACTCGGTGCTGTACGCCGGGGTGGGCGGCCTGATCGCCACGTACCTGGCGGCGGCCGGCGGGTACGCCCTGGCCAAGTACCAGTTCCGGGGCCGCAACCTCATCTTCGGTCTCGTGCTCGGCGGGGTGCTCGTGCCCGGCACGGCCACCGCCCTGCCGCTGTTCCTGCTGTTCAGCCAGCTCGGGCTCGCCAACACGTACTGGAGCGTGCTGATCCCGTCGCTGGTGTCGCCGTTCGGGTTCTTCCTGTGCCGCATCTACGCGGACGCCACCGTGGACACCTCGCTCGTCGAGGCCGCCCGGATCGACGGCGCCGGGGAGCTGCGCATCTTCCACACCCTGGGGCTGCGGATCATGACGCCGGCACTCGTGACGGTGTTCCTCTTCCAGATCGTCGGCATCTGGAACAACTACTTCCTGCCGCTCGTGATGCTGAGCGACCAGGACCTGTACCCGATCACCCTCGGGCTCAACAACTGGAACAGCCAGACCGACCGGCTACCCGAGTTCTACGAGCTCACCACCGGGGGCGTGCTGCTCTCGGTCATCCCGCTCGCCGTCGCCATGATCGTGCTGCAACGGTTCTGGCGCGGCGGCCTGACGGAAGGCGCCGTGAAGGCATGATCGCCGCATGACCCCGCTCTCCCCGCTCCCGCACGAGTCCACCGCGCCCTGGTCCGGGCGCGTCGAGCCGCCGCGGTCCGCGCCCGCCGGGGACGCACCTCGCCTCTCCCTCGACGGCACGTGGGACTTCCGCCTCCTGGCGGGCGTGCCCGGCGCGCCGGGCGCCCACGGCGTCCTGCCGGACGGCGAAGGGACCGCGGACTTCGCGCGGCCCGGCTACGCGACGTCCGCGGACGCCGGGTGGGGCGAGCTCCCCGTGCCCGCGCACTGGGTCCTCGAGGGCGACGGCGCGCACGGCCTCCCGATCTACACCAACGTGCAGTTCCCGTTCCCCGTGGACCCGCCGCACGTGCCGGACGAGAACCCGACCGGCGACTACCGCCGCGAGGTCGACGTGCCGACGTCGTGGACAGAGGACGGCCGCGTGCTGCTGCGGTTCGACGGCGTGGAGTCGTTCTTCACGGTGTGGGTGAACGGCGAGGAGGTGGGCTCGGCGTCCGGCAGCCGGCTCGCGCACGAGTACGACGTCACCGACGCGGTGCGCCCGGGCACGAACACCGTCGCCGTGCGCGTGGTGCAGTGGTCGGCCGCGAGCTACCTCGAGGACCAGGACCAGTGGTGGCTGCCCGGCATCTTCCGCGACGTCACGCTGCTGCACCGGCCCGCCGGGGCGCTGGACGACGTGTGGCTGGACGCGGACTACGACCCGGCCACCGGGGAGGGCGCCCTCGTCCCCGAGGTGCGGGCGGACGCCGCCGCGTTCCCCGTGCGGCTGCGGGTGCCCGAGCTCGGGGTCGACGTCGCGTGGGCGGCGCCCGATGACGTCGCGCCCGTCGCCGTGGGCGCCGTCGAGCCGTGGTCGGCGGAGGAGCCGAACCTGTACGACGTCACGGTGGCGTCGGCGGGCGAGACGGTGTCGCTGCGCGTCGGGTTCCGGCGGGTGGAGATCGTGGGCGACCTGCTGCTCGTCAACGGTCGCCGGGTCGTGTTCTCCGGGATGAACCGGCACGAGACGCACCCCGACCGCGGGCGCGTCTTCGACGAGGAGCACGCCCGCGCCGACCTCGCGCGGATGAAGCAGCACAACGTCAACGCCATCCGCACCAGCCACTACCCGCCGCACCCGCGCGTCCTGGACCTGGCCGACGAGCTGGGCCTGTGGGTGATCCTCGAGACCGACCTGGAGACGCACGGCTTCGAGGCCGGCGGCTGGGCGGGCAACCCCAGCGACGACCCGCGCTGGCGCGAGGCGTACCTCGACCGCGTGCGGCGCACCGTGGAGCGCGACAAGAACCACGCGAGCATCGTGCTGTGGTCGCTCGGCAACGAATCGGGCACCGGGAGCAACCTCGCGGCGATGGCGGAGTGGGTGCACCACCGCGACCCGTCGCGGCCCGTGCACTACGAGGGCGACTACGCCGGCGAGTACACCGACGTCTACTCGCGGATGTACTCGACGGTGCCGGAGACGGCGTCGATCGGGAGCGACGACCTGTCACCCGTGCTCGGCTGCAGCATCGCCGACTCCGCCCGGCAGCGGTCCAAGCCGTTCCTGCTGTGCGAGTACGCGCACGCCATGGGCAACGGCCCGGGCGCGCTCGACCAGTACCGCGCGCTCGTCGACACCTACCCGCGGCTGCACGGCGGGTTCGTGTGGGAGTGGCGCGACCACGGCCTGCGCACCACCACCCCCGACGGCGTCGAGTACTTCGCGTACGGCGGCGACTTCGGCGAGGTGGTGCACGACGGCAACTTCGTCATGGACGGCATGGTGCTGTCCGACGACACCCCCAGCCCCGGGCTGGTCGAGTTCTGGCACGTCGAGCGGCCGGTCGTCGTGCGGCCGTCCGGCGGTCCGGCGTCGGGAGCCGTCGAGGTCTGGAACCGCCGCCACACCGCGGACACCTCCGACCTGGTGCTCCGCTGGCGGGTCGAGAACGACGGCGAGGTCGTCGCCTCGGGCGAGGACCGCACGTCGGTGGAGGCGGGGGAGCGGGTCGACGTCGCGCTGCTCGACCCGGCGTCGCTGCCCGAGGCGGGCCCGGGCGTGGAGGCGTTCCTCACCGTCGAGCTCGTGCTGCGTGAGGCGGCGTCGTGGGCCGACGCCGGGCACGTCGTGGCGCGCGACCAGTGGGCGCTGCCCACCCGGGCGGTCGCCCGCACGCGTCGTCCGGCCGTGGCGCTCGCGGACGCGCCCGTCGCGTTCCGCGGCCCGGAGCTGGTCGCGCTCGCCGGCGCGGACGTGTCCGCGCCGCGAGTCGAGCTGTGGCGCGCGCCCACGGACAACGACCGCGGCGCCGCGATGGGCAGCTACGACGTCGACGACCCGACGACCCTGCCGTGGCGCGGCACCCCCGCGCCGCCGGTCGCCGACCGCTGGCGCCGCCAGGGCCTGGACCGGCTCACGCACCGCACCGTCGCCGTCGACGAGTCGGCCGACCGGCTGCGGGTGCTGCGGCGGGTGTCCGCGGCGCAGAGCCGCAGGACGATCGACGTCGAGGAGACGTGGACCGCGGAGCGGGCCGCAGACGGCGTCGTCGAGGCGGTGCTGCGCGTCGTCCTCACCCCCGACGACCACTGGGACGACGTGTGGCCGCGGGTCGGTGTGCACCTCGCGCTGCCGACCGACGTCGACGGCGCCGGGTGGTTCGGGCTGGGCCCGCACGACTCGTACCCGGACGTCCGCTCCTCGGTCGTGGTGGGCCGCCACCGCGCAGGGATCGACGACCTGTCGGTGCAATACGCCCGGCCGCAGGAGTCGGGCCACCGGTCCGAGGTGCGCGAGCTCGCGCTGGAGCGCGGCGGCAGGCCCTGGGCGGGCCTGACGCTCGGCCGCGACGCGCGCGGCCGCCTGCCCGGTTTCACGCTCGCCCGGCACTCGGCCCACGAGCTCTCCGCAGCGGCGCACCCGCACGAGCTGCCCGTGCCTGAGCGGCACCACCTGTACGTGGACGCCGCCCAGCACGGCCTGGGCTCGCGCGCGTGCGGCCCCGACGTCTGGCCCACGGCGATGCTCCGCCCACAGGCCCGCACCCTCGAGCTGCGCTGGCGAGCCCTGTGACGGTCGTGCCGAGATAGAGAACCCGACTCGCCGAGATAGAGAGGCCGGGGGCGCCGCGACCGGTCG
>JADHZE010000143.1 GCA_026934365.1 Isoptericola sp. QY 916 | reverse complement strand
CCGTGCTCGTCGTCGAGCACAAGCCGGCGGCGAGCGCGTCGGTGGGCACCTCGGCCTGGTGCACCGTCTCGACGCCGTACGCGCCGAGCTGGGCGAGCGCCTCGACGGTCGGCGCCTCCAGCGTCACGGCCTCGACGCGGCCGAGCCGGCGCGCGATGGTGAGCAGCTCGAGCGCGCCGGAGCGCACCTCGGTGGCGGGGTCCAGGAGGACGAGGACGGTGCGGTTGCGGGTGGGCTCAGACATCTCGCGTCCTCTCAGACCAGCTCGTTGCGGATGAGGTACTCGGCCAGCGCGGTGCCGCCCTCGCCCTTGTCGACGACCAGCTCGACCTCGGGACGGGCGGGGCGCGGGGCGGCGGAGACCGCCTCGGTGCGCGCCCCGGCCGTGCCGACGGCGGCGGGGTCGAGGCCGAGGTCGGCGGCCGACCACGCCTCGATCTGCTTGGTGCGGGCCGCCATGATCAGCTTGAAGCTCGGCATGCGCGGCGTGTTCGCGGTGTCCGCGACGGACAGGACGGCCGGCAGGGGCGCGGCGAGCGTCTCGGTGGCCTCGTCGGTCTCGCGCGTGACGGTCAGGGTGCCGTCCGCGACGTCCACCTTCTTCGCCAGCGTGAGCACCGGGCGGCCGAGCTCGGCCGCGACGAGCGCCGGGACCACGGAGCCCAGGCCGTCGAGCGCGGCCATGCCGGTGATCACGAGGTCGACGGGAGCGCCGTCGGCCTCCAGCCTCCGCACCCCGGCCGCGAGCGCCGCGGCGGTGCCGAAGTAGTCCGAGCCGGCCAGGGCGTCGTCCGTGACGCGGACCGCGCGGTCCACGCCCATCTGGAACGACTTGCGCAGCGCCACGTCGCCGTCGGCGGGGGCGACGGTGAGGGCGACGACCTCGCTCGCCGCGCGCTCGTCCTCGGGCAGGGCGTCGAGGATCCGCAGCGCCGCCTCGAGGGCGTTCTCGTCCAGCTCGTTGAGGGTGCCGACGCCCGGGTCGCGGTCCACGCGACAGTCCACGAAACGTCGGTCCGCGTTGATGTCCGGCACGTACTTCACGGCGACGACGATGCGCACGGGCGCGACCTCCAGCTCACGGTGGTGACGGCGGCCGCACGCGCTGCGGCCGACGGTGCCGAGCCTACCCGCGGCACCGCCGGGGCAGCCGCCGCGTCCACACCGCCGCGCGCGGCTGTCGGCCGTCCCGGGCACGATGTCCCCCATGGAGGTCCCCATGGAGTCCCGCCCCAAGGTCACGCCGCTGACGCGCCCGACGGCACGCCGCAGCCACGTGCCTCCGCTCGGGGTGCACCCGACGCCGGACGGCGGGGTGGACGTCGCCGTGGCGGCGGCGCACGCGGACGCGGTGGAGCTCTGCCTGATCGACGTCGCCGAGCCGCACCGCGACGCGCACGATCCGTCGCGGTACGTGGAGCGGAGGGTCCCGCTCGACGGGCCGGTGTACGGCGTGTGGCACGCCCACGTGCCCCACGTGCGGCCCGGCCAGCGGTACGGATTCCGGACGTACGGCGCCTGGGACCCGGAGGCCGGGCACCGGCACAACCCGGCCAAGCTGCTCGTCGACCCGTACGCCCGCGGGCTGGTGGGTGACCTCATGTACGGCCCGGAGACGCTCGGCGCCGTGGGCGCGGTGGTCGACCCGGATTCCCCCGACTCACCGGAAGGTCGGTCGTGGGTGGCCGAACGGTACGGCGCCGCCGACGACCGCGACTCGCTCGCCTTCGTGCCGCACTCCGTCGTCGTCGCGTCCCACCCCGGCCCGCCGCCGCTGAGCCGACCGCGCGTGCCCTGGGCGGACACGGTGGTCTACGAGGCGCACGTCAAGGGCCTGACGGCGACGCACCCGGACGTCCCGCCGGAGCTGCGGGGCACGTACGCGGGCGTCGCGCACCCGGCCACGATCGCGCACCTGACGAGCCTCGGCGTCACGACGCTCGAGCTGCTCCCGATCCAGGCGTTCGCCAGCGAGCCGCACCTCGTCGCCCGCGGGCTGACCAACTACTGGGGCTACCAGACGCTCGGGTTCTTCGCGCCGCACGCGGCGTACGCGACGCGGGCGGCGCGCGAGGCGGGCCCGGCGGCCGTCCTCGACGAGGTGCGCGGCATGGTGCACCTGCTGCACGACGCCGGCATCGAGGTGCTGCTCGACGTCGTCTACAACCACACGTGCGAGGGCGGCGACGACGCGCTGCACGTGAGCTGGCGCGGCCTGGACAACGCGGGCTACTACCTGCACGACGGCGCGTCGCCGGCCGCGCTCGCCGACGTCACCGGCACCGGCAACTCGCTCGACTTCCGCCGCCCGCGCGTGGTGCAGCTCGCCCTGGACTCGCTGCGCTACTGGGCCGAGGTCGTGGGCGTGGACGGGTTCCGCTTCGACCTCGCGGTCACCCTGGGCCGGGGCGGCCACGGCTTCTCCGCCGACCACCCGTTCCTCGTGGCGCTGCAGACCGACCCGGTGCTCAACAACCTCAAGCTGGTCGCGGAGCCGTGGGACGTCGGCCCGGGCGGGTGGCAGACCGGCAACTTCCCGCCGCCGATGGCCGAGTGGAACGACCGCTTCCGCGACGCCGCGCGCGGGTTCTGGCTCGACGCCGCCCGCGAGGGCAGCCGCGGCCGGCCCATGCACGGCCTGCGGGAGCTGACCACCCGCCTCGCGGGCTCGGCCGACCTGTTCGGGCACTCGGACCCGCCGCTGGCGCGCGGGCCGGTGGCGTCGGTCAACTACGTCACCGCCCACGACGGGTTCACGCTCGCCGACCTCGTGGCCTTCGACCACAAGCACAACGAGGCGAACGGCGAGGACAACCGGGACGGCTCGGACCACAACCTGTCGTGGAACCACGGCGTGGAGGGGCACGCGCCCGGCGCCGAGGACGGGGAGGGCGCGGGCGACACCGGCACCGAGCCGTGGTCCGCCGTCGTGCCGCGGCGGCGGCGCTCCCAGCGCAACCTGCTCGCGACGCTCCTGCTGTCCGCGGGCACGCCCATGCTCACCGCCGGCGACGAGCTGGGCCGCACCCAGCGCGGCAACAACAACGCGTACGCCCAGGACAGCGCGATCTCGTGGGTCGGGTGGGACCTCGAGGACGCCGCCCGCGACCTGCTGGACACCACGCGCTTCCTGGTGGGGCTGCGGCGCGAGCACGCGGCCCTGCGCGCGGACTCGTTCTTCCTCGGCACGCCCCGCCCCGGCGAGGACGAGACCGACCTGCTGTGGTTCGCCGCCGACAGCGCGCCCATGGACCGCGACGCCTGGGCGGTCGCCGGGCGCCGCGTGGTCCAGATGCTGCGGCCCGGGCCCGACGACGGCGACGCGCACGTTCTGCTCGTGTTCAACGGCGGGCTCGACGACGCGGAGGTCACCCTCCCCGGCGCCCCCGGCGGCGGCGCCTGGGAGCGGGTGTGGAGCTCCGCGTGGGACCGGCCCGAGGCGCCCGACGACGAGGCCGAGGACGTCGTGCTCGAGTCACTCAGCGTCGAGGTGTTCCTCGGGCGGTAGTCGCAGGAGCCCGAAGACCTCCAGGTCGAACGCCGTCGAGATCGCGCGGGCCAGGTCCTCCTCCTGGTCGTCCAGGAGGAAGCCGACCTGCCGGCCGATCCGGTTGACGTGAACCGTCTCGATGCTGTCGCAGTTGATGACGCACGGGTGGTCGATCCCGTCCCGCGGGCCTACCGGGACTTCGACCGAGAGCCCCCGCACCGTGCTGGTGATCGGCGCGACGGTCAGGTGCGACACGCGATCACGCACCCCCGGACGGGTGAGGACGGCCGCCGGGTGCGACTTCTCCAGGTGGATCGATGTGGATCGGGCGCATCAGCCGAGTGGTCCCAGCTCGAGTTCTTCTCCACCCGGCGCACCCTGCCGGCGAGGTCGTCCGGATCGTCCTCGCCGGCCGTCGCCGCGTAGATCTGCGCGTCCCGCTCGGCGTCGAGGGGCGCCGGCGGTCCCCGCGCCGCCCGCGAGCGCACCACCCGCTCACCCTGTTCACGCGGTGCCCCACCTCTGCCAGACTGCGCGCATGGATGCTGACGTCGTCGTCATCGGTGGGGGCCTGTCGGGGCTTGTCACGGCCACGGAGCTCACGGCCGCCGGCCGTCGGGTGGTGCTGCTCGACCAGGAGCCGGAGGCGTCGTTCGGCGGCCAGGCGTGGTGGTCGTTCGGCGGCCTGTTCCTCGTGGGGTCGCCCGAGCAGCGCGCGATGGGCGTGCACGACACCGCGGACCTGGCGTGGTCGGACTGGCTGGGCTCCGCGCAGTTCGCTCCTGGGGCCGAGCGGGGCGAGGGCCCCGACCGGCACGGGTACGCGTGGGCCCGCCGCTTCGTGGAGTTCGCGGCCGGCGACCTGCGGTCCTGGCTGCACGCCAAGGGCGTCCGCTGGTTCCCGCTGGTGCAGTGGGCCGAGCGCGGCGGGTACACCGTGGGGCACGACGACGGCCGCACCGAGCACGGCAACTCCGTGCCCCGCTTCCACGTCACCTGGGGCACCGGCCCCGGGATCGTCCGGCCCTTCGTGGAGGCGGCGCTCGCCGCCCGCGACGCGGGCCTGCTCGACCTGCGGTTCCGCCGCCGGGTCACCGGGCTCGTCACCACGGACGGTCGGGTCACCGGGGTGCGCGCGGACGTGCTCGCCGACCAGCCCCTCACCGGGCTGCCGTTCGGCGGCCGGGGTACGCCGTCGAACCGCGACGTGGTGGGCGCCGAGGAGATCACGGCGGGTGCCGTCGTCGTCGCGACCGGCGGCATCGGCGCGAACCACGACCTGGCCCGCGCGCACTGGGACCCCGAGGCCGGCACCCTGCCCGAGCGGATGCTGTCCGGCGTCCCGGACTCGACCGACGGGCTCATGCTCGGCATCGCGGCCGACGCCGGCGCCGCGCTGGTGCACGAGGACCGCATGTGGCACTACCCGGAGGGCATCGCCAACCACTCGCCGGTCTGGACGGACCACGGCATCCGCATCCTGCCCGGTCCGTCGTCGCTGTGGCTCGACGCCGACGGCGGCCGGCTGCCTGCCCCGCTGTTCCCCGGCTTCGACGCGCTCGGCGCGCTGCAGCACGTGACGCGGCGCGGCGACGACCACTCCTGGTTCGTGCTCAACAAGGCAATCATGGAGTCGGAGTTCGCCCTGTCCGGCTCGGAGCAGAACCCGGACCTCACCGGCAAGGACGTCAAGCTCCTCGCGCAGCGGGTGCTGCCGCGCGCCGTCGGGCCGGTCGCGAAGTTCGCCGCCGAGTCGCCCGAGTTCCTCTGGGCCGACACCACCGACGAGCTCGCCGCGAAGATGAACGCGCTGGTCGAGGCCACCCCGGGCTCGAAGGGCCACGTGGACGCGGGGGCGCTCGCGGCCGTCGTCGCGGCCCGCGACGCCCAGGTCGCCTCCGGCCTGGGCAAGGACCCGCAGGTGGTGGCGACGCGCGCCGCCCGCGACTACCGCGTGGACAAGCTCATCCGGGTCGCCAAGCCGCGCCCCCTGACGACGCCGAAGGACGGCCCGCTGCTCGCCGTCCGGCTGTCCGTGCTGACCCGCAAGACCCTCGGCGGCCTGTGGTGCGACCCGTCCGGCCGCGTGCTGCAGCCCGACGGGTCCGTGCTGGACGGGCTGTGGGCCGTGGGCGAGGCGGCCGGGTTCGGCGGCGGCGGCGTGCACGGCCACCGCGCCCTGGAGGGCACCTTCCTCGGCGGGTGCCTGCACACCGGCCGCACCACCGGCCGAGCGCTCGCCGCCGACGCCTGACGCCGAGGTCGAGGCGAAGCGCCCGAGGTCGAGGTCCCAGACATCGACCTCGGGCGCTCGCCTCGACCTCGCGGCACCGTCGTCCACAGATCGGCGGTCGTGGTCCCACTCGGGTGCCGTCGGGAACCACGATCGACCCATGTCCAGGACCGCGACGCGCCGGCCAGGCGCACCGACCCCCGACCGCCCGCAGCTGCCGGCCGCCGTGCGATACGACCCCGAGCGGAGGGCGGAGCTGCGGGAACGAACCCGGGACGACGACCTGGTACGGCTCCGGCGCGGCATCTACCTGCCGACCGTCGACCCGTCGCTCACCGCCGCAGTACGCCGCCGAGCGCAGCTGCTGGCCCACATGACTGCCGTGGCCGAGCGTCTGACCACGACGTTCTGGTTCAGTCATGCGAGTGCCGCGGTCGCGTGGGGGTGCTGGACCTGGCACCTCGGGCCCCAGGTGCACGTGACCCAGCTGACCCGGCCCGCGCCCGGGCCGGCCGACGACGTCCTCCGGCGCCATGTCTCGCCCGTGCCCGACGAGGATCGCGGCTTCCTCGACGGCGTTCCCGTGACGTCGCTGGGCCGCACGGTCGTCGACTGCGCGCGCACGCTCGCGGAGCCGTCGTCCATCGTCGTGGCAGATTCCGCTCTCGCGCTGGGCGTCGACCCGGACGAGCTCACGGGACGGCTCGACCGGTCCCGCGGCGCGCGCGGCGTACGACGTGCGCGGCGCGTGCTCGCCGCGGCGGACGGGGCGTCGGAGTCGCCCCTGGAGTCGCTCGTCCGCTGGCACCTGCTCGCCGCGGGGCTGCCGCGTCCCGTGCACGCGATCCCGGTCGGCACCTGGGCCGGCACGTTCTGGGTCGATCTCGCCTGGCCCGACCTCAAGGTCGCGCTCGAGGTCGACGGCGCGGTCAAGTACGACGGAAGGGCGGGCGACCCGCAGCAGGTGCTCCTGGCGGAGAAGCGCCGGCACGACGCCCTCGTCGAGGCCGGGTGGACGATCCTGCGGGTCACGTTCGCCGACCTGCGGGACGTCAACCGCCTCGTCGCGAGGGTCGAGCACGCCCTGCGTGTCGCCAGGTCGAGGTGAAGCGTCCGAGATCGAGGCCCGGGACATCGACCTCGAGCCCTTGCCTCGACCTGGGCGCGCGCCGGGCTGACCGTCTGGCTAGCGTGGAGGCCGTGACGTCTCCGCAGCCCACGCCGCACGTGCCCATCGGACGGATCCCCGTCCTGCAGCTCTCCCCCGTCGTCGAGGGAGGGCGCTGGCCGGCGAAGGCGGCGATCGGCGAGGTGGTGCCCGTCGAGGCCACGGTGTTCCGGGAGGGGCACGACGCCGTCGGGGCCACCGCCGTCCTGCTCGCGCCGGACGGCACGGTGCACTCCACCGCGCCGATGGCCGACGTCGCGCCGGGGTTGGACCGGTTCCGCGGCTTCCTGCAGCCCGACGCGGAGGGTGACTGGTCGTTCCGCGTCGAGGCGTGGTCCGACCCGTACGGCACGTGGTGCCACGACGCGGTGATCAAGTTCGACGCCGGGCAGGACGTCGACCTGGTGCTCGCGGAGGGGCGGCTGCTGTTCGAGCGCATCGTCGCTCTGGAGCTGCAGGCGGCCCGCTCCGCCGACGACGCCGCCGTGCTGGAGGCCGCGGCCCGCGAGCTGGCCGACACGACCCGCCCGCCCGAGGCCCGGCTCGCGATGGCGATGACGGCCGCGGTGAAGGACGCGCTGCGCCGCTTGCCGCTGCGCGACCTGGTGACCGCGAGCGCCGCCTACCCGCTGCGCGTGAGCCGCGCGCTGGCGCTGGCCGCGAGCTGGTACGAGATGTTCCCCCGCTCGGAGGGCGCGAAACGCCGCAAGGACGGCACCTGGCGCTCGGGCACGTTCGCCACGGCGGCGAAGCGGCTGCCCGCGATCGCGGCGATGGGGTTCGACGTCGTCTACCTCACGCCCGTGCACCCCATCGGCACGACGTTCCGCAAGGGTCGCAACAACACCCTGGACCCGCAGCCGGGCGACCCCGGCAGCCCGTACGCGATCGGCTCGCCGGACGGCGGGCACGACGCGATCCACCCGGAGCTGGGCACCGAGAAGGACTTCCGGGCGTTCACCGCCGCCGCCCGCAAGGAAGGCCTCGAGGTCGCGCTCGACCTGGCCCTGCAGTGCTCCCCCGACCACCCGTGGGTCACGGAGCACCCGGAGTGGTTCTCGGTGCGCGCGGACGGCACCATCGCGTACGCCGAGAACCCGCCGAAGAAGTACCAGGACATCTACCCGCTGAACTTCGACCGCGACCCCCAGGGCCTCTCGGCGGAGATCCTGCGGATCGTCGAGCTGTGGATCGGTCGCGGGGTGACGGCGTTCCGCGTCGACAACCCGCACACCAAGCCGTTGGACTTCTGGGAGTGGCTGCTCGCGCGGGTGCACGCGGCGCACCCCGAGGTGATCTTCCTGTCCGAGGCGTTCACCCGGCCGGCGATGATGCAGACGCTGGCGCGGATCGGCTTCCACCAGTCGTACACGTACTTCACCTGGCGCAACACCAAGGAGGAGGTCGAGGAGTACCTGCAGGAGGTCTCGGGGCCGCAGGGCTCCGTGCTCCGCCCGTCGTTCTGGCCCACGACGCACGACATCCTGCCCCCGTACCTGCAGCACGGCGGGGTGGCGGGCTTCGCCGTCCGCGCCGTGCTGGCGGCCCTCGGCAGCCCCACGTGGGGCGTCTACTCGGGGTACGAGCTGGTGGAGAACGTGCCGCGCCCGGGCGTCGAGGAGCAGATCGACAACGAGAAGTACGAGTACAAGCCGCGCGACTGGTCGCAGGCCGACGTCGTCGGCGTCTCCACGCTGCTGCGCCGCCTCAACGAGATCCGGCGGGCCCACCCGGCCCTGCAGCAGCTGCGCGACCTCACGGTGCACCCGACGACGAACGACCAGGTCGTCGCGTTCTCGCGGCGGGTGCGCGCCGAGCACCTGCCCGGCGCGGGCCGGCCGGGCGCCACGCAGGACGACGTCGTGCTGGTCGTGGTCAACCTCGACCCGTGGACGACGCAGGAGGCCACGCTGTTCCTCGACCTGGAGGCGCTCGGGCTCACGCGGCCGGACGGGGTCGAGGACCAGCCGTTCTTCGTCGCCCACGACGAGCTGTCGGGCGCCACCTACCCGTGGGGCGCCCACCCGTACGTCCGGCTCGACCCGCGCGAGCAGGTGGCGCACGTCCTGACGATCGGGCTGGCATGACGGTGCCGACATGAGCGGGCGCGCATGAGAGAGCCCCGATGACGCCCCAGGTGCCCCGCCCCGTCACGCGCCAGGTGCCGGTGCAGGCGCTGCCCACGCGGCCGCAGCCCGCACCGCCGCCCCTGGACAAGCCCGGCCTGTCCGAGGACCCGGAGTGGTACCGCACGGCCGTGTTCTACGAGGTCATCGTGCGGGCCTTCTCGGACACCGGCGGCGCGGGCACGGGCGACCTGCGGGGGGTCACGGAACGGCTGGACTACCTGCAGTGGCTGGGCGTGGACTGCCTGTGGCTGCCTCCGTTCTACCCGTCGCCGCTGCGGGACGGCGGCTACGACATCGCCGACTACACGTCGATCGCGAGCCAGTACGGCACCATCGGGGACTTCACCGAGCTCATCGAGGCGGCGCACGCGCGCGGCATCCGCGTGGTGGTGGACCTCGTGATGAACCACACCAGCGACCAGCACCCGTGGTTCCAGGCGTCGCGGTCCGACCCGGAGGGCCCGTACGGCGACTTCTACGTGTGGTCCGACGACGACACGCGCTACGAGGACGCGCGCATCATCTTCGTGGACACGGAGACGTCGAACTGGACGTTCGACCCGGTGCGGCGGCAGTACTTCTGGCACCGGTTCTTCCACCACCAGCCCGACCTCAACTTCGAGAACCCCCGCGTGGTGGACGCGATGCTCGACGTGGCGCGGTTCTGGCTCGGGGTCGGCGTGGACGGCTTCCGCCTCGACGCCGTCCCGTACCTGTTCGAGGCCGAGGGCACCAACTGCGAGAACCTGCCGGAGACGCACGCGTTCCTCCGCCGGGTGCGCCGCATGATCGACGACGAGTTCCCGGGCCGCATCATGCTGGCCGAGGCGAACCAGTGGCCGCAGGACGTGGTGGACTACTTCGGCACGGCGGACGAGCCGGAGTGCCACATGTGCTTCCACTTCCCCGTGATGCCTCGCGTCTACTACGCGATGCGCGACCAGCGCGCCCGGCCCCTGCTCGACATCCTCGCCGACACCCCGGACGTCCCCGCGCCGGGCGGGCAGTGGTCGACGTTCCTGCGCAACCACGACGAGCTCACCCTCGAGATGGTCTCCACCGAGGAGCGCGCGGCGATGTACGGGTGGTTCGCGCCCGACCCGCGCATGCGCGCCAACATCGGCATCCGCCGCCGCCTCGCCCCGCTGCTCGACAACTCCCGCAAGGAGGTGGAGCTCGCCCACGCGCTGCTGCTCAGCCTGCCGGGCAGCCCGTGCCTGTACTACGGCGACGAGATCGGCATGGGCGACAACATCTGGCTGCCCGACCGGGATGCGGTGCGCACGCCCATGCAGTGGACGCCCGACCGCAACTCCGGTTTCTCCACCGCCGACCCCGGCCAGCTCTACCTGCCGCTCGTGCAGTCGCTGGTGCACCACTACCAGCACGTCAACGTCGAGGCCCAGCTCGCGCAGCCGTCCTCGCTGCTGCACTGGGTGCACGGCATGCTCGCCGTGCGGCGGCTGCACCCCGCGTTCGGCACGGGGGCGTTCGCACCCCTGGCGGCCGACGACGACGCCGTGATCGCGTTCACCCGCAGCTCGGCGGACGAGACGCTGCTCGTGGCGGCCAACCTGTCCGCGACGGCGCGGTCGTCCGTCGTGCGGCTGCCCGGGCGGGCGGGCTGGTCGCTCACCGACCTGTTCGGCGGCGCCCGCTTCCCCGACGTCGGCGCGGACGGCACCGTGACGATGACCTGGGGGTCGCGCGACTTCTACTGGCTGCTGCTGACCCCGCCGGGGCCCGGCGCCGGCGACACCTCCGCGCCGTCGACCGGAGGCGAGCCGGCATGACCGCGGTGCGGCCGGCCGCGGGCGTCCCCGACCCGAGCGTCGGGGAGCTGCTCGCCGCCTGGCTGCCCGGCCGGCGGTGGTTCCCCGCGGGCGGCGCGAGCGCCGCCACGGTGCACGTCGAGCCGTGGCTCGCGGTCACGTTCGACGACGGCGACCCGGGCGGCGGGCCCGACGG
>JADHZE010000142.1:5080-11272 GCA_026934365.1 Isoptericola sp. QY 916 | reverse complement strand
GCGCGACCTCCGTCGCCGGGCGCGCCACGCGGTGCGCGCCGGCGTCGAGCACCTCGCCCGCGACGTCCGCCGGCAGCGCGACCCGCGTCAGCCGGTGCGCGGCGGACTCCACGACGAGCAGGCGGACGTCGTCGTCGGACGTCTCGACCAGCACGTCGCTCGGCTCCGCGAGGCCGGTGGCGAGCGTCGTCACGACGTCCGCCGCCGGGTCGTACCGCCGCAGCGCGCCGTTGTACGTGTCGGCGACGACGACGCTCCCGTCGGGCAGCGTCGCCACGCCCAGCGGGTGCTGCAGCAGCGCCTCGCCCGCAACGCCGTCGCGGTGGCCGAAGTCGAACAGCCCCTGCCCGACGGCGGTCGTCACGGCGACCGACCCGTCGTCGGCCGGCGTCACCCGGCGCAGGGCCGACGTCTCGGCGTCCGCCAGCCAGATCGCGTCGGCGGCGCCGGGACCGGTCGCCGGCGCCAGCCCGGAGGGCTGCGCGAACCAGGCGTCGGCGCCGGGGCCGTCCTCCAGGCCCTCGTTCATCGTGCCGGCGAGCAGCGCGACCGTCCCCGCCAGCGGCTCGAACGCCCACAGCGTGTGGTTCCCGGCCATCGCGACGACGAACGCGCCCAGCCGCGGCGACCACGCGACGTCCCACGGCGAGCTGAGGCGCACGGAGGCGGCGGGGTAGGCCGTGGCCGGGTCGAACGCGTCGGTCGACCCGACGACGTTCTCCTGCCCGCCCACCATGAACTGCTCGCCCGTGCCCGCCACCGTCCGCACCCGCCCGGTGGCGAGGTCGACGCCGCGGAGGGCGTGGTTCACCGTGTCCGCGACGAGCACGTCGTAGCCGAGCGCGGGGCGCAGCTCGTCCGGCACCCGGCACAGGCCGTTCGGCTCGCTGAACCGAGCCTCGTCGGGGGCCGCGTCGCCGCGGGAGTCGGCGAGCCCGCGCTCGCCGGAGCCGATGCGCCGCACGAGGGTCTCGCCGTCGGGCCCGAGCTCGGCCAGCGAGTGGTGCCCGGCATCGGCCACGAGGAGGTTCCCGCCCGGCAGCGCGACCGCCTTCGCCGGGAAGCGCAGCGTGCCCGACGTCGGCTCGGGCGGCACGTACGGCCCGTCGCCGCGGTGCAGGGTGCCCTTCGCGTCGTGCTCGGCGACCAGCTCGTCGACGATCGCCTCGATCGCCGACGCGTGCCCCTCCCCGGCCATCTGCGCCACGACGTACCCCTCCGGGTCGACGACGACGAGCGTCGGCCAGGCGCGGGCGGTGTACGCGCCCCAGGTCACCAGCTCCGGGTCGTCGAGCACCGGGTGGTGCACCTCGTACCGCTCGACGGCGGCGGCCAGCGCGTCCGGGTCGGCCTCGTGCGCGAACTTGGGCGAGTGCACGCCCACGATCACCAGCTCGTCGCGGTGCCGCTCCTCCAGCTCGCGCAGCTCGTCCAGCACGTGCAGGCAGTTGATGCAGCAGAAGGTCCAGAAGTCCAGGACCACGACCTTGCCGCGCAGGTCAGAGAGGGCGACGTCGCGGCCGCCGGTGTTGAGCCAGCCGCGGCCGACCAGCTCGGAGGCACGGACGCGGGGCAGTCGGGGGGAGCTCACCGATCCATTCTGCGGGATCGTCGGGTCCACCGTGCCCGGCGTCGCGCTCAGGCGGCGTCGGGCAGCTCGACGGCGTTCGCCGCCCTGCGGATGGGCGCCGTCATCGCGGCCATCATCCGGTCCTTGCCGGGCAGCCTGTCCATGACCCGCAGCATCGCGAGCGAGGCCCGCACCTGCCCGCGGGTGCCCACCACCATCCGCGTGATGTTCGCGGGGCCGAGCGCCTGGTTCGCCGCCACGAACGGGCGCATCCGGCGCTCGTAGTCGGCGAACGCCGCCGCCGGGTCGTCGTGCACGTCGAGGGCGGCGGCCAGCACGTACGCGCCGACGAGCGCCAGGCTCGTGCCCTGGCCGGACGCCGCCGACGCGCAGTACGCGGCGTCGCCGAGCAGCACCGTGCGACCGGTCGACCACCGCTCGGCGCGCACCTGGCTGAGGGAGTCGAACAGCAGGTCGGGCGAGGCGGGCACGTCGGCCAGCAGGCCGGGCACCTCCCACCCCTCGCCGACGTACGCGTCGGCGAGCAGCCGCTCGCGCCCCTCGCGCCCGAGGTCGCGGTGGCCGAGCGGCGCCGACGACCACAGGAACATCGCCCGCGCGCCCTCCTCCCGCGCCGTGGCGTAGACCAGCGCGGTGCGGCCGGGCCCCACGTACGTGACCTCCTCGCGGTCGAGGCCCAGCCGGTTGGGGACGGTCGCCACGGCCACGTAGTACCCGAGGTCGACGACGTGCCGCTCGTCCGGCCCGAGCACCAGGTTCCGCGTCCGGGAGCGGAGCCCGTCGGCCCCGACGACGACGTCGTAGCGCCCCGTGCGACCCGAGGCGAGCTCGACCTCCACGCCCTCGCCGGTGTCCACCAGGGACCGGATCGAGTCGTCGTAGACGTGCTCGGCGTCGGCGGCACCCTCCCGCAGGAGGCGGTGGAGGTCACCGCGCAGCAGCTCGACGTCGTCGTGCACGCGCCCGCCGAAGGTGTCGCCGTCCATGCTGGCGGCCCGGCGCCCGCGGGCGTCGACGACCGTGCCCGCACGGACCTCCGTGCGCAGCCCCCGCGCCTCCTCGAGCAGGCCCATGCGGTCCAGCACCTGGAGCGCGGCGCCCCGCACGTCGACCTTGTAGCCGCCGGCGCGGGGCAGGGACGCCTGCTCGACGACGGTCACCACGTCGCCGCGGGCGGCGAGCCGGTGCGCGAGGGCGAGGCCGGCGACGCCGCCGCCGGAGACGAGGACGGAGCGGTTCATGGGAGCTCTCCTGACCGGGAGGAAGGTGGCGCGCACCACGCTAGACCCGATTGAGACGATCGTGCAAGACGTTCGTTTCAGACGTTCGAGCTAGCATGGGCCCATGCGCACCACCGACAACAGGGCCGCGCTCCTCGCCGCCGCCCGGACCTGCCTCCGCGACAAGGGGTACGCCCGCACGTCGGCACGCGACGTCGCCACCACGGCAGGCGTGAGCCTCGCGGCGATCGGGTACCACTTCGGGAGCAAGGAGGCGCTGCTCGACGCGGCCCTCGTCGACGCGCTGCGCGACTGGGGCGACGTGCTGGAGTCCATCGGCGCCGAGGACCTCGGGGCAGCCCCGGGCGAGCGGTTCCGCGCGGTGTGGGAGCGCGTCATGACGTCGGTCGCCGACGACCGGGCGCTGTGGGCGGTGCAGCTCGAGCTCGTCGCGGCCGCCGCGCGCGACCCGGAGCGGGCCGCCGCCGTCTCCGCCGACAACGCACACGCCCGCACCGCGCTGGCCGAGCTCTTCGGCGTCCCCGACGCGCGGGGCGCGCTCGTGCAGATGCTGCTGCTGGGGGCGGTGTCGCGGGTGCTCCTCGACCCCGACGACACCGTCGGGGCGGATGAGCTGCTGGAGCAGATGGCCGCGCTGGCGGCGCTGGCCGCCTGAGCGTCAGAACGCGGTGACCGCGCCGACCACCGTCACCTGCACGGGGACGCCGTCCACCTGGGGCGGCACGTCCTTGCGCGCGCTGAGGGAGACGACGTTCACCTGCAGCACCCAGTCCGTCTCGTCGCCGCGCTGGGCGAGCCCGACGCCGCGCACCCCCTCGACGCTCTCGAGCGCCTCACGCAGGGCGGGCTTGGCGGCGCGTGCCTCGTCGATCGTGACCATGGAACACCTCCGACCCCTCCATTGTGCGCCACCCGCCGACAGGACCACAGCCCGGGCGTCGTGACCTGCGCCCCGGCGGGGCTCCTACCGCACGGTCGGCCCCTCGACCGCCACGGGACCCTGGGCCGACCGGCGCTGGATGCGCAGGTCGAGGGTGCTCCTCGACGTCGGGGCGACCGAGATCTGCGCCTCGTCCTCGCCGTCGGCGATCGCGCGCACGTGCAGGTGACCGTCCTTGAGGCGCATCGCGAACTGGTTCGTCCCCGCGACGAACCGCACCTCGCGGTCGTCGTCGATCACCGTGGGGGGCAGCGGAAGGCTCTTCGACATGGGTACAGCATGCCTGCCGCGCGGCGCCGGGACGCCCCAGGCCCCTGGCCGACGGTACAGGCATCCGTGTACGGTCGGGTCCGTGACCACCCTCCCGCTCCGCCCCGTCCCGCCCGCCCGGCGCGCGCTGCTCGAGCGCCGGGTGCGCTGGATCGTCGCCGCGACGATCGCGTACAACGTCGTCGAGGCGGTCGTGGCCATCGCGGCGGGGCGTGCGGCGTCGTCGGCGGCCCTGGTCGGCTTCGGCCTGGACTCCGTGGTCGAGGTGCTGTCCGCGGCCGCGGTCGCGTGGCAGTTCGCCGCGCCGGACCCGCACCGCCGCGAGCGCGTCGCGCTGCGACTCATCGCGGTGTCGTTCTTCGGGCTGGCGGTGTTCGTCACCGTCGACGCCGCCCGCACGCTGCTCGGCGCGGCCGAGCCGGACCACTCCCCGGTCGGCATCGTGCTCGCCGCGGTCAGCCTCGCGATCATGCCGTTCCTGTCGTGGGCCGAGCGGCGCACGGGCCGCGAGCTCGGCTCGGCGTCCGCCGTCGCCGACTCGAAGCAGACGCTGATCTGCACCTACCTGTCGGCGGTGCTGCTGGTCGGGCTCGTCCTCAACGCGACGCTCGGCTGGTCGTGGGCCGACCCGCTCGCGGCGCTCGTCATCGCCGGGTTCGCGGTGCGAGAGGGCGTCGAGGCCTGGCGCGGCGACGCCTGCTGCACCCCCGTCGGCGCGCTCCTCGCGTCGGACGACGACGGGTGCGACTCCTGCGGGGACGGGTGCGACGACGGCTGCTGCGCACCGGACGACGGCGGGGCGGCCGGTCCGCGCTGACCACGCGGCGGCGCCGTCGCCGCCGGCCACCACGCCGGGTCGCGCAGCGCCGCGACGACGCCTCCAGCCTGCTCCCGGAACCGCGCCGACGGCGACCCCGGGCGCCATGGGATCGATCACGCAGCGCCGTCAGCACCCGCGAGGTAGTACGGGGCACCGCGAGGTAGTACGAGGAACCGCGAGGTAGTACGGGGAACCGCGAGGTAGTACGGGGGCACCGCGAGGTAGTCGCCGCGGTACTACCTCGCGGGATGTCGTACTACCTCGGCCCGACCCGTACTACCTCGGCCCGACCCGTACTACCTCGGCCCGACCCGTACTACCTCGGCACGGCCCGTACTACCTCGGCGCGACCCGTACTACCTCGGCGCGGTGGGACAACGCTGCCGGACGGGACGGCCGCGCGACGCTACGCCGTCCGGGACAAGATGGGTGACATGAGCACCGAGATCCCGTCCCTGTCCCTGAACAACGGCACGTCGATCCCGCAGCTCGGCTACGGCGTCTTCAAGGTCCCGCCGGAGGAGACGCGCGAGCTGGTGCTGACCGCCCTCGAGGCGGGCTACCGGCACATCGACACCGCGCAGATGTACCGCAACGAACGCGGGGTCGGCGAGGCCATCGCCGCGGCCGGGCTGCCTCGCGACGAGCTCTTCGTCACCACCAAGCTGAACAACGCGTTCCACGAGCACGACGCCGCCCTGGAGGCCTTCGACCGCTCCCTCGAGGAGCTCGGCCTCGACCACGTCGACCTGTTCCTCATCCACTGGCCGCTGCCCGCGGTCGGCCGGTTCGTCGAGGCGTGGGGCGCCCTGGAGGAGCTGTACCGCTCCGGCCGGGCCCGCGCGATCGGCACGTCGAACTTCCAGCCGCACCACCTGCGCCGCGTGCTGGCCGAGGGCACCGTGGTGCCCGCCGTCAACCAGGTGGAGATCCACCCGTGGTTCGGCAACGAGGAGGTCCGCGCGTTCGACGCGGAGCACGGCATCGTCACCGAGGCCTGGTCCCCGCTCGGCCGCGGCCGGGTGCTGGAGGACCCGACGCTCGCCCGCATCGCCGCCGAGCACGGGCGCACCCCCGCCCAGGTGGTGCTGCGGTGGCACGTGCAGCGCGGCGACGTCGTCTTCCCCAAGTCCGCGACGCCGTCGCGCATCCGCGAGAACCTGGAGATCTTCGACTTCGAGCTCTCCGGCGACGACATGGCCGCCATCACCGGCCTCGACCGCGGCGAGCGCATCGGCTCGCACCCGGACGAGATGAACAACACCGGCCGCTGACCCGATCGGTGGTCGGGGCGGGCGCGACCCGGGGGGGGGCGGGCGCGGCCCCCCGG
>JADHZE010000142.1:0-5070 GCA_026934365.1 Isoptericola sp. QY 916 | reverse complement strand
AGCGCATCGGCTCGCACCCGGACGAGATGAACAACACCGGCCGCTGGCCCGACCACCGTGACGCGCTCAGACGGCCTTGCGTGTCGCCCGGATGCCGACGACGAGGCCGACGGCGCACGTGGCGGCCGCGGCGACCGCGCCCCACAGGACGGCGGGGTCGGCGAGCGTGCCGCCGAACAGCGCGCGCTCGGCGTCGACCATGTAGGTGAGCGGGTTGAACTTCGCCGCCGTCTGCATCCACGACGGGCCCGCCTCGAGCGGCAGCATCATCCCGGACAGGATGAGCAGCGGGAACAGCAGCGACTGCTGCACGCCCCAGAACAGCCACTCGCGGTTCTTCGACGCGAGGGCCAGGGCGTGCGACAGCGCCCCGATCCCGACGCCGAAGACGCCGAGCAGCACCAGGCCTGCGAGCGCGGGCAGCACGTGGAACGTGAACCCGAACGGGATGCAGACCGCGGCGATGATGAGCCCCTGCACCAGCAGCGGCGCGAACTCCTTGAGCGCGCGGCCCACGAGGATCGCCGAGCGGTCCAGCGGCGTCGCGAGCACCCGCTCGTAGGAGCCGGTCATGATCTCGTACAGCAGGTTCGAGCCGGTCATCGAGGTGCCGAACAGCGAGATCATGACGATCACGCCGGGTACGAACCACTGCAGGGTGTCCGCGGTGCTCGCTCCCCCGCCCCCGAAGCCGCCGCCGAACGTGCCGGTGAGCAGCGGCCCGAAGAGGCCCAGGAAGATCAGCGGCTGCAGCAGCGAGAAGATCAGCGTGAACGGGTCGCGCAGCACCAGCAGGATCTCGCGGGTGAACACCGCCCCGGTGTCCGTGACGAACTTGCCCGGCCCGGTGCGCGTGACGATCCGCGGCGCCTCGTGCTGCGCCGTCGTCGTGGTGGTGGTCTGCTCGGTCATGCTGCTGCCTCCTCGCGCAGGCTCCGGCCGGTGAGGTTGAGGAACACGTCGTCGAGGCTCGCCTGGCGGGCGCTCGCCGACGTCGTGGCGATGCCGGCCACCCGCAGCGCCTCGATGACGACGGGCAGCGTCTCGGCCCCCTGCGCCGTGCCGACCCGCACCTGCAGCCCGGCGTCGTGCGCCGTGAGCTCGACGTCGCCCAGGCCGTCGGGCAGCGCGGACCGGACCGCCGCGCCGTCGTCGGTCGCGACGACGACGCTGAGGGTGTCGTCGGCGTACCGGCGCTTGAGGGCGTCGGGCGCGGCGTCCGCGATGATCTCGCCGTGGTCGATGACGACGACGCGCTCGGCCATGCTGTCGGCCTCGTCGAGGTAGTGCGTGGTGAGCACGACCGTCATCCCGTACCGCTCGCGCATCGCCGTGATGTGCCCCCAGAGGTTGGCCCGCGAGTGCGGGTCGAGACCGGTGGTGGGCTCGTCGAGGAACAGCAGCGGCGGGTGGTTCATCAGCCCGAGCGCGACGTCGAGCCGGCGGCGCTGGCCGCCCGACAGCGACTGCACGGAACGCTTCTCGAGGCCGCCCAGCTCGAGCGCCGCCATGAGGTCGGCGGCCCGCTCCTGGTAGACCTCGGGCGGCAGCCCGTAGAAGCGGCCCTGGTTGTGGAGCTCGTCGACGACCTTGTAGCTGAAGCCGCCACCGTTGCCCTGCCCGATGAACCCCAGCCGGGCGCGGACCTGCGCCGGGCTCTTGACGACGTCGTAGCCGGCGACGGTCGCCTCCCCCGCCGTCGGCTCCAGCAGCGACGTCAGCATCCGCAACGTCGTGGACTTGCCGGCCCCGTTGGGCCCGAGGAAGGCGACGAGCTCGCCCTCCGCGACGTCGACGTCGATCCCCTTGACCGCCTCGACGCTCTCTTTGCGACGGCTGAACGTCTTGGCCAGCCCTCGTGCTCGGATCATGGCGATTCCCTCTCTCGTACGCTGTACTGGAACTAGTCTGGACTCTAGCCCGGGGGTCCGACAAGACCCGTGGGCGGACCGCACGACAGGGATGGGAGGATGACGAGCCATGTCGAGCACTTCGCCGTCGAGCACCTCGCCGCAACCGCCGGACGACGGCGCCCCCCGCCCGCCCGAGGTCGTGCGGCGGCTGGCCCTCCTGTGGGACCCGCCGCAGCCGTCGGGCCGCGGCCGCCGGGCCCGGCTGACCCTCGACGACGTGATCGGCGCGGGCACCGCGATCGCCGACGCCGAGGGGCTCGAGGGGCTGTCGATGCGGAAGGTCGCGGGGCGGCTCGGCGTCGGCGCGATGTCGCTCTACACGTACGTGCCGGGGCGCACGGAGCTGCTGGACCTCATGATCGACCGCGCGTTCGCCGAGCTCGCGCTGCCGCCCGCCACGGCGACGTGGCGCGACGGCCTGGCGGCGTACGCCCGCGCGCACTGGGAGCTGTTCCAGCGCCACCCGTGGATCCTGCAGACCAACATGTGGCGCCTGCCGCTCACCCCGTCCGTCCTCGACGCGCAGGAGTGCGGGCTGCGCATCCTCGTGGACACCGGGCTGGCGGAGCGCCAGGTGGTGGAGATCGTCGGGCTCCTCGACGCGTTCGTGCGCGGGCTGGCACGCTCCACCGTCGCGGAGTCCGCGGAGAAGGACGCCTCCGGCCAGAGCAACGACGAGTACTGGACGTCGATGAGCAGCTTCTGGGTGGACCACTTCGACCCGCAGCGCTACCCCACCATGCTGCGGATCTGGGACGCGGGCGGCTTCGACGCCGAGGCCACGCCGTTCGAGGCGTCGCTGGAGCGGCTGCTGGACTCCGTGGGCATGGCGATCGACCGGGCCCGCGCGACTTCCCAACCCGGCGACTCGTCCCTACGATGAACTGGTCCAGACCACCTCTCGTTCGGAGGACACCGTGGAACGCACCGTCGTCGTCGCCATCACCGAGGGCCTGCACGCCCGCCCGGCCGCGCTCTTCGCGCAGAAGGCCGGCCAGCAGCCCGTGCCGGTGAAGATCGCCAAGACCGCCGGCGGCGACGCCGTGGACGCCGCGAGCATCCTCGGGATCATGACCCTCGGCGCCTCGGTGGGCGACGAGGTGGTGCTGCGCACCGAGACCGACGGCGACGAGGCCACCACCGCGCTCGACGCGCTCGTCGAGTTCCTGTCGCAGGAAGCGGTGGCCTGACGGACCGGCCCGCCCGGCCGAGCGGGTTCTTCCACTCGGCCGGCTGGCTGTTCGGCGAGATGCTCGTCGGGGCGCTCGTCGGGCTGGTCGCGGCCTTCGTGCTGTCGGTCGACGCCGTCGAGCTGGCGGCGAACCCTGACGCCGCGCTGGCGTGCGACATCAACGCGGTCATCTCGTGCGGCACGGTCGGCACGTCGTGGCAGGCCAGCCTGTTCGGCTTCCCCAACGCGTTCCTCGGGCTCGTCGCCGAGTCCGTGGTCATCACCGTGGCCGTGGCCGGCCTGGCCGGGGTGCGGTTCCCGCGCTGGTTCATGACGGCCGCCCAGACCGTCTACCTGCTCGGCTTCCTCTTCGCGTACTGGCTGCTCTGGCAGTCGATGTTCGTCATCGGCGCGCTGTGCCCGTGGTGCCTGACGATCACCGTCTCCACGACGCTCGTGTTCGCGTCGATGCTGCACTGGAACATCCTCGAGGACAACCTCTTCTGGCCCGCCCGGCTGCAATCGTGGGCGATGTCGCTGGTGCGGTCCGGTGCGTTCGGCATCCTCACCGCCGCCTGGTTCCTGCTGCTCGCCGCCGCCGTGCTGCTCAAGTACGGCACAGCGCTCTTCGCCTGACGCCGAGACAGAGAGATCAGACCCTCTCTGTCTCGGCGCTCAGAGACCCAGGGCCTCCAGGACGTCGGCCAGCTCGCGCCGGACGGCGGCGCGCGCCGCGTCGGCGTCGGGCTGCTCCAGCGCGACGCGCGCGAGGTCGCGGCACCGCGCGAACGTGACCTCGGCCAGCACGGCGGCGACGTCCGCGAGCGCCCGCGGCGTCATGGAGAGCGACGTCACGCCGAGGCCCACGAGCACGGGGGCCAGGACGGCGTCGGCCGCCGCCTCCCCGCACACGCCGACCGGCCGGCCGTGCGCGTGCGCGCCCTCGCAGGTGGCGCGCACCAGCTCGAGCACCGCGGGCTGCCACGACGTGGACAGCGCGGCGAGGTCGCCGAGCATCCGGTCGGCGGCCATCGCGTACTGCGTGAGGTCGTTGGTGCCGATGCTGCCGAAGGTGGCGTGCTCGAAGACCCACCGCGACCGCAGCGCGGCGGCGGGGACCTCGATCATCGCGCCGGCCCGCCGCAGCCCGTGCTGCTCGCAGGCGGCGACGAACGACCGCGCCTCGTCGGTGGTGGCGACCATCGGCGCCATGACCCACACGTCGGCGGACTCCGCCTCCGCGGCGGCGGCGATCGCCTGCAGCTGCCGGTCCAGCACCTCCGGGTGCGCGACGGCGGTGCGCAGGCCGCGGACGCCGAGCGCCGGGTTGGGCTCGTCGTCGGCGGTGACGAAGGGCAGCGGCTTGTCCGCCCCCGCGTCGAGGGTGCGCACCACGACCTTGCGGCCGGCGAACGCGGACAGCACGCCGCGGTAGGCGGCGACCTGCTCCTCGACCGTCGGCTCGACGTCGCGCCCCAGGAAGCAGAACTCGGTGCGGAACAGCCCCACGCCCTCGGCGTGCGCGGCGACGGCGGCCTGCGCCGCCTGCGGGTCGGCCACGTTGGCGAGCAGCTCCACCCGGTGCCCGTCGGCCGTGCGGCCGTGGCCGTCGAACTCCCGCTCGACGCGCACGGCGTCCCGCGCGGCCTCGACCTCGGCGTCCGACGGGTCCCGCAGCACGGTGCCGGCGCCGCCGTCGACGACGACGGTCTCGCCGTCGGCGAGGGCGTCGGCCCCGCGGGCGGCCACGACGGCGGGGATGCCGAGCGCGCGCGCCAGGATCGCCGTGTGCGAGGTGGGGCCGCCGCCGCTGGTGACGATGGCGACGACCGCCTCCGGGTCGAGCGTCGCCGTGTCGGCGGGGGCCAGGTCCTCGGCGACCAGCACGAACGGGTGCCCCGGCGAGGGGACGCCCGGAGGCCGCACCCCGGTGAGCTCGGCGACGATGCGGTCGCGCACGTCGCGCACGTCGCGGGCCCGCTCGCT
>JADHZE010000141.1 GCA_026934365.1 Isoptericola sp. QY 916 | reverse complement strand
GTCCGCGGCGCCCGGCGTCCCGACCGTCCTCCCGGCCGTGCGAGGCTGGGGGCGTGCGCTATCGCGAGTTCGCCGAGCTGGTCGACGAGGTCTTCGGGCCCGCCTACGGGCGTGCCCTCGTGCGCGAGCAGGTCCTGCCGCGCCTCGACGGCAGGACCCCGGCCGAGGCGCTCGAGGCCGGGCTGGAGCCCCGCGACGTCTGGCACGCGCTGTGCGACGCGCTCGACGTCCCCGACGCGGAGCGCTGGGGCCGCGACGACCGCCGCCAGGCGCCGCCCGCGCGCTGACCGCCCGCGCGCCGACCGCCCGCCGCTCGGGCCGACGTCGGGCAGGCGGTGCATCATGGCGCCATGCGCCGCCACCGTCCCCCGCTCGTGACGGTGGCCGACGTCCGCGGCGCCCTCTGGTCCCTGGTCTCCACGGCCGCCGGGCTCGGGGTCGCGATCGCCGTGGTCGACGGCGTGAAGGTCGCCTCACCGTGGGACGTGCTGCTCGCGGCGCTCGTCGTGGGGCTCGGCGACGCGCTGCTGCGGGCGCCGCTGCGTCGCCTCGCGCGCGGCGGCGGGGCGGTCGTGGCGCTCCTGCTCGGCCTGGCGGCGCAGGTGGCGGTCGTGTGGGCCGCGCTGACGTTCCTCCCGGGCGTGACGAGCGGCTCGTGGGCGGACGTGCTCGCCGTGCTCCTCGTCGCCGCGCTCGTGATGGCGTGCGGGCACTGGGTGGTCGGGGCGCGGGACAACGCGTACGTGGTCGGCGACCTGCTGCGCCGAGCCCGGCGTCGCGCCGGGCTCCCGCGCCGGGTCGCCCCCGACGGCGGCGAGGCCGGTGGGGACGGCGTGGACGACCGGCCCCCGGGCGTGCTCGTCGTCATGCTCGACGGCGTGGCCCGGCCGACGCTCGACCACGCCCTGGAGGCCGGGCTCGTGCCCACGATGGAGCGCTGGCTCGGGTCGGGAAGCCACCGGCTCGAGTCGTGGTGGGCCCGCGTGCCGTGCACCACCCCGGCCAGCACCCTGGGCCTGCTGCACGGCACCACCGACGCGGTCCCGGCGTTCCGGTGGTGGTCGCGGCGGCTCGGCCGACTGGTGGTGACGAACCGGCCGTCGGACGCCGCCGAGGTGGAGCGGTCGGCCTCCGACGGCCGCGGGCTGCTCGCCGACGGCGGGGTGGCGGTGTCGACGATGTTCTCCGGCGACGCCCCGACCAGCCTGCTCGTGATGAGCCGCGCGACGGAGGGGCTCGGCCCCGGCCAGCTGTTCGTCCGCTTCTTCTCGAGCCCGTTCGTGCTGGTGCGGGCGGTGGCCGGCACCGTCGGGGAGGCGCTCAAGGAGGTGTACCAGGGGTGGCAGCAGGTGGTGCGCGGGGTGCGTCCACGGGTGGCGCGCCGCGGCTGGTACCCGGTGCTGCGGGCGGTGACCAACGTGCTGCTGCGCGACCTCAACACCTCGCTCGTGGCGGAGCAGCTCGTGCGCGGCGCGCCCGTGGTGTGCGTGGACCTCGTCGACTACGACGAGATCGCGCACCACGCCGGCCCGCTGCGGCCGGAGGCGCTGCGTGCGCTGGAGGGGCTCGACCGCGTCGTCGGGCTGTGGGAGGAGATCGCGCGCGGCGCCCCGCGCCGGTACCGCACGGTGGTCGTGTCGGACCACGGGCAGTCGCTGGGGGCGACCTTCGAGCAGGTGGTGGGGCGGTCGTTCGCCGACGAGGTGCACCGGCTCATGGCGATCCCCGCCCCGGCGCAGGCCGGCCGCGCGGACGGCGAGGCGTGGGGCCCGGCGAACACCGCGCTGCACGCGCTGCGCCGGGACGACGACGGTGACGGCCGGCTCCTGGTCGGGCCGGACCGCGACACCGGCCGGACGGGCCTGCCCGAGGTCGAGGTGATCGGGTCGGGCAACCTCGGGATGGTGTGGTTCCGCCGCGAGCCCCGCCGGCTGTCGGCCGCGGAGGTCGAGGCCCGCTGGCCCGCGCTCGTGCCCGGCCTGGTCGAGTCGCCCGCCGTCGGCTTCGTCGTGGTCCACGGCGCGCAGGGGCCGGTGGCGCGCGGGCGGCTCGGCTCCCACGACCTGGCGACCGGCCGCGTGACCGGTCGGGACCCCCTGGTCGGCTACGGGTCGCGGGCGCGCGCCGACCTGCTGCGCGTCGCCGGGCTGGAGGACGCCGGCGACCTCGTGGTCGTGTCGTCGGTCGGCCCGATGGGCCGGGTGCACGCGTTCGAGGGGCTGGTGGGCTCGCACGGCGGGCTCGGCGGCGCGCAGAGCGAGGCGCTGCTGCTGCACCCCGCCGACCTCGTCGTGCCCGACGACGAGCGCGAGGACGTGGACGGCGCCCGCGTGCTGGTGGGCGCCGAGGCGGTGCACCGCCGGCTCGTCGCCTGGCTCGCCGCGCTCGGCCTGCGGGAGGCCTCGTGAGCAGGGCGCCGGGTGACGTGCCGGGCGGGCACGCCCCCGTCACGGGGGCCGGGCTCCGGGTGACGTGGCTGGGGCACTCGACCGTCGTCCTCGACGTCCCACGCGCGGGCGGGGGCACCGCCCGGCTCGTGACGGACCCGCTGCTGCGGCGGCACGCGGGCCTCCTGCGGCGCCGGGGCGACCGTCCGGACGCGGACGCCTGGCGGGGCGCCGACGCCGCCCTGCTGTCCCACCTGCACCACGACCACGCCGAGCTGGGCTCGCTGCGGCTGCTCGGGGACGTGCCGGTGCTCACGGCACCCGCGAACGCCCGCTGGCTGCGCGGCAAGGGCCTGCGCGGTGTCGGCCTCGACCTGCCGCCTGCCGCGGGGCACCCGCCGGGCCACGACGTCGCTCACCACGGCTCGCACCGTGCCCTGCAGCACGCCCCGCAGCACGGCCCGGAGCACGGGGCCTGGCACGACGTCGCAGGTGTGCAGGTGCGCCTGACCGCCGCGGTGCACGGCGACCGGCCGATGCCGCACCGGCCGAACGCCGCGAGCGGGCACCTGGTGCGCGGGCGCGGAGCGACGGTGTGGGCCGTGGGGGACACCGAGCACCACCCGGGCGTGGGGCGCGTGCGCGAGCTGGCAGGCGGCCGGGTGGACGTGGCCCTCGTGCCCGTGTCCGGCTGGGGCCCGCGGCTGTCGGGCGGCCACCTCGGCCCCCGCGGTGCGGCCGAGGTGTGCGCGGAGGTCCGGCCGCGCGTGGCGGTCCCGGTGCACTGGGGCACCCTGCACGTGCCGGGCGGGCAGCACCTGCCGCGCGGGTGGATGGACCACGCCGGGGAGGCCTTCGCGGCGGCCTGCCGCCGGGCGGCGCCGGACGTGCGCGTCGTCGTGCTGCGGCCCGGCGGGACGTGGCGCGACACGCCCGGGGACGACGACGCCCTCGAACACGTGTTCGGGTAGAGTCTGCCCCCAGGAGGGTCCTCGGACGTCGTCCTCCACAGCCGCGACGGGCCGCCCCGACCGTGTCGGTGGCGGCACGTACGGTCGACGACAACATGAGCACGCAGCCACGAACGCAGGCGCGCAGCCGCCGCGCCCAGAACGCAAAGGTGACCGACATGCCCGCAACGGCAGACCGCGAGAAGGCACTCGAGGCCGCGCTCGCCCAGATCGACCGCAGCTTCGGCAAGGGCTCGGTCATGCGCCTCGGCGACGAGGGTCGCGCGCCCGTCGAGGTCATCCCCACCGGCTCGATCGCGCTGGACATCGCGCTCGGCATCGGCGGCCTCCCGCGCGGGCGCGTCGTGGAGGTGTACGGCCCGGAGTCCTCCGGCAAGACGACCGTCGCGCTGCACGCCGTCGCCAGCGCCCAGCGGGCCGGCGGCATCGCGGCGTTCGTCGACGCCGAGCACGCGCTCGACCCGGAGTACGCCAAGAAGCTCGGCGTCGACACGGACGCCCTGCTGGTCTCGCAGCCGGACACCGGCGAGCAGGCCCTGGAGATCACGGACATGCTGATCCGCTCCGGCGCGCTGGACATCATCGTCATCGACTCGGTCGCGGCGCTCGTGCCGAAGGCCGAGATCGAGGGCGAGATGGGCGACAGCCACGTCGGCCTCCAGGCCCGCCTGATGTCGCAGGCGCTGCGCAAGATCACCGGTGCGCTGAGCGCGTCGGGCACCACGGCGATCTTCATCAACCAGCTCCGCGAGAAGATCGGCGTGTTCTTCGGCTCGCCGGAGACCACCACCGGCGGCAAGGCCCTGAAGTTCTACGCCTCGGTGCGCATGGACATCCGCCGCATCGAGACCCTCAAGGACGGCACGGACGCGGTCGGCAACCGGACCCGCGTCAAGGTCGTCAAGAACAAGATGGCGCCGCCGTTCAAGCAGGCGGAGTTCGACATCCTGTACGGCGTGGGCATCTCCCGCGAGGGCGGGCTCATCGACATGGGCGTGGAGCACGGGTTCGTGCGCAAGTCCGGCTCGTGGTTCACCTACGAGGGCGACCAGCTGGGCCAGGGCAAGGAGAACGCCCGGGCCTTCCTGAAGGACAACCCTGACCTGGCGAACGAGATCGAGAAGCGCATCAAGGAGAAGCTCGGTGTCGGCGCCAAGCTGGACGCCCCCGCGGCGGAGGCTCCGGCCACGGGCGCCGCGGGTTCCGCCACGGGGTTGAGCGTCGACCCGGCACCGACCGCCAAGGCGGGCGCCAAGGGTAAGAAGGCGCCGTTCTGACAGGCGCCGCGCTCGTCGCGGTCGACGGAGGAGGGGTCTCGTGACTTCGGGGGATACTGCCCCGGGCGGTCGCGGCGTGGGGAAGCGTCGCGGCCGCCGCCATGCCGACTCGGATGCCGGCTCGGAGGGCGACGCGGAGGGCGACGCGGACGGCGCCCCGCGCGGGCGTCAGCCCCGTCGCACGGTGGCCGAGCGGCTCGAGGCCGGCGAGCTGACGCTCGAGGACGCCACGGAGAAGGCGCGCGAGACGCTGCTGCGCATCCTCACGGCGGCCCCGAAGAGCCGCGCGGAGCTGGAGCAGTCGCTCGCGCGCAAGGGCTACCCGGAGGCGGTCGTGGGGCCGGTGCTGGACCGGTTCGACGAGGTGGGTCTGGTCGACGACGCCGCCTACGCCGACATGCTCGTGCGCACGCGGCACTCCGAGCGAGGGCTCTCGCGGCGCGCGCTGGCGATGGAGCTGCGCCGCCGCGGCATCGCCGAGGAGACGGCCGCCGACGCGCTCGAGCAGGTGGACCCCGACGACGAGCGCGCGGCCGCTCTGGCCCTGGCCCGCAAGCACGTGGCACGCACCCGCGGGCTGGAGCGCGACGTGCGCGTCCGCCGCGCCGTCGGGGCGCTCGGGCGCAAGGGCTACGCGCCGGGCGTCTCCTTCGGCGTCGTGCGCGACGCCCTCGCGGAGGAGGGCGAGGACGACCTCGACGACGACTACCCCGGTGCCGTGGACTGATTCGCGCGCTGCCAGCGGGCTCCGCCGTCCGTGGGTGCCGTCGCCTCCACGTCCACGCTTGTCATGGATCTCCGCCCGCAGGATCGGATCTCAACGCACGCCCCAGGACGACGGATGCCCCCGGACGCGAGAAGCGTCCGGGGGCATCCGTCGTCCTGCGTGGCAGGCGCGATCGCGCGTCAGGTCGCGCTCGGGTCTCCGGTGGCCGCGATGGCGTTGCCCGGCCCCGTCGTCTTGCCGCCGGCGACAGCGGTCGGGTTGCCGATGCCGGGACCGGCCGCGGTGACGCCCGACGTGCGGCCGCTGAGATAGCGGGAGAGCCACCGCGCCACGGCGGTCAGCGCCCAGTTGATGACGATGAAGATCAGCGCGGCGACCGTCAGCGTCTGCAGGTTGTTGCTGTTCCCGTTGCCGAAGATCTGCGCCGCGCGCAGCAGCTCGTTGTAGGTGATGATCTGGCCGAGCGCGGTGTCCTTGAGGACCACCACGAGCTGGGACACCAGGGCCGGCAGCATCGCGATGAGGGCCTGGGGGAGCTGGATCGACCGCAGCACCTGCCCGCCGGTGAGCCCGACCGCGAGGCCGGCCTCGGACTGGCCCTTCGGCAGGTTGCCGACGCCCGCCCGCACCAGTTCCGCGATGACGGACCCGTTGTAGAGGATGAGGGCGATCACGACGGCGAGGAAGGCCGGGTCGTCGCTGATCCGGTTGAACCCGAACAGCAGCCAGAAGAAGACCATCATGAGCAGCACCGGCACGGCGCGGAAGAACTCCACGACCACGCCGCTGAACCAGCGGACGGCGCGCACGCGGGCGAGCCGCCCGGACCCGAAGATGAGGCCGAAGACCACGGCGCCGACGATGGCGAACCCCGCGGCCCGCAGCGTGTTCTGCAGGCCGGGGATTAAGTAGTTCTGCCAGGCGCTGGACGTGAAGATCGGCTCCCACAGCGCCGCGGCGAACTGCCCCTTGGCGGCGAGCTGCACCACGACGAGCGCGGCGATGCCCAGCACGACGAGCGCGCCGAGGATGTTGCCGAGCACGATGAACCGGCGCGCACGGGGGCCGGGGGCGTCGAAGAGGACGGACTGCTGAGAGCTCATCGGCGCACCGCCAGTCGGTTGGAGAGGAAGGTGGTGAGCAGACCGATGGGGATCACGAGCACCGCGAAGCCGATCGCGAAGATCATGAAGATCGCGTAGATGTAGTTCGCGTTGCTCTCGATCATCTCCCGCATGAGGGTCGAGGTCTCCGTGGAGACGCTCACCGCGACCGCGACCGTCGAGTTCTTCAGCAGCGCGATCAGGGTGTTGCCGAGGGGCGCGATCGCGCCGCGGAACGCCTGCGGCAGGATGATCAGCCGGGCGGCGGGCAGGAAGGACAGGCCGATCGCCCGGGCGGCCTCCGCCTGCCCCAGGGGCACGGTGTTGACCCCCGAGCGGATCGCCTCGCACACGAACGCCGCGTGGTACACGGTCAGGCCGATCACGCCGAACCGGAAGAAGTTCTGAGCGAAGTCGTCGGACAGCGTGATCTGCAGCTGCGTCCAGACCGCCAGGAACAGGAACGTCATGATGACGGTCAGCGGAGTGTTGCGCAGGATGTTCACGTAGGCCGCGCCCGCCCACTGCAGGCTCGCGATGGGCGAGATCCGCATGAGCGCGAGCACGGTGCCGAGGATCAGCGAGAAGATCGCGGCCCAGAACGTCAGCTGGATGTTGACCCAGAACGCGGCGGGCACGTCGTAGATCGCGAAGAGCTCGCCGAACTGGGACAGGAAGTCACCCACGGTGTGTCAGCCTCCCGGAGGGTGGTGCGGCGGGAACCGCGGTGGACGGACGAAGGTCGACGAACGAGGGGAGCGGCGCGGCGGCGCCGCCCCCCCTCGTGCCGATCGGACGGTCGGACGACCTCGTCAGGCGCAGGCGTCCGGCGTCGGCGGGTTGAGGTCGGCGTTCGGGGTGTAGCCGGTGCCCTCGGTGTTCGAGGTCACGGCCTCCTCCCACGAGCCGTCGTCGATCATCTCCGTGATCGCGGCGTTGATGTCCTCGCAGCGGTCGTTGTCCTGCGGCAGGCCCACGCCGTAGTTCTCCTCGGAGAACGGAGCCCCCACGACCTTGACCTTGCCCTTGTTGGCGGGCTGGGCGGCAAGGCCGGCGAGGATGATGTCGTCGGTCGTGACCGCGTCCACCTGGCCGGCGGTGAGCGCGGTGACGCACTCGGCGTAGCCGGGCCGCTCCACGAGCTGCACACCCTCGGCGTACTCGTCCTTGATGCGCTGCGCCGACGTCGAGCCGGTCACCGAGCAGAGGTTCTTGCCCTCGAGCGTCTCGGGACCGGTGATGTCGGTGTTGTCCTCGGCGACGAGGAGGTCCTGACCGGCGATGAAGTACGGGCCGGCGAACGCGACCTGCTCCTTGCGCTCGTCGGTGATGGAGTAGGTCGCGAAGATCATGTCGACCTGGCCGGTCTGCAGCATGGTCTCGCGGTTGGCCGACGGCGCCTCGACCCACTCGATCTGGTCCTCCGAGTAGCCGAGCTTGTCCGCGACGTAGCGGGCGACGTCGGTGTCGAATCCGGTGTACTCGCTGCCGTCCTGGTAGCCCAGGCCGGGCTGGTCGAACTTGATGCCGATCTTGATGGTGTCGCCGCCCCCGGCACCGCCGGTCTCGTCGCCGCCACCTTCGCCGCCGACGTCGCTGCCGCCGCAGGCGGCGAGCGTGAGAGCGGTCAGTGCGGCGAGCGCCGCGGCCCCTGCGTGTCGTGTGCGCATCGTTCTTACCCTTCGTTGTGGTCGCCCGGGCGGGCCGGGGACGCCGATGTCAGGTCCCGGACCGCGCGGCCGGCGGGGGTTCCCGCCCTAGCGTGGCAGTGGTCGTGGGTGGATCAGTGCTGGTCAGTGGGAGAGGATCTTGGACAGGAAGTCCTTGGCGCGGTCGCTCTTCGGCGCGGTGAAGAACTCCTCGGGGGTGGCCTCCTCGACGATCTGGCCGTCCGCCATGAAGACGACCCGGTTCGCGGCCTTGCGGGCGAAGCCCATCTCGTGGGTGACGACGATCATCGTCATGCCCTCCTTGGCGAGGGCGACCATGACGTCCAGGACCTCGTTGATCATCTCCGGGTCGAGCGCCGAGGTGGGCTCGTCGAAGAGCATCACCTTGGGCTTCATCGCCAGCGCGCGGGCGATCGCGACGCGCTGCTGCTGACCGCCGGAGAGCTGGGCGGGCATCTTCTGGGCCTGGTTCTTCACCCCGACCCGGTCGAGCAGCTGCAGGGCGCGCTCCTTCGCGGCCGACGAGCGCTCCTTGCGGACCTTGACCGGCCCGAGCGTGACGTTCTCCAGGATCGTCTTGTGCGCGAAGAGGTTGAACGCCTGGAACACCATGCCGACGTCGGCCCGCAGCTTGGCCAGGGTCTTGCCCTCCTCGGGCAGCGGCTGGCCGTCGATCCGGATCTCGCCGGAGTCGATCGTCTCAAGGCGGTTGATCGCCCGGCACAGGGTGGACTTCCCGGAGCCGGACGGGCCGATGACGACGAGCACCTCGCCCCGGCGCACGGTGAGGTCGATGTCCTGGAGCACGTGCAGCTCGCCGAAGTGCTTGTTGACGTTCTTCAGCTCGACGAGCGGGGCACCGAGGGAGGACTCCGCCTCGGCGGGGTCGGTCGTCGTGGTCGCATCGCCGTGATCCATCTGTCGAACCTATCCACTCGGTGTTTCCGCGACCAGCACCGGGTTGTCCGGTTCCGCAACGGTTCAGTAACAGTGCTTGCGCAGCATGACTGCGCTCCGGGCCCTGACCGCGGCGGCCACGCCGTCGAGCAGGAGGTCTGGGTCACCTCGTCGGGGCCCGGCCGTCGGGCACCGTACCCTAGATGCGATGTCCAGTACCACGCAGAGCCCCGCCGTGTCGGCACGTCCCACCGACGAGCCGTCCGGCCAGCGCACCTATCTCGTGCGCACCCTGGGCTGCCAGATGAACGTGCACGACTCGGAGCACATGGCCGGCATGCTCGAGCAGGCCGGCTACGCGCGCGCCACCGCCGAGGACGAGGCGGCCAGCCGCGCCGACGTCGTCGTGATCAACACCTGCGCCGTGCGCGAGAACGCCGCGACCCGGCTCTACGGGAACCTCGGGCAGCTCGCCGGGATCAAGTCGGACCGGCCGGGGATGCAGATCGCGGTCGGCGGCTGCCTCGCGCAGAAGGACCGCGGCGAGATCGTGTCCAAGGCCCCGTGGGTGGACGTCGTCTTCGGCACGCACAACCTGGACGCGCTCCCGGTCCTCCTCGAGCGGGCCCGGCACAACGCCGAGGCCCAGGTGGAGATCGCGGAGTCGTTGCAGGTCTTCCCCTCCACGCTGCCCACGCGCCGCGAGTCGGTCTACGCGGGCTGGGTGTCGATCTCGGTCGGCTGCAACAACACCTGCACGTTCTGCATCGTGCCGCACCTGCGCGGCAAGGAGCGCGACCGCCGGCCGGGGGAGGTCCTGGCCGAGGTCGAGGCGCTCGTGGCCGCCGGCGCCGTCGAGGTCACGCTGCTGGGCCAGAACGTCAACAGCTACGGCGTCGAGTTCGGCGACCGCGGGGCGTTCGCGAAGCTGCTGCGCGCCTGCGGCGCGATCGAGGGGCTGGAGCGCGTGCGCTTCACCTCCCCGCACCCGGCGGCGTTCACCGACGACGTCATCGCCGCCATGGCCGAGACGCCGAACGTCATGCCGAGCCTGCACATGCCGCTGCAGTCCGGCTCGGACCGTGTGCTGCGCGCCATGCGCCGGTCGTACCGGTCGGCCAGGTTCCTCGGCATCCTCGACCGCGTGCGGGACGCCATGCCGGACGCCGCGATCACGACCGACATCATCGTGGGCTTCCCGGGGGAGACGGAGGAGGACTTCCGCGAGACGCTGCGCGTCGTGGAGGCCTCGCGGTTCAGCTCGGCGTTCATGTTCCAGTACTCCCCGCGCCCCGGCACGCCGGCCGCGACCATGGAGGAGCAGCTGCCCAAGGAGGTCGTGCAGGAGCGGTTCGAGCGCCTGCTGGCCCTCCAGGAGCGCATCGCCGGCGAGGAGGCCGCCCGCCAGGTCGGGCGCACGATCGACGTCCTCGTCTCCGAGGGTGCCGGCAAGAAGGACGGCGCGACGCACCGGCTCTCCGGACGCGCCCCCGACAACCGGCTCGTGCACCTCGCGCTCCCCGCCGACCTGCTCGACGACGTCGCCGCCGGGGCCGAGGGCCTCGCCGGCGCCCCGACCTCGCTCGAGGACCCGCGGCTCGCCGACGCCGCGACGCTCGACGCGCGCCTGCCGCGCCCGGGCGACGTCGTGACCGTGGGGGTCACGCGGTCGGCGCCGCACTTCCTCGTCGCGGACGCGGTGCTCGACGGCGGCGCGTACGCCGTGCGCCGCACCCGGTCGGGCGACGCCTGGGCGCAGCGGGAGACGGCGCGCCTCGGCGGGGGAGAGGACGAGCACTCCCACGGCACGGCGCCGTCCGCGGGCCCGGTCGTGCTCGGGATGCCCTCGCTGCGAGGCTGACCGGGCGGGTTGCCCGAACCGGGCCGGCTCAGGACGGGTCGTCGATCTCCGGCCCGCCGGGCGTCATCGCACCCACGGTGCTGAAGAACTGCGACGACGTGACGAGGCCGCACGACACGGTGGCGGCGAGCTGCTCGTCCGTCGCGCCGTGCTCGAAGTCCACCGACACCTCGGTGTAGAGCACGAGTCGTTCGCCCTCCGCCCGGGCGTAGACCTTGGGCCACACCCGCTCGCGGTTCCAGTCGTTCACGGCCTGCAGGACGGCCAGGCGGGCGCCCTCGGGCACCGTGCCGGCCCAGCGGCCGCGCACCTGCAGGATCTCGTCGTGGTCGCCGAGCAGGAGGAACCAGAACCGGTTGCCGTCCCACGTCCCGGTCACGTCGCCGTCGTCGTCCGTGCGGAACCGGTAGCCCCGGCGGGTCAGGTCGTCCGCCACACGGACGTGGGACAACGGCCGCGGTGTCGTGCCGCGCGGGCCCGCGGGTGCACGCTCCGCGCGGGCGGCCACGCGTGCGCCGGCGTCCTGCACGACGCGACCGAC
>JADHZE010000140.1 GCA_026934365.1 Isoptericola sp. QY 916 | reverse complement strand
TAGGCCGCGTGGTGCTTGTCGTGGTGCAGCTCCATGATCTTGCCGCTGATGTGCGGCTCGAGGGCGCTGTAGTCGTACGGCAGGTCGGGCAGGGTGTAGACGGGCATCTCGTCCCCTTCGTCGTCGCGGATGTCGTTGCTGGTCACGCTACGACCTGAACCCTTGTTGAGGTCAACGTGTTCCGGGCAACGTGTCCCAGGTCACCACGGTCACGACGTCCACGCAGCGCCGCCGGGGAAGCGGAACTCCGCCACGGACTCCGGGCGCATCTGGGTGGAGTAGCCGAACGCGGCGTGCACCGTGACGGGCGCGACCAGCCGGGGTCGCGCCTCGCCCGGCCGCAGCCCACGGGCGGCGAGCCACATGTCCCGCGCGGACTGCACCGCGAGCAGGCAGCTCTCCGTGCCGCCGCTGGTCACGGTGCCGACGGTGTCGGCATCGCCGCCGAGCAGGTCGCGGGCGAAGGCCACGACGTCGCGCTCCAGGGCGGCCACCGAGCCGAACGTCGTCGGGTCGAGCCCGTTGACGGGCTGCATCGCGCGCGCGGCGTCGCCGGCGAGCGCGTCCAGCTCGGGGACGCCGGGGTCGTACACGTAGCTGAGCACCCGGCCGCCGTGGGTGGGGGCGTCGCGGTGGCGCAGGGTGGCCAGCGCGGCGAGCACGGCGGCAGGGTCCTGGGCCAGGTCGAGCGCGCCGTCGGGCAGGGCAGGGTGGTTCACGGGGCCTCCTGGGGTCGGGGAGCGGGAGTGTCGGCCCGGGTGGGGCCGGGGTCTGCGGAGGAGTAGGGGGCGTCGTCGGGGGCGGTGTCGGGCGCGTCGACGTCGCGGCGGCGCAGCGGGTACCGGCCGAGGGGCAGGAGGCTCGCGGCCACGAGCAGCGCGGGCAGGAGGCTGAACGACGCGACGACGCCGAGCACGGCGGCGGCGGGCTGGACGACGGTCTGCCCGCCCGTGGACTCCACGTAGCCGGTCACGGCGAGCACCACGGTCAGCAGGGTGGTGCCGAGCGCCATGCCGGTGGTCTCGCCCGCGGTCCAGACGCCGCCGAACGCGCCGGCGCGGTCGGTGCGCGTCGTGCGGGCGTCGTGCGCGATGACGTCGGGGAGCATCGCCATCGGTAGCGACTGCATGCCCGCGTACGCCGCGCCGGCCAGGGCCACGGGCCCGTACACCCAGGCGCCGGGCGACCAGGCGAGGGGCAGCAGCGCGAGCGCCGCCACGGCGAACAGCACCGATGCCAGCCGGAACGCACGCTCCTTCCCGACGCGCCGGGCGAGCACGCCCCACGCCGGCGTCACGACGAGCGCCGGCCCCACCAGCGCGACGAACAGGAACGTCACGGCGGCGGTGTCGTGCAGCACCCAGGTGGCGACGTACTGGGCGCCCGCGAGCATGGCGCCGGTGGCGAGCGCCTGCAGCACGAAGGTGCCGAGCAGCGTGCGGAACGGACGGCTCGAGCGCAGCAGCCCGAGTCCCTCGCGGTAGTGCGCTGCGAGCCGCGCCCGCGCTCGTACCGGCCGGGGCGGGGCGGGCGGCCCCGCCGAGCGCTCGGCCGTCGACGCGAGCAGCAGCGCCGCCCCGAGCACCAGCGACGCGGCCACCGCCATGAGCAGGTACCCGAGCCTCTCGTCGTCGCCCCCGAGCCCGCGCAGCGCGGGCCCGCCGCCGCCGAACAGCAGGATCGCGGCGGTGAGCACCACCACCCGCGCGGTGAGCAGGCGGGTCCGGGCGTCGTAGGTGGCGGCCAGCTCGGCAGGCAGGGCGATGTACGGCACCTGGAACAGGCTGAACGCCGTCGCCGCCGCGAGGAACGCGAGGAGCACCCAGGTCGCGGCGCCCGCCGGGGCGAGGGAGGCGGGGACGGCGAACGTCAGGGTGAAGAACACCGGCAGGGCGAGGCCGCCCACCACCATGAGGCGGCGACGACGGCCGGTGCGGGCGCGCTCGCGATCGCTGGCGGCGCCGATGAGCGGGTCGATGACGACGTCCCACACCTTCGCGGCGGTGACCAGGAGGCCCGCGAGGCCCGCGGCGACGCCGAGCGTGTCGGTGAGGTAGAAGACCAGCACCAGGCCGGGGAGAGTCGCGAACCCGCCGGTGCCGACGGACCCGACGGCGTACCGGGCGACCGTGCCCCTGCGCAGCGTCATGACGCGGGATCGTAGCGGTCCGGGAATGCCGCGGGCGCCACCGTGCTTGTGCGTGCTGTGACCCAGGCGACGAACTCTGCCCCGGCCGGCCCCGCGCTCGGCTCCCTCGACGTCGACGCGGCGCCCCTGGTGCTCGGCGGCAACGTGTTCGGCTGGACGGCGGACGACGCGGCGTCCTTCGCCGTCCTCGACGCGTTCGCCGACGCCGGTGGCCGCATGGTCGACACCGCCGACGGCTACTCCGCGTGGGTGCCGGGCAACTCCGGGGGCGAGAGCGAGGAGACGATCGGGCGCTGGCTGGCGCGCACGGGTCGCCGCGACGACCTGCTGGTCGCGACCAAGGTCGCCGCGCACCCGCAGTTCCGCGGGCTCTCGGCGTCGAACGTGCGCGCCGCCGCGGAGGCGTCGCTGAAGCGCCTCGGCACCGACCGCATCGACCTGTACTACGCGCACTTCGACGACGCCGACACCCCTCTTTCGGAGACTGCCGCGGCGTTCTCGGCCCTCGTCGACGACGGCCTCGTGCGCGAGATCGGCGTCTCGAACTACACGCCGGAGCGGATCGACGAGTGGTTCGCCGCCGTCGACGCCGGCGGGCTGCACCGTCCCGTGGCCCTGCAGCCGCACTACAACCTCGTGGAGCGCGGGTTCGAGGACGGGCTGCGGCGGCCCGCCGAGCGGCACGGGCTCGGGGTGCTGCCGTACTACGCGCTCGCCTCCGGCTTCCTCGCCGGGACCTACCGTGACGGCGAGGCGCCCGACAGCCCGCGTGCGCACGGCGCGGCGCGCTACCTCGACGACCGCGGGCGGCGCGTGCTGGCCGCGCTCGACGACGTCGCGGCCGCCCACGACGTGCCCGTCGCGTCCGTCGCGCTGGCCTGGCTGCGCGCGCAGCCGACCGTCGTCGCTCCCATCGCCAGCGCCCGGCACACGGGCCAGCTCGGCGCCCTGCTGCGCTCGATGACGCTGGAGCTCACCCCCGACGAGCTCGCCCGGCTGGACGGCGCCTCGTCCTGAACCTGGAGCTGTCAGGGCCACGGTGACGCCAACCTCCACGTGGCTCTGACAGCTCGGGAGGCGGGTCGGTCCTCGCTCAGTCCTCGAGGGGGCCGAGCACCGCCTGCGCGACGGTGGAGTGCGCGGACTCGTCGTCGCTGGGGTGGAAGATGCCGGCCAGCACGTCGCGGTAGAGCCGCCCCAGCTCGGAGCGGTTGAAGTACGTGGAGCCGCCGGAGCAGCGGATCGCCTCGTCCACGACCTGCCGAGCCGTCTCCGTCACGCGGACCTTGAGCCCCGCCGTCGAGCGGAAGAAGCCGGCACCCTTGTCGACCTGGGCGTCGACCTCCCCGGCCACCAGGTCGAGCTGCGGCCACAGGCCGTCGAGCGCGAGGGCGGCCGTGCCGATGCGCCAGCGGATGTCCGGGTCCTGCGAGTAGGCCTTGCCGGTCTTCATCGAGCGCCGCTTCCCGACCGTCTCGACGGCGAGCGTCAGCGCGCGGTCCGCGATACCGAGGTACACGCTCGCGAGCAGGATCTCGAAGCTGGTGAAGATGCCCAGCACGTACGGGTCGAGGCTGGGGCCGGGCGCGATGCGGCGCAGCACGCGGTCGGCGGGCGCGAGCGCGCCGTCGAGCACCGTGGTGCAGGACTGCGACGCCCGCATGCCGAGCGTGTCCCAGTCGTCCTTGATCTCGAAGCCGCCGCCGTCGCGGGTGACGAACGCGTGCACGACGCGCGGGTCGTCGGGGTCGGTCGCGTCGTCCAGCCCCATGACGCCCAGGCGGGTCCAGCCGGGGGAGTTGGACGTGAAGATCTTCGTGCCGTGGAAGGAGTACCCGCCCTCGCCGTCCGGGCGCGCCTCGGTGCGCGAGCCGAGCAGCACCAGGTCGTTGCCCGCCTCGGAGTAGCCGAAGCCGAAGACCTCGCCGTGCGCCGTCTCCTCGAGCAGCCAGTCCAGCGAGTGGTCGCCGCGCTCGTGCAGGAACCGAGCCACGCCGACCCACACGTGGTGCATGTTCACCGCGAGGGCCGTGGCGGGGGCGGCGCCGGCGAGCCGCGCCTGCTCGCGCGCGGCCTCCCGCAGGGTCAGCCCGGCGCCGCCGAGGTGCTGCGGCACCATCGCCTGCAGGTACCCGGCGGCCTTCAGGTCGGCGAGGTCGTCGGCGAAGAACGCGTTCTCGCGGTCGTACGCCGCCGCGCGGCCGCGGATCATCTCCAGCAGCTCGTCGGTGAGGATCTGGCGAGGGGCGGAGAGCGGCGAGGGGAAGGACGACGGCGCGGCGTCCGGCGAGGTCACAGGCATGACCTCACCGTACGCCGCGCCCTGGCCCGGCCGCCCGGGCTTCGACGGCGGCGGGCCTGACGACGGGTCAGACGTCCGCCGTCGCCTCCTGCGCCTGCGGCAGCAGGCGGTACAGCACGTCCGCCAGCGTGACGACGCCCAGCGTGCGCCCGTCGCGCCGCACCAGCGCGAGCTGCTCTCCCGCCTCGCGCAGCAGCGAGATCGCCGCGTGCACGGTGGTCGCCGCGTCGAGCACGAACGGCGCGCGCGCCACGGGTGCCACGGGGGCGGCGTCGTCGAGCAGCAGGGTGTCGCGCACGTGCACGACGCCGGTCACCTCGCCGTCGACACCGCCGTCGCGCAGCAGGATGCGCAGGTGGCCGGAGGTCACGGACGCCGCCCGCACGTCGGCCGCCGTCGCGTCCGCCGGCACCGCGGTGGGCCGCGCGCCCGCGGCCAGGAGCGTGTCGACCGTGAGGGTCTCCAGCTCCAGAGCGCCCGCGATCTGCGAGGAGTACGCGGCGTCGAGGGCGCCGACGTTCGCCGAGTGCTCCACGAGGTGACGCAGCGTGGTCGGGTCGTGACCCGCCTCGATGTGGTCCACCGGCTCCACGCCGACGGCCCGCAGGCACCGGTTGGCCAGCGCGTTGAGCCAGCGCAGCACCGGCCGGGTGAGCCACATGAACGCCCGCATCGGCAGGGCGAGCAGCGTGGCGGACGCCTCGGGGTGCGCGATGGCCCACGACTTGGGCGCCATCTCGCCCACCACGAGGTGCAGGAAGGTGACGATGATCAGCGCGAGCACGAAGCCCGCGACGTCGGCCACCCAGTACGGCGCCCCCCACCCGGCGAAGAGCGGCGTGAGCCAGTGGTGCACGGCGGGCTTGGTCACGGCGCCGAGCGCCAGGGTGCACGCCGTGATGCCGAGCTGGGACCCGGCGAGCAGCAGCGTGAGCTCGGACGAGCTGCGCAGCGCGGCCCGCGCGGACCGGCTGCGCGGAGCGGCGTCCTCCAGCCGGTGGCGGCGCGCCCCCAGCAGGGCGAACTCCACCGCCACGAAGAACGCGCTCAGCGCGATGATGACGACGGTCGCCGCGACGACGACCCAGGGGTTGCTCATCGGTCGTCCTCCTTCGCGGGGGGAGGCGTGGCGTCCGGGACCGGCTCGACCGTGCCCTCCGCGGTGCCCTCGAACAGGCGCACGCGCACCAGGTGGGGCACGTGGCGCTCGATCGAGATCACGTCGACCTCCAGCCAGCGACGGCGGGGCTCGTCGTGCACGAGGTCCGCCGGGTCCGGCGGCAGCTCGACCGTCACCGCGTCGCCCGCGCGGGGCAGCGCGCCGGTCTGCGCGATGAGCAGCCCGGCGACCGTCTCGTGGTCGCCGCGCGGCAGGTCGTGCCCGATGGCGCGCTCCGCCTCGTCCAGGTGGACGTCGCCGCCCATCACCCAGGCGCCGTCGTCCTCGGGCGAGACGGTGACCGGCAGGGCCGGGTCGTGCTCGTCGGTGATCTCGCCGACCAGCTCCTCCGCGAGGTCCTCGAGGGTGAGCACGCCCGCGAACCCGCCGTACTCGTCGACGACGACGGCGAGCTGGTTGCGGGTGCGCGTCAGCTCGGTGAGGGCGTCCGGCAGCGCCATGAGGGTGGGCAGCACCGTGACCGGTCGCATGAGCTCGGTGACGGGCGCGGCGTCGCCGAGGCCGGTCCGCAGCAGGTCGGTGAGCTGGACGACGCCGAGCGCACGGTCCTCGGCGTCCACCACGGGGTAGCGGGAGTGGCCGCCGGCCATGAGCGTGCGCAGCTCGCCCACCGTGAGGGCGGGGTCGACGGTGCCGACGCGCGAGCGCGGGATCATGGCGTGCTCGACGTCGTGCTGCGGGAAGTCGAGGATGCGGTCCAGCAGCACCGACAGGTCGTCGGGCAGGTCGCCGCTCTCGCGGGAGTCCGCGACGATGTGCTCGAGGTCGCGGGCGGTGGCGGAGTGCTCGACGTCGTGCACGGGCTCGATGCGCAGCAGCCGCAGCAGGGCGTTCGACGCCTTGTCGAAGACGGCGATGAGCCAGCCGAGCACCGTGAGGTACGCCGTCGTCGAGCCGGCCAGGCGCAGGGCCGTGGGCTCGGGGCGGGCGATGGCGAGGTTCTTCGGGAACAGCTCGCCGAAGAGCATCTGCACCAGCGTCGAGACGACGAGGGCCGCGACGGTGCCGACGGCCACGCCGACCCCGGTCGGGACGCCGACGCCGCCGAGCAGGGTGCCCAGCGCGTCGCCCACCAGGGGCTCGGCCACGTAGCCGACCAGCAGGCCGGTCACGGTGATGCCGAGCTGGGCGCCCGAGAGCACGAAGGACGTGCGGCGCGTGACGGCGAGGGCACGCTTCGCGGTCGCGTCACCGGCCTCCGCGCGGGCGGCGAGCCGGGAGCGGTCCACGGTCATGTAGGCGAACTCCTGGGCGACGAAGTAGGCCGTCGCCGCCGTGATCACGAGGATCACCAGGATGCCGAGGAGGAGGGAGAGGACGGCGGTCACCGGTGGTGCACCGCCTCAGGGTCGAGCGGAGTCGGGGGCTGCGAGGAGCCCGGACTATGACTGGGATCGTCGGCGGGCGCGGCCTGGTCCTCGGCCGCGGGCGCCGCGATGGCGTTCGCGTCGTTCGTGATGTCCACGATCGCCCCAACGTCGCTCCCGTGCCATCGGTTCCCGGCGCTACGCTCCCGTGCACACGGTCGACGAGGACCGTGCCGCACGAAGGGACCGCCATGTCCGAGACCAGCACCGACCGCTCCGTCATCCGCAGCCCGCACGCCGACGTCGAGATCCCCGACGTCACCCTCCACGAGTTCCTCTTCGCCTCGTTGGACGACGCTGACCGGGGTCGTGTCGCCCTGGTCGACGGTCCGAGCGGTGCCACGACCACGTACGGCGAGCTGCGCGACCGCGTGGACGCCATCGCCGGGGCGTTCGCCGCCCGCGGCCTGGGCGTCGGGGACGTGGTGGCCCTGCACAGCCCCAACGTGCCCGCGTTCGTCGCCGTGTTCCACGGCCTGCTGCGGGCCGGGATCACCGTGACGACGATCAACGCGCTCGCGTCCGGGCGCGAGGTCGCCAAGCAGCTGGGGTCGTCGGGGGCGAAGGCGCTCGTGACGGTCTCCGCGCTGCTGCCGGCGGCCGAGGCGGGTGCCGACGCCGTCGGGATGGCGACCGCCGACGTGGTCGTGCTCGACGGCGCGGACGGTCACCCGTCGCTCGGCGAGCTCCTCGCGGGCGGCCACACCGCGCCCGACGTCGCGTTCGACCCCCGCACGCACCTCGCCGTCCTGCCGTACTCGTCCGGCACGACCGGGCTGCCGAAGGGCGTGATGCTCACCCACCGCAACCTCGTGGCGAACGTGGTGCAGACGGAGGCGTACCTGCCCCTCACGCGCGACGACGTCATCCCCGCGGTGCTCCCGTTCTTCCACATCTACGGCATGACGGTGCTGATGAACGGCGCGATCTACCAGCGGTCGACGCTCGTCACGCAGCCGCGGTTCGACCTCGCCGAGTACCTGCGCGTCGTCGAGCAGCACCGGGCCACCGTGCTGTTCGTCGCGCCGCCCATCGCGCTGGCGCTCGCCAAGCACCCCGCGGCCGCCGGTCGTGACCTGTCGAGCGTGCGGATGCTCATGTCGGGGGCGGCGCCGTTCGACGAGCACCTGGCCGAGGCCGTGGCCCGACGCCTGCCGGGCGCCCGGGTGCTGCAGGGGTACGGGATGTCGGAGATGTCGCCGGTCTCGCACGTCGTGCCCGTCGACCGGACCGACATCTCCCCGGGCACCGTCGGCCTGCTGGTGCCGAACATGCTCGCCCGGGTCGTCGACCCGGCCACGGGGGAGGCGATCGCGCAGCCGGCCGAGGGCGTGAGCGCGCCCGGCGAGCTGCTGTGCGCCGGTCCGAACGTCATGGTCGGGTACCTCGCGGACGAGCAGGCCACCCGCGACACCCTCGAGCCGGACGGCTTCCTGCACACCGGCGACATCGTGACGGTCGACTCCGACGGCGCGTTCACCGTCGTCGACCGGCTCAAGGAGCTCATCAAGCACAAGGGCTACCAGGTGGCGCCGGCGGAGCTGGAGGCGCTGCTGCTCACGCACCCCGAGATCGCGGACGCGGCCGTGATCGGCGTGCCCGACCCGGAGTCGGGGGAGGTGCCGAAGGCCTTCGTCGTGCGGGCCGAGGGCAGCGCGTTGAGTGCCGCGGACGTGCAGGACTTCGTCGCGGCACAGGTCGCGCCGTACAAGAAGGTGCGGGTCGTGGAGTTCGTCGACGCGGTCCCGAAGTCCGCCGCGGGGAAGATCCTGCGCAAGGAGCTCCGCGCCCGCTGAGGCGGTCGGGACGGCGGGCCCGGGTCCGGTAGGTTGGGCGGCGATGTCCGACGCCACCGCCGCTCCCACGACGAGCCCCGTCCCTGCCGTCCCGACCGCGGGTGACGGCACCCCGCGCAAGACCCGCGTCGCCGTGCTGTTCGGCGGGCGCTCGGGCGAGCACGCCATCTCCGCGTCCACCGCGGCCGGCGTGCTGCGCGCGATCGACCGCGACCGCTACGACGTCGTGCCCGTGGGCATCACGCGCGCGGGCCGCTGGGTGATCGCCGCCGACGACCCGGAGCGCTGGCAGATCACCGACGGCCGCCTCCCGGAGGTGACGGCCGACTCCGGCGCCGAGGTCGTGCTGTCGCTCACCCAGGGAGAGCGCACCCTGCGCGTGCTGGAGCCGGGCCAGGTGCCCGCGCTGCTCGGCGAGGTCGACGTCGTCTTCCCGCTGCTGCACGGCCCGTTCGGCGAGGACGGCACGGTGCAGGGCCTGCTGGAGCTGTCGGACGTGCACTACGTCGGCGCGGGCGTGCTGGCCTCGGCGGTCGGCATGGACAAGCACTTCATGAAGCTCGTGCTCGCCGGCCAGGGCCTCACGGTCGGCCCGTACGTCGTGATCCGGCCGCGGGACTGGGAGCGGGACCGCGCCGCGTGCGTCGCCGCCGTCGAGCCGCTGGGCCTGCCGCTGTTCGTCAAGCCGGCCCGCGCGGGGTCGTCGCTCGGCATCACGCGCGTGGACGACCTGGCCGACCTGCCCGCCGCCGTCGAGGCCGCGCGCGAGCACGACCCCAAGGTGGTCGTCGAGGCAGGGATCGAGGGTCGCGAGATCGAGTGCGCGGTGCTCGGCGGGCACGACGGCGCCCGGGCGCGCGCGTCGCTGCCCGGCGAGATCGTCGTCGACCACGACAGCCACGCGTTCTACGACTTCGAGGCGAAGTACCTCGACGAGGCGCACGTCGACCTGCGCTGCCCGGCCGAGCTGCCGCAGCCCGTCATCGACGAGATCCGCGAGGTCGCGGTGCGCACCTTCGAGGCCGTGGAGGCCGAGGGGTTGTCCCGGGTCGACGTCTTCGTCACCCCCGACGGGCGCGTGATCGTCAACGAGATCAACACCATGCCGGGGTTCACGCCGTTCTCGATGTACCCGCGCATGTGGGAGGCCTCGGGCGTGAGCTATCCCGAGCTCGTCGACGAGCTCATCCAGCTCGCCCTGGAGCGGCCGACCGGCCTGCGCTGACCGCGCCACGCCCGGAGGGTCAGGGCACCACCAGCTCGCCGAGCGGGCCCGGCGCGTGCGCGACCTCCCACAGGAACCCGTCGGGGTCGGTGAAATAGCCGGAGTAGCCGCCCCACTCGCGCCGCACGCCGTCGCGGACGGTCGGCGCCCCGGCCCGGCGCGCCTGCTCGAGGACGGCGTCCACGCCGGCAGGGGCCCCGACGTTGTGCGCGAGGGTCAGCGGCGCGGTGCCGCCGCGCACGACCGGCCCGATCTCCTCGGTGGCGTGCTCCTCGTCCCACATCGACAGCACGACGTGCTGGCCGACCTGGATCATCAGCACCTCGCCGGGGGCCTCGAGGAGCGGTTCCCAGCCCAGGCCGTCCACGTAGAACCGCCGGGTGGCGGCGAGGTCGGCGACGACGAGGGTCACGAGGCTCAGGCGTTGGTCCATCCGGACACCGTGCCACGGGCGGCCGACGCGCGCCTCGGCAGTCGCGTCAGGTGCACTGCGCGGTCGGCGGCACGTTGCTCACGGCCTGGGCGAGGTCGCCGATGAACGACGTCGAGTGGCTCTCGGTGACCGACGGCGGCACGACGACCTCGACGGCGGGCTCGCGGCCGTAGGTGGTGAACCGCCACGTGCCGTCCTTCCCGGCTTCGACGATCCAGTCGACGGCGCCCGCGGGCGACTCGACCCGCTGGCAGTCGGGCGACGGCCCGGGCGGGGTGACGCCGCAGCGCAGGGTCACGGCGGCCCCGGGCTCGCCCCAGGCGGCGGTGGCCTGGGCGTTGGTCTTCGCCTTGTCGAGGTCGCCCGCGAGCACGTCGGGCAGCGCGAGCATGACGGGCGCGCAGTCCGGGTTCGCGGCGTCCTCGGCGGGCGTCGCGCCGATCGTGGTGGCGCAGGCCGCCAGCGGGAGGACGAGGACGCCCAGCGCGGCGGCGCGGGCGGCACGGGACGGCATCAGGGCACGAGCACGACGGAGCACACGGGGCACGGCGACCACGCTACCGGGCGGGACGTGCCCGACGACCGCCTACAGTCGTCCCCGTGACCGACGCCACCCGCCCCCTCGTGCGCGACCTGTCCGAGGAGGACCTGCTCGCGCGGATCTTCCCGCTGCTGCCCCTGGCGTCGGCGACCCTGCTCGGCCCGGGGGACGACGCGGCGGTGGTGGCGGCCCCGGACGCGCGGTTCGTCGTCACGACGGACGTGCTCGTCGAGGACCGGCACTTCCGCCGGCGCTGGTCGGGCGGGTACGACGTCGGGGCGCGGGCCGCGACGGCCAACCTCGCGGACGTCGCGGCGATGGGCGCGCGCCCGACCTCCCTGGTCGTGTCGCTCGTGGTCCCGGGGGACCTGCCGGTCGACTGGGTGACCGGGCTGGCCCGCGGCCTCGCTGACGTGTCCGCGCCGGTCGGCGCGGGCGTCGTGGGCGGGGACCTGTCGGGAGGCGAGACCGTGGTCATGGCGGTCACCGCGCACGGCGACCTGGAGGGCCGTGCCCCCGTGA
>JADHZE010000014.1 GCA_026934365.1 Isoptericola sp. QY 916 | reverse complement strand
AGGGCGGCGCGCGCGGCGAGCGTCTCGAGGGCGACGGCGAGGCCGGCGTCCAGGGCGGGCGGGCGGATGCCGCGGGCGAGCTCGCGCAGCTCGGCGAGCGTGTCCTTCGTGCTGGAGTGGGCCGTCTCCAGGACGGCGGCGAGCTCCGCGGTGTCGATACCGTCCGTGCCGTCCGTGCCGTCGCGCAGCAGCTCGCGCGCCTCGCCGATCTGCATGGCGACGGCCACGAGGTGCGCCTGGGTGCCGTCGTGCAGGTCGCGCTCGATGCGGCGCAGGCGCTCGTCGGCGTCCTCGACGGTGACGGCGCGGGCGCGCTCGGCGTACGCCACCCGCAGGCTGGCCCGCGTGGGGCTGAGCAGCCCCTCCGCCAGCATCCGGAAGAGGCCGACGAACAGGGACTGCACCTGCGGCCACAGGTAGAACAGGATCAGGCCGACCGCCGCCAGCAGGAGCTGTCGGGCCGGCGTGTCGACGAACCAGTCCGTGCCGAACGACGCGCCCCGGTGCCACGTGCCGTCGCCGGCCTGCTGCAGCGGCAGCCAGCGCGACCAGAACCAGTGCGTCATCCCGCCGAGCGCGACGGCGAGGAACACGGTGCTCACCACGAACGCCGCGATCGCCAGGGGGAACGTCACCACCATGTACAGCAGCCCGCGCCAGGCGGTCGCGTCGCCGAGCATCCCGCCGAGGCGCCGCCAGAATCCCTTCCGCGGCTGGCGCGGCGCGGGCTCGGCGATCTCGACGCCGAGGTAACGCACCGCCATCCGCCGGTAGACCGACGCCCAGCCGCGCGCACCGAGCAGCACGCCGCCCGCCACGAACAGGCCCACGACCGTCACCGCGACGCCCGCCATGAACGACACGGTGAACAGGGCGTACGCGAGCGCGAACGGCGCGAGCAGCAGCGCGAGCCACAGGAAGCCGTAGGCGCGCCAGGTCCGGCCGTCGAACGGCGCGAGGAGGAACGGCGGCGCCCCGTCCGACGTCGCCCGCGGGGACACCGCCGGACGCTCGGCGGGCTGCGTGGCCGGCGGCGGGGTCGGCGGGGTCGCGGGCGGCGGCACCTGGCCGTCGGTGGACGTCATGCTGGTCATGCTTCCAGGCTGCCGCCCGCGGCGCCGCGCCGACATCCGGCGTGCCACCCTGCGCACGGGGGGCTGTCCCCCGTGCGCAGGGCGACGGGCCGTCAGTAGCGGTAGTGCTCCGGCTTGTACGGGCCCTCCACCGGCACGCCGAGGTACTCGGCCTGCTCCTTGCTCAGCTCGGTGAGCCGCACGCCGAGGGCGTCGAGGTGCAGGCGCGCGACCTTCTCGTCGAGCACCTTGGGCAGGCGGTACACCTGCCGCTCGTACTGCCGCTCCTCGGCCGGGCGGGCCATGTCGGCGAACAGCTCCATCTGGCCGATCACCTGGTTGGCGAACGAGTTCGACATGACGAACGACGGGTGCCCGGTCGCGTTGCCCAGGTTGAGCAGGCGCCCCTCCGACAGCACGATGATCGACCGCTCGGCGCGGCCGTCGCCGGCCGGCAGCGTCCACTCGTGCACCTGCGGCTTGATCTCGGTCTTCACGACGCCCGGGACGGCGGCGAGCCCGGCCATGTCGATCTCGTTGTCGAAGTGCCCGATGTTGCCGACGACGGCCTTGTCCTTCAGCGCGAGCATGTGCTCGACGCGCACGACGTCCTTGTTGCCCGTCGTGGTGATGACGAAGTCGGCCTCGCCGATCGTCTCGTCGAGCCGGGCGACCTGGAAGCCGTCCATCGCCGCCTGCAGCGCGCAGATCGGGTCCACCTCGGACACGATGACGCGCGCGCCCTGGCCGCGGAACGCCTCGGCCGCGCCCTTGCCGACGTCGCCGTAGCCGCACACGAAGGCGACCTTGCCGCCGATGAGGATGTCGGTGGCGCGGTTGATGCCGTCCGGCAGCGAGTGGCGGATGCCGTACTTGTTGTCGAACTTCGACTTGGTGACCGAGTCGTTGACGTTGATCGCCGGGAAGATCAGCTCCCCCGCCTCGGCGAGGTGGTAGAGCCGGTGCACGCCCGTCGTCGTCTCCTCGGTGACGCCGCCGATGCTCTGCGCGATCGTCGTCCAGCGCAGCGGGTCGGAGTCGAGCGCCCGGCGCAACACGCCGCGCACCACGTTCATCTCGTGGGTGTGGTCCGGCTCGCCCGGCAGCGTGTCGGGCGGCACCACGCCGGCGCGCTCGTACTGCAGGCCGAGGTGCACCAGCATCGTGGCGTCGCCGCCGTCGTCGAGGATGAGGTTCGGGCCGCCCTGGCCGTTCTCCGCGCCGGGCCACACGAGGATCTGCTCCGTGCAGTCCCAGTACTCCTCGAGGCTCTCACCCTTCCACGCGAAGACGGGGACGCCCTGCGGGTCCTCGGGGGTGCCGTGCGGGCCGACGACGATCGCCGCGGCCGCCTCGTCCTGCGTGCTGAAGATGTTGCAGCTGGCCCAGCGGACCTCGGCGCCGAGCGCGACGAGCGTCTCGATGAGGACGGCGGTCTGGACCGTCATGTGCAGGGAGCCGGCGATGCGGGCGCCCGCCAGCGGCTGCGCCTCGCCGTACTCGGCGCGCAACGCCATGAGGCCGGGCATCTCGTGCTCGGCGAGCCGGATCTGGTGCCGGCCGGCCTCCGCCAGCGCGAGCGAGCGCACCTTGTAGCGGCCGGGAGCCTCGTCGAAGCCGGTCGTGCCGGGTGCCTCAGCGGTCGTGGACATGGTCGCCCTCCTGGGGTCTGCGGTATGAGCCGTGTGCGCTGGGGGCTCCCGTCTGCGCGTGGCCCGCCGTCGGTCGTCGACATGGCGGGCCAGCACCCAGGGTAGACCGCGGCAGGTCCGGGACGCAGCGAGGCCGGCACCCGTTCGGGTGCCGGCCTCGCCTTCGTGTCGAGCTCCGTCAGCGCTTCGACGCGCGGTAACCCGCCTTGCGTGCGGCCGCCTCGGTCGTGAAGCACTCCTCAGGCTTGGTCTTCTTGTAGTACTGACCGCCCGGCACGTGATAGATCCAGTCCGTCGAGTGGGACGTGGTCTGGTTGCCCTTGATCGGCGCCCAGCTGGGGCAGTTGTACTCGCTCACCGGGGTCGTGCGCGACGGCTTCTTGCCCTGCTTGACGACGAGCTTCTGGGTGAGCTTCTTCGTCTTCGTGCCGGACCAGACCTTCTTCTTCGCCGACGTCAGCTTGTAGGTCTTGTAGGTGACCTTCGTCGTCACCGTGTACGTGCCGGCCCTGAGCGCCACGGACGTCTTGTTCTTGGCGACGTACCTGCCCCGCTGGGCCACCGTGAGCGTCTTGGTCTTCACCGAGACCTTCCCCTTGGCGGTGACGCTCGGCTTCACCGTCGCCTTCTTCTTGTAGGGCGCGGTCTTGGTGCCGATCTTCTTGACCGTCACGGACGTGGCGGTCGCCGCCGACGCCGGCGGCGCGGACAGCGTCGCGGGGACGACGGCGAGCGGCGCGGCCAGCAGCGTCACGGCGGTGACGAGGGCGACGAGGCGTCCGCGACGACGCGCGGGCAGGGTCGGGTTCACAGGTGTCTCCAGGTGGGTGGCCCCGTTCCCGGGGCAAGGTCCGCGATGCGATCCGCGGGCACGCCCTCTCGCCGGGCGGTGCGTCGGAATCGCGGGACAAGTATCCCCGAGCAAGCCCGCCGACCCGGCCGTCAGCGGCGGACTTCACCCATCGACGACGAGGCGCCCGCCCCCGACGAGTGTCGGGGGCGGGCGCCCACGGTCCGCGCGGGGCAGGCCCGCTCAGCTCTCCAGCGACGGCACGACGTCCGGGTACTCCTCCAGCCATGCCTCGACGCCGGCGGCCGGGTCGTCCGCGTTCTGGTTGACGACCTGGTCCTCCAGGGCGCCGTACTGCTCGTCGTCCAGCTTGATCTTGCTGATCCAGTCGGCGACCTCGGGGTTCTCCTCCGAGAAGCCCTCGGTGCCCAGGAAGTGCAGCCCCTCGGTCTCGCCGAGCGCGCCCTTCGGGTCCTCCAGGTCCTTCACCGGGAAGGCGGAGTTGGCCCAGAACGGACGCCACAGCGTGACGAGGATGTCCTCCTTCTTGTCCGTGGCCTTCTTGAGCTCCGTCAGCATCGCCTGCGTGGACGACTCCTTCAGGGTGTAGCCGGCCTCGTCGAGCCCGTACTCGGGGATGACCGAGTTCTTCGTGATGTCCGTGAGGCCGGCACCGGGCTCGATGCCGATGATCTCGCCGTTGAACGTGTCGGTGTTGGCCGCGAGCTCGTCGATCGAGTCGATGTCGGTGTACTCCGGCACCGCGAAGGTCAGCTTCGCGTTGTCGTAGTAGGTGTCCAGGTCCTCGATGTCGCCCTCGTACTGCTTCATGTACGAGGCGTGCGTCACCTCGGGCCAGGCGGACGGGTAGATGTCCACGTCGCCGTCGGCCAGGGCGGTGTAGAGGACGCCCGCGTCGCTGATCTCCTTGTGCTCGACGGTGTACCCCGCCTCCTGCAGCTTGGCGTCCAGCAGGTACGCGGTGCTCAGGCCGTCGGTCCACGAGGGGATGTAGCCGAGGGTGATGGTCTTGTCGTCGCCGCCGCTGCCGCCGTCGTCGCTGCCGCAGGCGGCCAGCGTGAGGCCGAGCGCCACGACGGACGTGAGCGCGACGCCCCGGCGGAGATGCTTGCGATGGGTGTTCATCTGAAGAGTTCCTTTCGTCGTCGGGGACGCGAGGCTCCCCGAAATCAGTTCTTCGGTCAGACGCCGGCGCCGACGGCGGACTCCGCCGCCTTCTTGCGGCTCGTGAGCTTCGTCAGGAGGGCCCTGCCGGTGGGCTGACCGATCGCGCCGGTCAGTCGGTCCAGGTAGATGGCCAGGATCACGACGGACAGCCCCGCCTCGAACCCGAGCGCCACGTCGATGCGCGAGATGGAGGTGACGACCTCCTGGCCGAGGCCGCCGGCCCCGACGAGCCCGGCGACGACCGCCATGGACAGCGAGAGCATGATCACCTGGTTGACGCCGGCCATGATCGTCGGCAGCCCCAGCGGCAGCTGGATGCCGCTGAGGATCTGGCGCGACGTGCCGCCGAAGGCCTCGCCGGCCTCGACGGTCTCGCGGTCGACCTGCCGGATACCGAGCTCGGTGAGCCGCACCCCCGGCGGCAGCGCGAAGATGATCGTGGCGCAGACGCCGGGCGCGACGCCGATCCCGAAGAAGATGACCACGGGCACGAGGTAGACGAAGGCCGGCATCGTCTGCATGAAGTCGAGCACCGGTCGCACGACGGCGCTCACGGTGTCGTTCTGGGCCGCCAGGATGCCCACGGGCACGGCGATGATCAGGGCGATCAGCGTGGCGACGAGCACGAGGCTGAGCGTCTCCATCGCGGGTTCCCACATGTCCATGCTGATGATCAGCAGCGTGCCGACCAGCGTGAACAGCGCGAACGTCCAGGAGCGCACGAGCAGGGCCAGCACCGCGAAGATCACGGCCATCACCAGCGGCGGGGGTCCCAGCAGGATGCTCGAGATCAGGTCGACGAGGAACGTCAGCGCCGCGCTGATGCCGTCGAGCAGCCCTTCGAGGTTGTCGGTGATCCAGTCGACGGCGTCCGCGACGGCGTCACCGATGTGCAGGTCCGGCAGCGGGTTGCCGTCGGCGGCGGCGAGAAGCGTGGGGGACATCAGAGAGCTCCTGCCGTGTCGGGGGCGGACTGGCCGTCGGCGGGTCGTTCACCCGTGCCGTCGCCGTCTCGGCCGTCGCTCGGGACGGCGTCGACGCTGTCGGGTACGGAGAGCGCGCTGAGCAGCGTGACCCTCGGGATGACACCCTGCAGCCGGCCCTGCTCGTCGACGACCGCCAGCGGGGCGCGGCTCGAGGCCGCGTCCCCGAACAGCTCGATGAGCGGGGTCTCGGGCGTCACCCGGATGACCGGCTCCCCGCTCAGGGGCAGCCGGTCGGCGCCGGTCTTGACCGCGGCGGCGACGTCCTCCTCCCAGACGAAGCCCTCGAGCCGGCGGTTGCGCCCGGTCACGAGCAGGGCGGGGACCTGGTGCTCGCGCAACAGCTTGTGCGCGGCCTTCGGGCCGGTCTCCGCCCCGACGACGGCCACGGGCCGCTCCATGACGGCAGCGGCGGTGAGCACGCGGCTGCGGTCGACGTCGGCGACGAACTGCGCGACGTAGTCGGTGGCGGGCTCGTTGAGGATCTGCTCGGCCGTGCCGACCTGCACGATGCGACCGTCGCGCATCATGGCGATGCGGTCGCCGAGGCGCATGGCCTCGTTGAGGTCGTGGGTGATGAACAGGATGGTCTTGCCCAGCTCGGACTGGAGCTCCAGCAGCTGGTCCTGCATCTCCTTGCGGATCAGCGGGTCCAGGGCGCTGAACGCCTCGTCCATGAGCAGGACGTCGGTGCCCGAGGCGAGCGCGCGGGCCAGGCCGACGCGCTGGCGCATGCCGCCCGACAGCTCGGACGGCAGCGAGCCGCCCCAGCCGGCCAGGCCGACCATGCCGAGGGCTTCCTCGGCGCGCTGCTCGCGCTCGGCCTTGTTCACGCCCCGCAGCTGCAGCGGGTAGGCGGCGTTCTCGCCGACGGTCCGGTGCGGCAGCAGCGCGAAGTGCTGGAACACCATGCTGACCTTGGTGCGGCGGACCTCGCGGAGGCCGGCCTTGGACAGGTGCGTGACGTCCTGCCCGTCGACGCTGATGGATCCGGCGGTGGGCTCGAGGAGGCCGTTCACGGTGCGGATCAGGGTGGACTTGCCGGAGCCCGACAGTCCCATGACGACGAAGATCTCGCCGGGCGCGACGTCGAACGTGGCGTCGATGACCGCGGCGGTGAGGCCTTCCTTGCGCAGCTTGGCGCGATCGGCGCCTTCTTCCAACATGCGGACGCCGCGCTGCGGGCGGCGTCCGAAGATCTTCGTCAAACCATTTGCCTGGATGGCTGACACAACTCTCCCGGGGTCGGGGACATGGCCTGCCCGGTGCGACGGCAACGCTCGTCGGCCGGGCGTGGGCGGCATCGGCACGGGATCGCACCGGCACGACACGGCCACACACTGTTCACGACGTTAGGCCATCTCCGGCACGGCTCTGTACGCGGCCCTGGCAAAACCCTCGTGATCTTTATCATGCTGTGACCAACAGGGCCGATGAGGCACGGATCCACCCCGGTGTCATCTGGAACTGTCCAGCGCCCCGGGCATCCACCCCGGACCGGTCGCTACGGTGACCTGGTGCCCTCGCTCCTCGGACCGCTCCGTCGTGACCGCGACCGCCTCCATCTCGCCCTCATGCTCGCCCTGACGTTCTCCACCGGGATCGCGGACGCCGTCGGCTATCTCGGCCTCGACCGGGTGTTCACCGGCAACATGACGGGCAACGTCGTCATCCTCGGGATGGCGCTCGCCGGAGGGGACGACCTCCCCGTCGCCGGGCCGCTGCTCGCGCTGGGCACGTTCATGGCCGGGGCGGCGCTGGCCGGCGTCGTGCTGCGGCCCGTGCAGGTGGGGTGGACGACCCGCACCACCGGGATGTTCGCGACCGTCGGCGCCCTGCTGGCGGCGATCACAGTGCTGCTCGCCGTCTCGGGAGACGACCTGCCGCACGCCGTGCAGCTCACCGTGACCGGGCTGCTGGCCCTCGCGATGGGCATGCAGGCGGCGACGGCGCGTCATCTGTCGGTCAAGGACGTCACGACGGTCGTCGTCACGTCGACCATCACCGGCCTGGCCGCCGACTCCCGCCTCGCCGGCGGGCACGGCACGAACTCCGGGCGGCGCATCGCCGCGATCGCCCTCATCTGCGCCGGTGCTGCCGCCGGCGCCCTGCTGCTGCAGGCCCACCTGGCGTGGGGCGTGGGCGTGAGCGCCGTGCTCACGCTCCTCGTCGCCGCTCTCGGACACACCACGGAGGACCCTCGATGACGTTCACTCCCCCGACCCCCCACCCCACGCGCCCGGACCTGCGCGGCACGTTCGGGATGGCCGCCTCCACGCACTGGCTGGCGAGCGCGAGCGCCCAGTCGGTGCTGGAGCGGGGCGGCACCGCGTTCGACGCGGCCGTCGCGGGCGCGTTCGTGCTGCACGTCGTCGAGCCGCACCTCAACGGCCCCGGCGGGGACATGACGGCGATCCTCGCGACGGCGGACGAGCCCGCGCGACCTCGGGTGCTGGTGGGCCAGGGCCCGGCGCCGGCCGGGGCGACGATCGCGCACTACCGCGACGCCGAGGGCCTGGACCTCGTGCCCGGCTCGGGCGCGCTGGCGGCCGCCGTGCCTGGCGCCGTCGACGCGTGGCTCCTGCTGCTGCGCGACCACGGCACGTGGACCGTGGCCGACGTCCTCGCCCCCGCGATCGGGTACGCGCGCGACGGCCACCCGGTGCTGGCCGCCGTGTGCCGGACGATCGAGGGCGTCGCCGGGCTCTTCCGCGAGCACTGGCCCACGTCGGCGGAGCGATGGCTGCCGGGCGGGCGCGCCCCGCGGCCCGGCGAGCTCCTCACCAACCCCGAGCTCGCGGCCGTGCTCGCGCGCCTCGTCGCCGCCGAGACCGACGCCGCCGCGGACGGTGCCGACCGGGCCGGCGCGGTGGACGCCGCCCGAGCCGCGTGGAGGGCCGTCGTCGGCGAGGCCGTCGAGGAGTTCGTGCGCACCCCGCACCGGCACGCCGACGGCCGCGACCACGCGGGGGTGCTGTCCGCGGCGGACGTCGCGGGGTTCGAGGCGTCGTTCGAGGACGCCACGACCATCGACTTCCGCGGGTACACCGTGGCCAAGACCGGGGCCTGGGGGCAGGGCCCCGCACTGCTGGAGGCGCTGCGCATCCTCGACGGGTTCGACGACGCGCGGCTCGACCCGTCGACCGAGCTCGGGGCGCACACGGTGCTCGAGGCGCTCAAGCTCGCCCTCGCCGACCGCGACACCTGGTACGGGGACGACGACCGCGGAGGCGGCGTGCCCCTCGACGTCCTGCTCTCCGCCGAGCACGCCGCCGCCCGCCGCGCCCTGATCGGCGAGCGCGCGTCCCACGACGTCCGCCCCGGCGACGTCGCGGGCCGCGACACCCCGGTGATGCCTCCCCTGCGCACGTCGTACGCCACGGACGTCCCGGCCGCGGCCCTGCCCGGCGCCCCGGCCGGCGGCCCCGCGGCCGGCGTCGGCGAGCCGACCGTCGTCGTCGGGGCGACCGCGCCCCTGAACGGCGACGGCCTCGAGACCGACGCCACGGGCGCGACCCGCGGCGACACGTGCCACCTGGACGTCGTCGACCGCTGGGGCAACATGATCAGCGCGACGCCGTCGGGCGGCTGGCTGCAGTCCTCCCCCACGGTGCCCGGACTCGGCTTCGCCCTGGGCACCCGGCTGCAGATGACGTGGCTGGACGAGGCGTCGCCGTCCGCGCTGACGCCCGGCCGCCGGCCGCGCACCACGCTCACCCCGACGCTCGTGCTGCGCGACGGCGAGCCCGTGCTCGCGTGCGGGTCGCCGGGCGGCGACCAGCAGGACCAGTGGCAGCTCGCGTTCCTGCTGCGCGTGCTGGTGGGCGGGTACACGCCGCAGGAGGCGATCGACGCCCCGGCCCTGCACACGACGTCCGCGCCGGGCTCGTTCTGGCCGCGCACCTGGACGCCCGGCGGCGCCGTCGTCGAGGACCGCCTCGGCGCCGACGTCCTCGCCGGGCTGGCCGAGCGCGGCCACGTGCTCACGCTCGCGGGCGACTGGGCGCTCGGGCGCCTCAGCGCCGTGTCGCGCGACCCCGCCACCGGCGTGCTCGGCGCCGCGGCGAACCCCCGCGGCGCGCAGGGGTACGCCGCGGGCCGCTGACGACAGCGGCCGATCCGCCTCTCCCCCCGGGGGTCATGGCTCGTCGCACGGGGCGACGAGCCACGACCCCGTGGTCACGCGCCGGCCGTCAGCCCAGCCCGCGCACCCACTGCGTCGACGACCCGTACATCCACGACCCCGAGTGGTCGACGATCTTCCACACACCGCCCTTGGCGACGGCGCTGCTGACGCCGTCGGCCTCGACGACGATCTGCTCGCAGCCGTCCTCCGTCGTGTAGGGATAGGCGGAGGCACGGTAGGTCTTGCCGTTCGACCCGACGTACGAGATCTCCAGGTCGTCCCAGACGCTCACGGCCGGGTCCCCGAGCGAGCACCCGACGAACCACGCATCGACGAAGGAGACCCCGTCGACCGTCCCCGCCTCGGTGTCCCAGAGAGACTGCATCCAGAAGTTGCCCACGAACCACTTGCCGGGCGCGTAGGGGTCGGACCGGCTGGAGTCGACCCAGAGCGTGGCCGGCTTCGAGTAGGTCGTGCCTGCGACGTTCGACACCCGAACGCGGTAGTCGGCGAGCGTGTGCTTGGAGCGCGCGGTGAACGCGTAGGACGACGAGGTGCGGTCGGACACGTTCTTCCACGTGCCCGACTCCGCCGTCCGCACCTGCCACTGGTACTTCAGCCTGCCGCCGGTCGCGGACGCCGAGAACCGGGCGGACTGGCCGGTGGTGACCCACAGCGCGTCGGGCTGGTTCGTCACCCTGGGCGTGCTGACGCCCACGGGCCAGGCCACCGTGGCGGTGGCCGCGCTGGTCCGGGACGACGTCGCGTACCCCGAGCGGACGCCGGTGACGGTGACGGTGATCTTCTTGCCGTGCAGGGCCGACGTCAGCGTGAACGACGACCTCGTGGCGCCCTTGATGGCGGTGCCGTTCGCCTTCCACTGGTACTTCCACGACGTCGGTGCGGGGCTCCAGGTGCCCTTGCTGCTCACCTTGAGCGTGGAGCCGACGCGGACGGTCCCGGAGACCTGGGGCGCGGAGGTCCTGGAGTAGACGCGCAGCACGGTCGTGCCGGAGCTCGTCACGGTGCGCGTGGTGTAGCCGCTGCGGCTGCCCGTCACGGCGACGGTGAGCGTCCTGCCGGCGTACCTCGACGGGATCGTGTACGTGGAGCGCGTGGCGCCCGGGATCGACCGGCCGCTGATCTTCCACTGGTAGCGGTAGGTCGTCGCCCCGGGGTTCCACGTCCCGCGCGACACGGAGACCGTGCTGCCCGCCTTGACGGTGCCCTTGACGGTCGGCCTCGGCGCCGACAGCACCCCCGGCGCGACCTTCGTGCCGGCGCTCGTCCTCGTGACCGTGGTGTACCCGGTCTTCTTCCCGGTCACCTTGACGGTGAGGGTCCGGCCCTTGGCCGTCGACGGCAGCGTGTAACTCGACCTCGTGGCGCCCGAGACCTTCGTGCCGGACACGTACCACTGGTAGCCCAGCGTGGTCCCGGCGGTCCAGGTGCCCGGCTTGGCGGTGACCTTCGAGCCCACGCGCACGGTGCCGCTGATCGTGGGCGTCCCCGCGGACAGGCCGGCCGCGACGACGACGGCGGTCCGGTCCGACGTGAGCGTCCGGGACGTGTAGCCCTCCGCGGCGCCCGACACCGAGACCGCGATCGTCCTGCCCAGGTCGGCGGCCGTCAGGGTGTACGTCGGCTTCGTGGCCCCGCTGACGGGGTCGTGGCCCCGCCACCACTGGTACGTGAGGGTGGCCGCGGGCTCCCAGGAACCGGCCTTCGCGGTGAGGGTCTGCCCGAACCTCGCCGTCCCGCTGATCGTCGGGGCGTCGGTCACGAGCTCGCCCTCGGCCACCGTGCCGGCGGCGACGACCACGACCGACGCCGAGGTCGCGGCGTCGACGGCGCCCTCGGGAGCCGTGCCGGTGACCTCGACGCTGACCTGCTCGCCGACGGTCGCGGGCCCGAGCGTCAGCGTGGGCTCCGTGCCCTCCGCGACCAGGGAGTCGCCGGCGAACCAGCGGTAGGTGAAGGCGAGCCCGATCCCGGCCGGCGCCCACAGCTCCGGCCGCGGGTCGATCGCGACCTCCTCGCCGACCTGCAGCGTGCCGTCGACGAGGAGCTGCTCCGCCGCCGGGGCGACGACGTCCGTCGGGGCCACCGTCGGTTCGTCCGCGGCCTCCGTCGCGACGACGGACGCCGAGGCCGGTGGTGCGACCAGGAGCGGTGTGACGACCAGAGCCAGGGCCGTGACGAGCGCCGCCGCACGACCGCGACGTCGTCGCGCCGCCGGGTGGAGAGGTTCCACGGGTCCTCCGAGGATCAGCGGCCGGCGGAGCGGCCACGAGACGAAGCACGGCCGTCGTGGCCACGACCGCTCGGGGCCGGTCGCCTCGTCGCGCGGGCGCGGTCCGGCGGTGCTGCACGTCAGTATGGGGAACCGCGAGGGACGTTCTACGACATATCCACCCAGGTCAGCGGTTTTCACCCGGCCGCACCGGGTGAAACTCCGTCGACGACGCAGGGCGGCCCGCAGCACGCTGCGGGCCGCCCTTCCCCTGCGGTCGTCGTGCTCGGTCAGCCCAGCGTCACCGCGTCGAGGGCGTCGACGAGGCCGTCACCGAAGAAGCTGTTCTCCTCCGGCGTCCCGACGCACGCCGGCCCGACGGGCGTCGTCCCGCAGGGCCGGTCGTCCGCCTGGTCGCGCACGGCCTGCTCGAGCTGGGCGGGCGTCCAGTCCGGGTGCGCGGACTTCATGAGCGCGAGCACGCCCGCGACGTGCGGCGACGCCATGGACGTGCCGCTCTTGGTGTCCCACGTGCCGTTCAGCTCGGTCGAGACGATGGCGCTGCCCGGGGCGGCGACGTCGATCTTGCCGAGGCCGCGGTTGGAGAAGGAGCTCAGGGCTCCGGTGCTCGTGACGGACGAGACCGTCACGACCCCGTCCGCCTCGGTCGGGATGTCCTCGCAGCCCGAGTTGATGGTGCGGTCCACGGCCGTCGAGTCGTTGGGGCTCGACGTGTCGCGGGTGTTGTTCGCCAGGTCCGTGGACGCGTTGCCGGCCGCCGCGGCGTGCACGGCGCCCCGGTCGGTGGAGAAGTCGATCGCGCGGCGCACGGCCTCCTTCACCGCGGCCTGGTCGGGCTGGTCCTCGCACCAGTACATGAACGGGTCGATGTAGTACGAGTTGTTGGTGACGTCCACGCCGTGCAGGCCCGCCCAGACGAAGCCGCAGACGGCGTACTCGGGGTAGATGAAGCCGTCGTCGTTGACGACCTTCACGGACGCCATCTTCACGCCCGGCGCGACGCCGACGATGCCCAGCCCGTTGTCGGCCGCCGCGATCGTCCCGGCCACGTGGGTGCCGTGGTCGGACGTCGTGGGCAGCCAGCCGGTGGCCGACGTGTCGGGGCGCCCCGCCGCGGTGCAGTTCACGGACGCCGCCGTGTCGACCTGCGTCGCGAGGTCGGGGTGCGTGGCGTCGATGCCGGAGTCGAGGACGCCGACCAGCACGTCCGGCGAGCCCGGGTTGATCTCGATCGCCCGGTCGGCCTTGATCATCGCCATGTCCCACTGGGTGGCCTCGCCCGGGTCCGGGACGGCCGTCGCGCCGGCGCCGTCCTCGACGACGGCACCGGGCTTCTTGGTGACCTTCGCCTTCCACGGGCCGCCCTTGGCACCCGGGACGTCGGCGGCGACGGCGGGCGTGCCCTCGCTCACCGGGACGGTCCGGGTGACGCCGACCGACTCGACGGCGTGCCCGCGCGCGAGGCGCACGACGTCGGCGCGGAAGTCCGCGCGTGCCGCGTGCGCGACCACGACGCCGATCTCGGGCCACGACTGGACGACGACGCCTCCCGCCGCCTCGACGGCCCGCTCCGCGAGACGCGTCTGGCCGGGGTTCGCGTGCTTGGCGTTGACGACGTAGGAGAAGGTCTGGCCGTCGGGGGTGGTCACCGGGACCGGCGTGGACGGCGGCTCGGCCGCGGTGCCGCCGGCGACGGCGGCGCTTCCGGCGCCGGCGATCAGGAGGGCCGTGGCGGCGCCGACGGCGACCAGACGCGCGCGATGGGTGGTGCGCAGGCTCATGGTGTCCCCTTCGAAGAGGTGCGGTCGCCTCGTTGCGACCGTCACCAGGTGACGGTAGAGCGCCCGGGCCCCCAGAGCCCGTCGAACGCACCGCCGGGTCGGCGTCGCGGGTTTTCTTGACGTCCGGGTAACGCCCGGGTGAACCCGGATGAACACTGTCCGATCATCAGGAGACGCCGTTCAATTCGGCACTTTTGCGGCCTGTCGTGCCCCTAATCTCGATTCCCGTGACCAGCCCGGCACGCACCCCGGTGGTCCTGCTTCTGCCGTGCATGTTCACGGCACCGCTTTCGCATTCTTGAGGAGGTCGTCGCATGACGGACGCTGTCGTGGTGGGCTCGGGGTTCTTCGGCCTGACCGTTGCCGAGAGGCTCGCCGAACAGTACGGCGCGAACGTTCTCGTGATCGACCGGCGCCACCACGTCGGCGGCAACGCCTACAGCGCTCTGGAGCCCGAGACCGGCATCGAGGTCCACCAGTACGGCGCGCACCTGTTCCACACGTCGAACGAGCGGGTGTGGGAGTACGTCAACCGGTTCACGGCGTTCACCAGCTACGTGCACCGGGTGTACACGACGCACCGGGGCGAGGTGTTCCCGATGCCGATCAACCTGGGCACGATCAACCAGTTCTTCCGGTCGGCGCACGGCCCCGACGCGGCGCGGGCGCTCATCGCCGAGCAGGCGGGCGAGCTCGCGGGCAAGGACCCCGAGAACCTCGACGAGCAGGGCGTGTCGCTCATCGGGCGGCCGCTGTACGAGGCGTTCATCCGCGACTACACCGCCAAGCAGTGGCAGACCGACCCCACCGATCTCCCCGCGTCGATCATCAAGCGGCTCCCCGTGCGCTACACGTACGACAACCGCTACTTCAACGACACGCACGAGGGCCTGCCGGTGGACGGGTACACCGCCTGGCTCGAGCGGATGGCCGACCACCCGCGCATCGAGGTGCGGCTCGAGACGGACTTCTTCGACGAGGGGCAGCCGGTCAACAAGGCCGCGACCGTCGGCCAGGTGCCCGTCGTCTACACGGGCCCCGTCGACCGCTACTTCGAGTTCACCGAGGGCGAGCTGTCGTGGCGCACCCTGGACTTCGAGCAGGAGGTCCTGCCGGTCGGCGACTTCCAGGGCACCCCGGTCATGAACTACGCCGACCTGGACGTGCCCTATACGCGCACCCTCGAGTTCCGCCATTTCCACCCCGAACGCGAATACCAGCGCGAGAAGACCGTCGTCGTACGGGAGTACTCGCGTTTCGCCGAGCGCGGCGACGAGCCGTACTACCCGGTCAACACCTCGGCGGACCGCGATCGGCTGCAGCTGTACCGCAAGCACATGGAAGGCGAGAAGGACGTGTTCTTCGGCGGCCGACTGGGTACCTACCAGTACCTCGACATGCACATGGCGATCGGGTCCGCCCTCTCCATGGTCGACAACAAGCTCGGCGCGGTCTTCGGGGGTGCGGCGTGACTCTCCTGGCACAGCTCGAGACGGCCTCGGAGGCCGAGGTGTCCCGCCGCGTCGTGCACCAGGTGGTGCTGCCGCCGGACGCCGACCCGGACACGCTCCCGCTGTACGTGGACTTCACGATGGCGCGCGCCGCCGAGGAGGCGCACCCGGACGTCGCGCCCGCCGAAGCAGGAGCCGAGGTGCTGGGCCGCAGGTCGCTGCGCCTCGACCACGGCCGCGAGGCGTCGTTCGGCACCTACTTCGGCGCGTTCCCCGCCGGGTACTGGCGGCGCTGGACCGACGTCGCCGAGGTGCGGCTCAGCCTCCGGCTCTCGGGGCCCGCGACCGTCGCGGTGTACAAGTCGAACGCGCGGGGAAACCCGCAGCGGGTGCGGTTGATCCACAGCGTGGACGGCGTCGTCGACGTCGACCTGACGCTCGCGTCCTTCGGCGACGGCGGCTGGTACTGGTTCGACCTGTACGCCTCCGACGGCGCCGTGACCCTCGAGTCCGCGGAGTGGAGCGTCGACGGGTCGTACGCCCGCAAGCACGGCACGGCCTCCATCGCGATCACCACGTTCAACCGCCCCGACTACTGCGTCGCGCAGCTGCACGCGCTCGGCGGCGACGAGGGCCTCCAGGACGTGGTGGACCGGATCTACGTGGTCGACCAGGGCAGCAGGCTCGTCCAGGACCAGCCCGACTTCGCCGAGGCCGCGGCCCGGCTCGGCGACCGCCTGTCGCTCGTGCGCCAGGGAAACCTCGGGGGCTCCGGCGGCTTCTCGCGCGGCATGGCAGAGACGCTGCAGGCCGGCGAGTCCGACTACGTGCTGCTGCTCGACGACGACGTCGTCTCGGAGCCCGAGGGCATCGCCCGCGCGGTCGCCTTCGGCGACTTCGCCCGGACGCCCACGATCGTGGGCGGCCACATGTTCTCGATGTTCGAGAAGTCGTGCCTGCACACCTTCGGCGAGCGGGTCAACCGCTACTCGTTCTGGTGGGGCAAGATCGAGAACACGTTCGACCGGCACGACTTCTCGCTGCACCCCCTGCGCACGACCCCGTGGCTGCACCAGCGCGTGGACGTCGACTACAACGGCTGGTGGATGTCGCTGATCCCGGTCGAGGCGCTGCGCACGGTGGGCCTGTCGCTCCCCGTGTTCATCAAGTGGGACGACGCCGAGTACAGCCTGCGCGCCACCGACCACGGCATCCCGACGGTCTCCCTCCCCGGGGCCGCGGTGTGGCACGTGCCGTGGGTCGACAAGGACGACGCGATCGACTGGCAGGCCTACTACCACCAGCGCAACCGGTGGCTCGCGGCCATGCTGCACTCGCCGTACCGCGGCGGCGGCGAGCTGCCGCGGGCGAGCTTCGTCGGCGACGTCAAGCACCTGCTGCAGCTGCAGTACTCGGCCGTCGAGCTGCGCCTGCGGGCCCTCGAGGACCTGCTCCAGGGCCCCGAGCACCTGCACGCGACGATCGGCTCCACGCTGCCCGAGGTGCGGGCGCTGCGGGCGCGGTTCCCCGACGCCGTGGTGGAGAAGGACCCGGGGGCCTTCCCGCTCACCCGGCGCCACCGCCCCTCCCGCCGGGGCAAGGTGCCGTCGGCTCCCGGAGGGAAGCCCCGCGCGCTCGCGTCGGCGCTGACCGGGATGGCCAAGCAGCTGCGCGCCGTGCGGCCGGAGGCGCTCGAGGTGCCCGAGGAGAGGGTCTCGACCACCGCCGCCCGGTGGTGGCGCCTGTCGCACCTCGACTCCGCGGTCGTCACGTCGGCCGACGGCACGGGCGCCTCGATGTACGTCCGCGACCCGAGGAAGTTCCGCGCCTACCTGGTCCGCAGCCTGCGGCTGCACCGGCAGCTGCGCAGCCAGTGGGCGCCGCTGAGCCGGCGGTACCGGAAGGCCATGCCGTCGTTCACCTCGGTCGACGAGTGGCGCGCGACGTTCGACACCCACGGTGTCGACGAGAACGAGTGAAGACACGATGCGGGCACCGCGCAGGCATCACGAGCAGGCAGGGACACAGCGCATGACGGATCCGGCGAAGAAGTACGACGTCGCCATCCTCGGATGGTGGTACGGCAAGAACTACGGTTCGATCCTCACCTACTACGGGCTCAACCGCGCCGTCGAGAGCCTCGGCCGCTCGGTCCTCATGGTGCACGAGCCGCTCGGCTACAACGGCTACCGGGTGCACTGGCCCACGGACATCGTCTCCATGGACTTCGCCCGTCGCGTCGGCTACGAGCACACCGATCAGGAGCACCACTCCGCGCTGCCGCGCCTGAACGACGTCGCACGCACCTTCGTCGTGGGCAGCGACCAGCTGTGGAACCCGCTGATCGGCCGGGTCAACGACGACCTGTTCCTGGACTTCGTCGCCCCGGAGAACCGCCGGGTGGCCTACGGCACGTCGTTCGGGAACCGCGGCACCGACAAGTTCAAGGTGCCGTTCGTCGCGAAGCACGCCGCGAACCTGCAGCAGTTCACCGCGATCTCGGTGCGCGAGGAGTACGCGATCGACACCGCGCGGGACGTCTTCGGCGCCAAGGCGGCGCTCGTCGTCGACCCTGTCTTCCTGCTGCCCGAGGAGCACTACGCCGGCCTCGCCGACAAGGCGACGGTGGCTCCCGGGGGCGAGTACCTCGCGGTCTTCTACCTCGACCCCAACCCGGAGAAGGTGTCCGTCGCGCGGGCGATCGCCGACAAGCTGGGCTTCGACAAGATCCTGGTGATCCCCAACCCCGACGAGGGGCGCGAGAAGGTGACGTCCCTGTTCGCGGACGAGCCGCGGGTCGAGGTCCTGGCCGAGGACGCCCCGGAGAACTTCCTGCGCGCGTACCGCGACGCCGGCTACGTCGTCACCGACAGCTACCACGGCTCGGCCTTCGCGGCGATCTTCGAGAAGCCCTTCTCGTCGATCTACAACACCAAGCGGGGCGCCGACCGGTTCAAGAACCTCATGGCGGCGATGGGTTTCGACGACCAGCGCCGCGTCCTGGAGTCCGACACCGCCGAGACGATCTCCGAGAACGAGTACGTCACCCGGGAGATCGACTTCACGAAGGCCCGCGAGTACATCGAGTCCGGCCGGGCCTCGTCGCTGGAATGGCTGAGGACGGCGCTGGACCCCGAGGCCGAGGGCTCCGCCGCGATCCGCCGCTTCCAGCGGTTCGCCCTGGACAACCCCGCGTTCAGCGCCAACGGCAAGGCCTGGCGCGTCTCGCGCAAGGCGCGCGGCACCCGGCTGAAGGTGGCCCGGGACGGCGCGGCGGTCGGCAACCACGCCTGGACCGCTCTGCCGGAGCCGCTGACGCCGGGCTCGGCGTACCAGCTGACGATCGACTGGACCCCCCGGACCGACGCGCCGGCCGTCAACCTCCACCTCCGCAACCCCGAGACCGGGCAGTTCCGCGCCGTCGGCAAGGTGAACGTCGCGCAGGGCTCGGGCACGGCGCGCCGGGACGCGGTCACCTTCACCGTCTCCGACCCGGGATTCTCCGAGATCATGCTGGGCGCGCTGCACTTCACCGGCCGCAACGCGGGCGCCGAGGTGCGTGGCATCGAGGTCGTGGAGGTGCCCGCAGCCGTCGCCGCCGCGGCACGGCGGAAGGCCTCGGGCAGGCCCCCTGCCAAGGGCTTCGCGGGTCAGGCCAGGGCGCTGGCGCTGGCGGACTACGAACGCCAGGTGCGTTCGTACGATCGCGCCCGCTCGGCGGACAGGATCTCGGGGGCCCGGGCGCGGATGATCTTCCACGCCCACGCGATCGAGAAGGGTCTGAGCCGGAGCAACTTCCGCGCGGGCTTCGGCAAGATCGCGGTTCCGGGGCTTGCCAAGGAGATGAACTCCTGGCTGGCGTCCGGGTTCAGCATCGACGACCCCTACCTGCAGAGCTCCGCGGCCGTGATGAAGACCTACTTCGAGCGGCACGCCGCGCTGCAGCACGACGTCTCCGCCTTCCGTCAGCTCTTCTCCGGCGCCGCGCAGGACCTCATCGACACCACCCGGCACCACGAGGGCGGTGTGCTGCCCGCCGAGCAGACCCGAGAGATCCGCCTCGAGACCGACGACTCGCGAGGCTTCCTCGACGTGGTCTACGGGCGGCGCAGCGTGCGGGAGTTCACCGACGAGCCCGTCAGCGACGCGGACGTCAGCAGGGCCGTGCAGATCGCGATGCAGTCGCCGTCGGTGTGCAACCGCCAGGCCGCCCGCGTGCACCAGTTCCAGGACCCGCAGGTCATCAGGTCCGTGCTGGACATCCAGGGCGGGTTCAACGGCTACGAGATGCCCCCGCGCCTGCTGCTGGTCACCGCCGACCTCGACGCCTTCCTCTTCGCCCCCGAGCGCAACCAGCCGTTCGTGGACGGCGGGCTGTTCATGATGTCGCTGCTCCTCGGCCTGACCCAGGTGGGCCTGGGGTCGTGCTCGCTCAACACCGCGATGGGGAGCGCGAAGGACGCCGCGATCCGCAAGATCATCGACGTCCCCGACAACGAGGTGTTCATCTCCTTCGTCGCGGTCGGCCACTACGACCAGCAGGTCCTGGTGCCGCGGTCGAAGCGGACCCACGTCCAGGACGTCCTCGTCCGGCACGCCGCCGGTTGAGTCCGCCGCCCCGCCGTCGGTCGAGCGACCCACGGCGGGGCGGCGTCAGCCTCCCGCGGTACGGAGCGCGGCACGCACGCCGTCGGTGACCTCGGGGGTGAGGGTGCGGGCGAACGTCGCGGTGAGGTGACCGTGGTCGAAGTACGCGACGACCCCGCCGACGACGGGGTGGCAGACCTCGTCGTCGCACATGAGGTCGGTGACCTCGCGGACCGTCACCAGCCCGGAGTCGTCCGCACGCCCGGCCGCGGCGAGGGGGTCCGGCTCGAGCGCCTGCGACGGCGGCGCCCCGCAGGCGTCCCAGGACACGGGCCCGGCGGCGAGGCAGTCGGGGACGTCGTCCGGCATCGCGGGGGTGTCGCGCAGCACGAGCACGGGGATGCCGGCGTCGGTGAACGTGGACAGCGTGTCGGCGTAGGCGTCCTGCGCGGCGCCGGCCTGCTCGGGCTCCGGGACGCCCGCCAGGAGCTGGTTGGTGCGCGCCGACAGGACCACGAGGTCGTACCCGCCGTCGACGACCGAGTCGACCGCCCAACGCGTGGTGTCGAGGCAGCCCTGCGCGTCACCGGCCGCGTCGTACTCCAGCAGCCGCTCGACGGGGTAGCAGGACGACTGGAGGTACGTGTCGACCTGCCAGTCCCCCGCGCCCTCCCCCGCCTCCAGGGCTGGAGCCCAGTGGCCCGCGTGCGAGTTGCCGAGCAGCGCGACCCGCACGGGGGCCCCGTCGGAGCCGTACGTGCAGCTGTTCCGGGTCGTGAACGGCGGGTCGTTCCAGCAGTCGTCCGCGTAGACGGCCGGCTTGTCCTGCGCGGCCGCCTCCGGCGGCGTCAGCAGGCCCTGGACGTCGCAGGACGGGTCGCGGGCGGCACCGGCCCCCGCGCACGCACCGGCGTCGGCGACCCGCGCGGGGGCGGACGCGACCGCCTCGCGCACCCGCTGGTCGGAGGCGGACGCCGCCGAGACGCCCCAGACCGCGGAGACGCCGACGCACACCGCGAGCAGCCCGAACGTCGCGGCGCGCCGGCGCACCAGCACCGGCTGGCGGCGCAGCGGGTCCTCGACCCACCGCTTGGTCAGGGCGGCCAGCACCAGCGACGCCACCACGACGGCCACCAGCTCGACACCCCCCATCGCGCGGCCGAGCGCGTAGGGCACGACGACGATCAGCGGCCAGTGCCACAGGTACACGCTGTAGGAGACGTCGCCCAGCCACTGCACCGGGCGCAGAGCGAGCAGCCCGCCGGGCCCGCCGCGGGCGCCGTCGGCGGCCGCCGCGATCACCAGGGCCGTGCCCACCGTCGGCAGGGCGGCCGCGACGCCGGGGAACGGCGTCGTCCCGTCGAAGAGGACCACCGCCGCCACGACCGCTGCCAGCCCCGCCCACGCCGCCGCCGCCCGGACCGGAGCCGGCGGCTGCCACGGCCGCACCGTCACCGCCGCGGCGACGAGCCCGCCCAGCGCGAGCTCCCACAGCCGGGTCGTCGTGACGAAGTACGCCGCGGACGGGTTCGTCGCGGTCAGGTGCACCGACCACGCGAGCGACACGACGACGACCAGCCCGACGACCGCCGTCGGCAGCCACGCCGACAGCGACGCCGGACGGCCTGCGCCGCGCCGGCGCCACCGCACCGCGACCCACACGGTGAGTCCGATCAGCACCGGCCACAGCACGTAGAACTGCTCCTCGACCGACAACGACCAGTAGTGCTGCACGGGGGACGCCAGCTCCTCGGCGGCCAGGTAGTCCGTCGCCGACCGCGCCAGCGCCCAGTTCTCCATGTACAGCGCCGCGGCCGCGACCTCCCGCGCCACGCGGGCGTGCATCGTCGACGGCAGCCACAGCAGGGTCGCCGCCAAGGTGGCCACGAGCACCACCGTCGCCGCGGGGATGAGGCGACGCACCCGCCGTGCCCAGAACTCCAGCAGGTCGCCCACCCCGCGCACCGGCCGGCGCAGCAGGTGCGACGTGATGAGGAAGCCCGAGATGACGAAGAAGACGTCCACGCCCACGTAGCCGCCCGTCACCGTGCCCGGCAGCAGGTGGTAGACCAGCACCGCGCTCACCGCCAGCGCACGCAGGCCCTGCACGTCGGTGCGGACCTCGGTGCGCGTCGGCGTGCCCGCCGACGAGCCGGCGGGGACGGGCGGGGACAGGATGGTCACGCAGCGCTCCAGGATCGGGTCGGTCCCGACGCGACGGCTCGGGGCGTGGCGGCCCGACGGGCCGGCGCACACTCCCGCGGGGACCGCCTCGGAGAATAGCCCGCCGACCGGTGACGGGCGCAGTCGGGTCCGGTCGCGGGCACGGCGGGAACCGGGCCTTCACGACACGTCCCGGACGTCTCCACGCCATGTCCGGTCCACCGTCCCGCCGACCACGAGCGGTTCGTCCGCTTGGCGATGTTTCCCGGCGCACGGGGCCGGACGGGCGGTACCCGACGCCCCCGCGGAGGCGGGTATCCTCTCCAACGACATTCAGCCGTTCAGACGGCGTTCACCGGAGCTCCGCCCCCCGCGGTCCCCCGGCGCACCTCTCACCGCCGTGGCCTGGTCCCGATCGAGGATGCTTCCTCCCGGGCTCGACCACAGATCGAAAGGACCTGGGCCCCATGCCTCTCGACCTTGCCGTGATCGGCCTTGGTTATGTCGGACTGCCGCTCGCCCGGGAGGCGGTGCGTGCTGGCCTCCAGGTGCGCGGTTTCGACGTCACGACGCCGGTCGTGGACGCGCTCAACGAGGGGCGCTCGCACGTGGACGACATCTCGGACGCGGACGTGGCCTCGATGGTCGAGGCGGGGTTCCGCGCGACCGCCGACGTGGAGGACATCCGTGGTGCGGGCGCCGTGGTGATCTGCGTGCCGACGCCGCTGGGGCAGGACGGCGGGCCGGACCTGGGTGCGGTGATCGCGGCGACCCGCACGGTGGCGGGGGTGCTCGAGCCCGGCATGGTCGTGGTGCTGGAGTCGACGACGTACCCGGGCACCACGGAGGAGGTCCTCAAGCCGATCCTCGAGGAGAGCGGCCTGCGGTGCGGCGAGGACTTCCACCTGGCGTTCTCGCCCGAGCGGATCGACCCGGGCAACCCGACGTACGGCATGAAGAACACGCCGAAGGTCGTGGGCGGGCTGACCCCGGAGGCCACGGAGCGTGCCGCGGCGCTGTACTCGCGGTTCGTGGACACGGTCGTCGTCGCCAAGGGTGCGCGCGAGGCCGAGACGGCGAAGCTGCTGGAGAACACCTACCGGCACATCAACATCGCGCTGGTGAACGAGATGGCGCGGTTCTGCCACGAGCTGGGCATCGACCTGTGGGACGTGATCCGGCTGGCGAAGACCAAGCCGTTCGGGTTCCAGGCGTTCTACCCCGGCCCCGGCGTGGGTGGGCACTGCATCCCGATCGACCCGAACTACCTGAGCCACAACGTGCGCTCGCGTCTGGGCTACCCGTTCCGGTTCGTCGAGCTGGCGCAGGAGATCAACGCGACGATGCCGTCGTACGTGGTGCGGCGCGCCCAGGACATCCTCAACGAGGACGCGAAGGCGATGCGTGGCTCGCGGGTGCTGGTGCTGGGCGTGACGTACAAGCCGAACATCGCCGACCAGCGGGAGTCGCCCGCGGTCGCGGTCGCCCGGGCGTTGGTGGCCCAGGGCGCCGACCTGGTGTTCCACGACCCGCACGTCGCGCAGTGGCACGTCAACGGTGAGGTCCTGGACCGGGTCGCGGACCTCGACACGGCCATCCTCGACGCGGACCTGGTCATCCTGGTGCAGAACCACAGCGCCTACGATGTCGATGTACTGGCGGAGAAGTCGGTGCGCTTCTTCGACACGAAGGGCGCGACGACCCACCCCGACGCCATCCGGCTCTGACCGGCGGGCCGGAACGGACCGGCGCCGAACACCTGACGTCGAAGGAGCCCCATGCGCGCCCGAAGCCTCACGGCCCTCTCAGTGGTCGCCGTGGCAGCAGTCGTGGGCGTCGTCGCCGCCCTCCTGGGCAGCGCCGACGTCGCGCTGGCGGTTCTCGTCGCGCTGGTCGGCGGGGTCGCGGGGGTCGCGGTACTGACCTACCGGCGGGCCGGGACGGCATCCGCTCGCGCGCAGGCTGCCGAGCAACAGCTTCGTGAGCTCCGCAAGGAGCTTGCGCGCGAGCGCAAGGTCACCACGTCGGCGACCGCGCAGCTCCGTCGCCAGGTGGCACGCACCGACACGTCGGTCGCGCGGTGGCGCTCCGACCTCGAGGCGACGGTGCGCGCCGACGTCGTGCCGCCGCTGGGCGAGGTCTCCGCCAGGCTCGACGGTCTGGACGGCGACGTCCGGCACCTCCGGCGACGGGTCGAGAACGTCCGGAGCCTGGTCCATGCGGCGCGGCCGGGGACCCTGCTCACCCAGATGCAGGCGCTCGATCAGCTCCGGTCCAAGTTCGACGTCTCCGGCCCGCTCCCCGACGTCGGGGGCTGGGCCCTCGATCCGACCGCGCTCGTCTGGCTCGTCGACGAGATCGAGCGTCGGCGTCCCGAGCACGTCGTCGAGTGCGGGAGCGGCACCTCCACCTTCTGGATCGCCATGGCCCTGCGCCAGAACGGCCGCGGCCGGGTCACCGCGCTCGACCACCTGGAGGGGTACGCCGCGCGAACCAGGTCGTCCCTCGAGCGGCACGGGCTGTCCGAGGTGGCCGAGGTCCGTCACGCACCTCTGGTGACGACGTCGACCCCGCGTGGCGAGTTCCCCTGGTACGACGTCGACCCCGCGACCCTCGGGGCGATCGACCTGCTCGTCGTCGACGGACCGCCCGAGGCGACCGGCCCGCTCGCCCGCTATCCCGCGCTCCCCGTGCTGCACGGGGCGCTGCTCCCCGACTCTCACGTCCTGGTCGACGACGTGCACCGCGATGACGAGAGGAAGGCGATCGAGCACTGGCTCGAGGATCTGCCCCGCCTCCGGCGCGCCGAATACAGGAACGATGTCTCCGAGGTGCTGACCTATGAGTAACCTCGGCTGCCCGCCCGCCCCCTGCACGAAAGCCTTCGAATGACCGTCGACTCGCGCGCCGTCCCGGACGTCTCGGCCTCCGCCGAGACCTCCGGCGCTGCTCCGCGCGCCACGCGCTTCCGCCCCGACGTGGAGGGACTCCGCGCGATCGCGATCGGGAGCGTGCTGCTCTATCACGCCGGGATCGTCTTCATCCCCGGCGGCTTCATCGGCGTGGACGTCTTCTTCGTCATCTCCGGATTCCTCATCACGGGCCAGCTCGTGCGCGAGCTGGAGCGGAGCGGCCGGGTGTCCATGATCCGCTTCTACGCCCGCCGAGCACGACGGCTCCTGCCCGCCGCGGCGCTCGTCCTGGCCGTCACCGCCGCCCTGGTGTTCTTCGTGGGCAGCATCGTCGACCGCCGGGTCTTCGGCGGCGACATCGTCGCGGCCGCCGCCTACGTGGAGAACTGGCGTCTCGCAGGTCGCGCCGTCGACTACCTGGCGGAGGGCGTCAGCGTCTCGCCGGTGCAGCACTTCTGGTCGCTGTCCGTCGAGGAGCAGTTCTACATCGTCTGGCCGCTCCTGCTCGTCGTCGTGGCTTTCCTGGCGCGGCGGTTCCACTGGCCCGCGCGGATCGTGATGGCCGCCGGCCTGTGCCTGATCGTGGTCCCGTCGTTCCTCTGGTCCGTCATGATGTCCACCTCGAGCCCGGCCAACGCGTTCTTCGTGACCACGACCCGGCTCTGGGAGCTCGGGATCGGCGGTCTCGTGGCCGTCGGCGTCGCGATCTGGCCCCGCCTGCCTCGAGCCGTCGCTCTGGTCCTCGGCTGGGGCGGTATCGCGGCCATCGTCGCCGGCGCGCTGCTCCTCGACGAGACGGCCGTCTGGCCCGGCTCCCTCGCGCTCGTCCCGGTCCTCGGCACCGCGGCAGTGATCATCGCCGGGGCGAGCAGCTCGGCCCCCGGGTTCCTCGGCAACAAGCTCATGGTGTGGCTCGGCGGCCTGTCCTACTCGCTGTACCTCTGGCACTGGCCGCTGCTCATCGCCGCCACCTGGGTGTGGGGCGAGCTCGGCCAGAAGCGCGGGCTGCTCATCGTGGTGCTCGCCGTCATCCCCGCGTGGCTGTCGTACAAGCTCGTCGAGAACCCCGTGCGGCGGATCGCCCAGGAGCGCTGGTCGCCCCGGATGACCCTTTCGGTCGGGCTCAACCTGACCGCCCTCACCGTGATCGCCGGGCTCCTCCTCATGAGCGGCACCCCCACGAGCGCCCCGGCGAACGCCAGTGTCGAGGGCAAGGGCGCGCAGAGCCTCGAGATGAAGGACGGCGAGGCCACCGGGATCCCGAACCCCGACACGGTCGAGAGCTTCACCCCGCTCCCCCAGGACGCCGCCGCCGACAAGCCCGACGCCTACGACCGCGGCTGCCAGGTGGACCAGAAGGTCGCCGTCCCCAAGCCCTGCGCCTACGGCGACCGGGAGGGCAAGACGCACCTGATGCTCCTCGGCGACTCCAAGGCCCTCCAGTGGATCGACGCGCTCGACCCGATCGCGAAGGACCACGGCTGGAAGCTCGACGTCGCCACCAAGAGCGCGTGCGGCTTCTCGAGCGCGCAGATCAACGACGGGCAGGGCGACCCCTACGTGAGCTGCACGCAGTACAACGAGGCCCTGCTGCAGATGGTGCTCGACGAGAAGCCCGACGCCGTCATGGTCTCGCAGACCACGAGCTACTCCTACGACAGCGCGGGCGAGCGGACGCAGGACGCGATGGTCGAGGCCCTCGAGTCCACGTGGAAGACGCTCGAGGACGCCGGGATCGACGTGATCGCGATCGCGGACAACCCCGACCCGGTCGATCTCCCGGCCGGCGACGGCGAGGTCTACAAGTGCGTCGCCGAGTACATGGACTCCCTGTCCAGCTGCGCCTTCTCCAAGGAGGCCGGGCTCGACAAGAGCGGCACCCCGGCGATGCTGGCGACCGCCGACCTCCTGCCGTCGGTCGACGTCGTCAACATGAACGACCTGGTCTGCACCGACGTCTGCCCGCCGGTGATCGGTGACATCCTCGCCTACCGGCAGGGTTCGCACCTCTCCCGCACCTACGTGAAGTCCACGACCCCGATCCTCGAACGACGCCTGACCCCCGTGATCGAGGAGGCCCGCGCGTCGTGAGCCGGCGGACCGAGCACGGCGCACCCGGGGGCGCGGGTTCCACGACGTTCGTCACGCACCCCGACGTCGTGCTCGCCGCGGCACGGCACGCCGAGGGCCTCGGGGCCTCAGGTGGCCGCGTCACCTCCCTGGCGCTCGACATGCAGGCGCCCACCGCCCGGGAGATCGTCGCGCGGATGATCGACCCGCACGTCGACTACGCCGCGGTCGTCGGGGCGGCTCTCGACCCCTCGTCCGACCTCCTCGGCACGGAGGCCGGACGGACCGGTGAGCTGCTCTGCTCGCTCGCCCGGATGGTCGGGCACCAGCAGGCGACCGAGGACGACGTGCCGCACGCGCTGGCCCTCTTCGCCGCCGCTCGACGGCGCGTCCCCGTCCGCCGCTGGTCCGTCCCCGACCGGCGCGCCCTCGCCCAGCTCCTGTGGGCTCACGGCGAGCACGACACCTTGCGTCGCGACGCGGCCCTGCTGTCGTCTCTCGACGCCGGGACGCGGGCGTTCTTCCGGCTCGACCTCCACGGCGAGGAGCACGGCGTCGCGTCGGAGTCGTGGCTCGCCGAGCTCAACGACAACCTCCGGGCCTTCGGGATCGACCCGGTCGGGCTGACGCCGGAGGGCGCCACCCCCTTCGACCGCCTGCAGCCCGGAACGACCCGGACGGCGGGGCCGGGCCCGCTGATCACCGTGGTGATGCCGGCCTACCGGCCCGGACCGGAGTCGATCACCGCGGTGCGCTCCGTCGTGCAGCAGACATGGCAGGACTGGGAGCTGCTCGTCGTCGACGACGCCTCCGGCGACGAGTTCGAGGCCGTCTTCGCGCAGCTCCAGGGCCTGGACCCCCGGGTGCGCGTCCTGCGTCAGCCGGTCAACCGGGGCACCTACGCTGCGCGCAACCGCGCGCTGGAGGAGGCCCGCGGAGAGTTCGTCACGTTCCAGGACACCGACGACTGGTCGCATCCCGAGCGGCTCGAGCGACAGGTCCGCCCGCTCCTCGAGGACCCGTCCCTCCTGAGGACGCTCAGCCGCTCCCTGCGGTGCGACGACGACCTCGTCTTCCAGCGCCTGGGGAACGACCCGGTCCACGCCAACGCCTCGTCGCACCTGTTCCGGCGCTCCGTCCTCGACACGGTCGGCCGCTTCGACTGGGTGCGCAAGAGCGCCGACACGGAGTTCGACCTGCGGCTGGAGGCGGTGTTCCCCGGCCGCCGCCTGCAGCTGCAGGAGCCCTTGGCCTTCGTGCGGCTCCAGGTGGACTCGCTCTCCCGCAACGACGTCCGGCCCGGCTGGATGCATCCCACGCGCGTCGAGTACCGGGCTGCGACGATCCACTGGCACCGGCAGATCGAGGCCGGGGCGAGCCCGCGGATCCCCGCGGACGTCACGCAGCGCCCGCTGACGGCGCCGCGCCCGTTCCTGCGGGACGTCGGGCTCCCTGAGCAGGGGGTCGACGTCGCCTTCGTCGCCGACTGGACGATGGACGGCGCCACCCAGCGCACCGCGCTCGCCGAGATGGCGGCCCTCGCGCGCACCGGCCTGCGCGTAGGTCTCGTCCACGTGCGCAGCGCGTTCAGCGAGGCGCCCCGTCGAGCGCCGCTGTCCCTCGCCGCGCGCCGCGCCCTCGCCGACCGGACGCTCACGTTCGTGTCCCTCGAGGAGCAGGACCACGTGCCGACGATCGTCGTCCGGCAGCCCGACGTCCTCGAGTTCCCCACGTCGCGCCCGGTGGCCCTGAGCACGGACCGCGTGGTGGTCGTCGCGGACGCGGGGTCGCGCGCGGCCGGCGGTCCCGGCGTCCGCTGGGTCGCCGAGGACTGCGAGCGGAACGTCGAGACGCTCTTCGGCGTCGCCCCGGAGTGGATCGCCCCGGACGATCCCGCGCATGCGTACCCGCGGGTCCTCGACGTGCCGCGGTGGCCCGGGACGCTGCCGCGCCGGTTCAGGAACGACCGGCCGGTCGTCGGCTGGATCTTCGGCGGCGAGCCGTCCGCGCTGCCCGACGGCGCCGCCCGTCTGCGAGAGGTCTTCCCGGCCGACGGCACGGTCGACGTCCGCCTTCTCGGGAGCCGCCGCGTCCTCGCCGGGGCCCTCCCCGCGGTCCCGGCCGAGTGGCTCGTCTACGAGACGGGCGAGGTCACCGCACGGCAGCTGCTGCACCAGGTCGACGTCGTCGTCGCCTTCCCCCGAGCGGTGACGGCCGAGGCGCTGCGCACGGTGGAGGAGGCGCTCGCCGAGGGCTGTGTGCCGGTCGTCTCGCCAGAGCTCGCCCCGCACTTCGGCGACGCCGTGCTGACGTGCGCACCCGACGAGGTCCCCGGCCTCGTCGGACGGCTGCGGGCCGACGAGGCCGCCTTCCGCGAGCGGTCGCGCCGTGGATGGCGGTGGGCGGACGAGCGGTTCGCGGACTCCGGGCGACGCGTCGTCGACGCACTGGGCCTGGCGGCCCCGTCGTCGAGCCCGACCGGATCGCCGTAGGTCAGCTGGTGGCGCCGGCCTCGCGCTCGGTGGCCTCCAGCCGGACGGCGCCGACGTCGGCGACGACGCGCCGCGCCATCGCGTCGGCGTGCTCCGCGTGCGCGGCGGCGGCCCGGTCGCTCTTCTTCTGACCCGCCAGGACGAGGTCGGCCTTGGCCGCCAGCCGTGCGGTGCCCTCGTCGATCCGCGCGGCCAGGGTGCGGCCGACGCTGTGGACCAGGCCAGCCCCGAGGACGGCGGCCACGCCGAGCGCGGCCCCGCCCAGCTCGGTGCTGGAGGCCGCGAAGCCGACGGCGGCGACCACGCCGGCCAGCGCGGTCAGAGACGTGAGGACGTTGGTCCTCGAGAGCTGGGGCACGATTGCTCCTCGAACTCGGTCGACAGGGATGATGGGGCGCAGACCGCCATGGTCACAGCGGCCGCTCGGGGATCCGTTCCTCGATCGCCGCGACGGTCCGTGCACAATTCTGCCGGTCCCGCCGCGGGAACGCCGCGTCGATGCGTGCCGTGTAGACGGGATCGGGCCGGCAGTCCCGCTCGAGCAGGCTCTCGACGGCGTCGAGCGTGTCGTCGAGGGTCCGCACGACCGGGCCGAAACCGTCCCGGTCGTAGTCGAACCACGTGGGCGACGAGTGCTTGCTCTCGAACTCCTCCTCGTCGAAGCGCGCGTACACGATCGGCGTTCCCAGGTACGCCACGTCGAAGTGCACCGACGAGTAGTCCGTGACGAAGGCGTCGCAGCCACCGATCAGCTCCTGGAACGACACGGCGTCCGTGTCGGCGATCTCGATGCGCTCTCCCGCCACGGGGGCACCCACGAACCTGGACGCCATGTTGTAGTGGGGCACGAAGGTCAGCCGGTAGTCGTACCGCTCCAGCATCTCGTGCAGTCGCCGACTCTCCAGCAGACCCGACATGAACCGCTGGTAGGTCGACCCCTCGTAGGGGACATCGCCGTCCTGCGAGCCCTTGAGCACCGTCGTCGCGAGGTAGTTCCGCCAGGTCGGCATGAAGAGGACGGTCCTGCTGGCCGAGGTGGGCACCAGCGCGTCGTACCGCGGCATCCCCGCCTCGACGAGCTGGCGGTCGTACCCCGACGCGGCGCGCAACGCCTCCGTCTCCCGCGGCATGACGGTCAGGCAGACGTCGTACCCCGTCATGCCGCGCTTCACCGCGTTCGGGCTGAGGTGGACGCCGTGCTTGAGATACACGCGCAGGGCCCCGACCCGCCAGACGATGTGGCGCGTGTAGTCCTTCACGTCCCACCCGTCCGGCACCAGGTAGGCGATCGAGTAGGCGTTGGCCAGGACGGTGGCGTGCAGCAGGAGCAGCTGGTGCTTCCACGACGAGTGGGCGACGACGTGCCCGTACGGGGCCACGCGGTCGGACTGGGGGCTCGACCGGTCGATGACGTAGTAGGCCCGGCGCCGACGGTTCGACTCACGGAGGTGCCGGAACAGGTGGACGCCGTTGTCCTGCGCGGTGTCCTTCCGCTCACCGACCAGCCAGATCTCACGCCCCGCGAAGAACGGCCGGGTCACGAGCCGGAGGAAGCGGAGCCACCGCATCCGGCGGCCTGCCGACCCCCGGGCGATGAACCCCGCGTCCTTCTTGAGCAGCATGCCGGCCCAGCGCAGGCGGGCCCTCAGCCCGGATCCGACCTGGGTGGTGAGGAATGCCGCGGCTCCGTCGCCGACGGTGTGCAGGAGGTACCTGACGGTGGTCGTTCGTGCCTGCCCGGAGGCATCGACCACCTCGGCATGCGTGCCGACCGTCCGCGCGCTGATCAGCGCGCCCACGCGCGGCCGGAGGTTGCGGCGCAACCGCAGTTCGGGCACCTCGGTGTCCAGCTCGACGACGAAGCGCCGGTGGCCGTTCCCTGCGCCCAGGAGCGGGATCCGGGTCCGCAGGCCCGCCCATTGCGCGTCGCCGCGGTTGCCGACCCGCGGGGACAGCGGTACCGGCCCCGACCGGGCGACGTCACCCGACGGGCCGGTCAGCGCGAGGCGGTACCGCCAGGGCGGCTCGGGCATCTCCGGGAAGAACGCCACGGAGAGGAACCCCAGGATCTCGATGTCGCCGTCGCCCGGGTCCACCGCCTCGAGCCACGGGGTCGCCGCGGACAGCGCGAGGCGCCCCAGGAAGTCGGCGAGCAGCGAACCCCGCGTCACGTCGTGCTCCGCGAGCATCCGGTGGACGTACCGGGCCACGCTCAGCTTCGTCCCGTGGTCCGTCCAGAGCAGCAGCGGCATCGGGCTGGTGAGGGACAGCTGGTCCAGCCGCTTGACCTCCTGCCACAGACGCCGGGACCACTCGTCGAGCTTGTCGGGTCGCGGGAGGGTCGCGACGGTGCCGTAGAGGGCACCCGAGGACACCAGCCAGTCGCACGCCGCGTCGTTGTGGTCCCGGCTCAGGTTCGACGCCGACTCCACGGCGGCGGCCTCGTGGCGAGAGACCGCCTTGCTGACGTCCGTGCCGGGGTCGTGCACGACCGCGATCGGGGCACGGCGGAAGCGGGGCATCTTCCGGAGCGCTGCCAGAGCAGGCGCGAGGATCCCCGCCCGGCTCTCACTGACGATGAAGACGAGCGCCATCGTCGGTCTCGGCGCATCCACGTCGCTCACCTGCACGTCGTCCACGGGCCGCTCCGGCTCCCTTCCTCCACGGTTCACGACGCCCCACCGCCTCCCGAAGTCTGCCGGACGCCCCTCCGCCGGTCCACCCATCGCCACCACAGGACACGGACGCCACCGGCCGTGCGGACCGAGCGAGCCACCCGCTCGCAGTTGTGGCGGTCGTGGTAGCGGACCGACCGCTGCGCGCGGGCCCAGTGCTCCTCCGACATCGCGAAGCCGGCGGCAGCCGTCGCCTCGACCTCCTCGACCAGCCGGTCGACGTCGGTGACGATCCTCCCCGGGAGGTCCGCGTCCAGGTCGAGGAACGACCCCTGGTCCCCGAAGAACCGCTCCTGGTCGAACTGGAAGTAGAGGACCGGTCTCCGCTGCAGCGCGAAGTCGAAGGCCACGGACGAGTAGTCGGTGACGAGGCAGGCGTGCTCCCGCAGGAGCGTCTGCACGTCGACCGCCCCCTGCTGCAGCACGCGGACGCCGTCCACGTCGAACAGGTCGACGTAGTGCCGCATGTTCGGGTGGAGGATGAACGTCACGCGGAGGCCGTCGCGCATCGCCTGCGCCAGGCGCGGGTGGCCGAGGAACTCCTGCCACCGCGCGCGGTACTCGCTGTCCAGGAACCGGTCGCGGTTCCCCAGCCACTCGCGCCAGGTCGGGATGACGAGCAGGCCCCCCGGGTCCCGGTCCAGGGGGGCGAGCAGCTGGTCGAACCGCGGCAGCCCCGTCACCCGCACCTGCGCGGGCCGGTACCCGAACGCGTCGACGGCGACCCGGTACTCGCGGTCCGAGCTGACATGGAAGCGATCCGTGGCGAAGCCCGGGGCGAAGCGCCCGTAGTTGGCCGTCATGTTCTTGGTGCCGGAGATCCCGTGGCGCAGGAAGACCCGCACGGCCCGCACCCGGGCGACGACGGCCGGGTGCCGCGACGGCAGGAGGTACTCGGCGTGGTGCGTCCCGGCGAGCCGCGACGCCAGGAACGCCACCCGGACGTGCTCGCGCGAGCCGTGGAGGACGACGTTGCCGAGGCCGTCGAGCCTGGCGCGGTCGGGTGCGTCCTCGGCGACGACGTAGTAGGCGCGTCGCCGCGGCTCGTGCTCGCGGAGCCACCGGAACAGGTGGTAGCCGTTGTCCTGCGCCTTGTACGGCAGCTCCCCGACGAGCCAGATCCCGAGGAACGGCCGGACCAGCGGAAGGAGCCAGGCGAGACGGGTCCACCGCCGCAGGGAGGCGAAGACCTCCGGCGACATCCGCTCGACGCGCACCGACACGTTGGCGCCGCGGAAGGTCTCGTAGGGAAGCAGCTGCGTGACGACGCCCCCGACGACGGCCCGGCCGGGCCGCAGCACGACCTGGTGCGCCCTCGTGCCGACGCGGCGGGTCTGGACCCGGCCCTCCTGGTCCTCGACCTCGATGCTGAGGTCCAGCGTCTCGTCCCGCGGGTCGAGGCGCGCCACGAGCACGGACACCGGCAGGGCGACGGATCCGCGGTGGACGAACCGCCCTCGGTCCCGACGGGACTCGTCGGGCATCGCCGCGAGGGGCACGTCGACGTCGTATCGCCGCCCGGTCTCGCGGGAGACCGCCACGAGGCGGGCCCTGCGTGCGCCTCGGTCGGGCCCGCGGACCCGCAGCCGCAGCGCCACGCCGTCGGCGCCCAGGCGCAGCTCGTCCACGTCGATCAGGAACTTGCGTGCGGGGGCGCCCCCCAGGAGCACGCTGAGGTTGCCGTTCTGCGTCACGGCGAGGCGGTCGTCGGCCGCGGCGGCCCCGGACGACCGCGCGACGTCGACCCGCGTCGTCGACCGGAAGTTGCCGAGGCGGACGGGCGCGGGTGCCTGGGCGGCGCCCCGGTCCGGGGCCGCGCCACCCTGGGCCGGCACCAGGTGCATCCACAGGTCGGCGACGTCGTCCCCGGGCACGGAGCGCCGACGCAGCTCGTCCAGCGACAGCCGCGCCGAGAACGTCTCGCGCCCGCTCGCCGGCACCCGGACCTCGGCCCCGCTGTCGCGAAGGACCGCGGACACCTCGCCGACCGTCCACCCGGGGCGCGCCGAGGTCCCCTCGACGACGACCTCACCGTCGCGGATGCCCACCTCGAGGGACGTCTTGTCCGGCCCGACCACCCCGGCCGGGCGCAGCGCACGTGCCGTTCGACGGGCCCATCGGCGGAGCAGCCCTCCTCGCCTCACCGCCATCGCGCCGCGGGGACGACGAGCGCAGGCCTGCACGTGCGGGGGGACGACGGTGCGTCGCACCTGCGCTCCAGTCGAACCATCGAAACTCCCCACGAATACCCGCGGACACACCGCGGCGGCCACGACATTCTAGGTCGTCCACGGGCCCCGTCGAGCGCCCCGCACGGCTAGTCGCCGGAGCGCGTCATCATCCGCCTCGCCTTGGAGGCGGCGCGCCTCAGCGGCGTCCTCGTCGCCTGCGCGAGGTTCTGCTCCAGGTCCCTGTTGGCGCGGACCAGCCCGGCCTTCTCCTGCTTCAGGTCCTTGATCGCTGCGCGCTCGTCCTTGGCGATGCCGTACAGCGTGGTGATCCGCTCGCCGAGGTTCCGTCGGGCGGCGATGTCGCGGAAGTCCGACGCCGACCACTGCGCGGGCTGCTGCATCACGGGGTCGAAGTCCCACCGGTCGCCGAACCGGGCGAGGTCGGCGCCGTAGATCTCCTCGAGCGCCTCGCGCACGCCGCCCCCGAACACCTCGGACGCCGCCCGGAGCGGGGTGTCGTTCTCCCTGCCGAGGGACACCTCGTGCGGGCGCCCGACGTCGTCGAGGTGGGCGCTCAGGTCGCCCAGCAGCGTGGGGATCTCGCTGATGTCGTAGATGCGCGAGTACGGGATCGTGTCCTCGTGCAGCCGCGTCGTCTGGGGCGCGAAGTGCGTGTCGCGGACCGGGCCGCGGGGGTCGCGCAGCACCTCGACGAACCGCGCGAAGTCGCGGACCACGTCCTCGACGGAGCCCGGCGCGCCCGGCAGCCACTCGGCCCCGGCGAACTTCCGACCCGTGTAGACGGGGTCGCCCACGAGGAACTTGGACTGCCACGCCGAGAACGCCCGCAGGCGCGGGTCGCGCACGACCGCGAAGACGAACCAGCCGTTCGCCGGGGAGATCTCCGCCCGCTCGGCCGGCTCGAGCTGCTTGAGCGAGCGCACGTCGTGCCAGAGCCGACGGTGGTGGATCATCATGCGCGGGGTCGCCTCGCAGCTCAGCACGCTGGTGAACTGCTCCGGGTCCTGCCCGCTGAGCTCCGCGACGAGCCACTTCAGGCTCGTGCACGCGTTCTTCGCCAGGTGCGTGAACAGGACCTTGTGCTCCGGCAGCACCCAGGTGTTGGGAGCGGTCGCGTGCTCCGCCGTCAGCGGGGCGGTCCCGGTCACGGCCATGTCGATCACCTCGTCCTCAGGCGGTGTGCGGAAGGGTCCCGACCATCCCCGCCGCCACGGTCTTGTTGGTGGCCTCGTCGACCAGGATGAACGCGCCCGTCCGCCGGTTCTGGCGGTAGGGGTCGACGAACAGCGGCTGCGTGACCCGCAGCTGGATGCGGCCGATCTCGTTGAGCCGGATCTCGGTCGCGTCCTCGTCGCGGTGCAGCGTGTTGACGTCGACGCGGTACTTGACGTCCTTCACCATGGCGCGCGCCCACCGGGTGGTGTGCTTGATCGCGTACTTCTTGCCCTGCACCAGCGGCGCCGTCTCGTCCATCCAGCAGATCTGGGCGTCGATGTCCTGCAGCGCGGCGGGCGAGTTGTTCGGGCGGCAGATCATGTCCCCGCGCGAGATGTCGATATCGTCCGCGAGGCGCACCGTGACGGACATGGGCGGGAAGGCCTCGTTGACCGGGCCGTCGGCGGTGTCGATCCCCTCGATCGTGGTCTCGAGCCCGGAGGGCAGGACCCGGACCTTGTCGCCCTTCTTGAGCACCCCGCCGGCCACGGTGCCCGCGTACCCGCGGTAGTCGCGCGCGTCGTGCGACTGGGGCCGGATCACGTACTGCACGGGGAACCGCACGTCCTGCAGGTTGCGGTCGCTCGCCACGTGCAGGGACTCGAGGTGGCTGAGCAGCGGGCGCCCGTCGAACCAGGGGGTGTTCTCGCTGCGGTTCACCACGTTGTCGCCGACGAGCGCCGAGATCGGGATGAACGTGAGGTCCGGCACCCGCAGGCGCGAGGCGAAGTCCGTGAAGTCGCGCCGGATGCCCTCGAAGACCTCCTCGGAGTAGTCGACGAGGTCCATCTTGTTCACGCACACCACGATGTGCGGGACACCCAGCAGGGTGGCGAGGAACGTGTGCCGGCGGCTCTGCTCGATGACGCCCTTGCGCGCGTCCACGAGGATGATCGCGACGTCCGCCGTGGACGCCCCGGTCACCATGTTCCGGGTGTACTGGATGTGCCCCGGGGTGTCCGCGATGATGAACTTGCGCTTCGGCGTGGCGAAGTAGCGGTACGCGACGTCGATCGTGATGCCCTGCTCGCGCTCGGCGCGCAGGCCGTCGGTGAGCAGCGCCAGGTCGGTGTAGTCGTTGCCGCGGTCCTTGCTCACCTGCTCCACCGACTCGAGCTGGTCCTCGAAGATCGTCTTGGAGTCGAACAGCAGGCGCCCGATGAGGGTGCTCTTGCCGTCGTCCACGGAGCCCGCGGTCGCGAAGCGCAGCAGGTCGGCCGACGTGTCGATCGCCTGGGAGGCGGTCTCGGTCAAGGTCTCGGTGGTCATGGCTTAGAAGTAGCCCTCTCGCTTGCGGTCCTCCATCGCGGCCTCGCTCACCTTGTCGTCGCCACGGGTGGCGCCACGCTCGGTGAGGCGCACGGCGGCGACCTCCTCGACGATCTCGGCACGGGTCGCCGCCGTCGACGCGACGGCGGCGGTGAGGTTCGCGTCCCCCACCGTGCGGTAGCGGACGGACCGCACCTCGGCGGTCTCGCCGTCCTTGAGCGGCGTGAACTCGTTGACCGCGAACAGCATGCCGCCCCGGTCCACGACCTCGCGCTCGGCCGCGAAGTACAGGTCGGGCAGATCGATGTCCTCGGCCTCGATGTAGGCCCAGATGTCCAGCTCGGTCCAGTTGGACAGCGGGAACACGCGGATCGACTCGCCCTGGTGGACGCGGCCGTTGTACAGGTCCCAGATCTCGGGCCGCTGGTTCTTGGGGTCCCACTGGCCGAAGTCGTCGCGGAAGGAGAACACGCGCTCCTTGGCGCGCGCCTTCTCCTCGTCGCGGCGCCCGCCGCCGAACAGCGCGTCGAAGCCGTTCTTCTCCGCCGCCTCGAGCAGCACCGGGGTCTGGATGCGGTTGCGGGAGCCGTTGGGCTCCTCCTGCACCAGCCCGCGCTCGATGGCCTCCGGCACGGAGGCGACGACGAGCTGGATGCCGAGCCGCTCGACCCAGCGGTCGCGCGTGGCGAGCACGGACGGGAAGTTCAGGCCGGTGTCCACGTGCATGATCGGGAACGGGATCCGCGCCGGGGCGAACGCCTTGGCGGCCAGGTGGAGCATGACGATCGAGTCCTTGCCGCCCGAGAAGAGCAGACAGGGGCGCTGCATCTCCGCGACCACCTCGCGAAAGATGTGGATGCTCTCCGCTTCGAGGCTGCGGAGCTGGCTCAGGACGTGGGACGTCACGGCTGGGCACCTTCCTTGATGTCGACCCCGACCTCCGTCAGCGCCGCACGCAGGTGCGCCGCCACGGCCGGGTGGCTGACGAAGAGATCGGGGAGCCAGGGGTCCTGGCGGTTGTACTCGAGGGGGGTGCCGTCCAGTCGGGTGCACACGAGGCCCGCGGCGAGCGCGACCGCGACGGGCGCCGCCGAGTCCCACTCGTACTGACCGCCTGCGTGCACGTACGCGTCGACGGTGCCGTCCACGACGGACACGACCTTGACGCCGGCCGACCCCATGGGCACGAGCTCGACGTCGTCGCGGGCGGCGAGGTCCTGCACGAACTGCGGTGGACGGCTGCGGCTCGCGGCGAGGCGCAGCGGCCGGCGGCCGGCGAGGACCGCGTCGGTGTCGTCGGCCGGGCTCGGCCCGGCGTCGGTCGTGGCGGTG
>JADHZE010000139.1 GCA_026934365.1 Isoptericola sp. QY 916 | reverse complement strand
CCCTGCGCCGACTGCTCGACGCCGCGCCCGGTGAGCACGTACGCCCCGCGCCCCCCGCGCGACGGCGACGCCGCGGCCAGCAGGCGGGCCACCCGGCGCAGCTCCTCGGCGGGGACGCCGCACACCGTCTCCGCGCGCTCCGGCCACCAGGCCGCGGCCGACCGCGCGACGTCGTCGAACCCCGCGGTGCGCTCCGCCACGTACTCCCGGTCCACGAGGCGCTCGGCCACCAGCACGTGCAGCAGCGCCAGCAGCACCACGAGGTCCGTGCCCGGGACGGGCTGCAGGTGCACGCCCTCGCCCGGCCCGGCGAGCCGCGCCGTGGCGGACCGTCGCGGGTCGACGACGACGAGCCCGCCCGCGGCGCGCGCGCCGGCGAGGTGCTGCACGAACGGCGGCATCGTCTCGGCCACGTTGGAGCCCAGCAGCAGGATCGCGCCGGCCCCGGCCAGGTCGGTCACCGGGAACGGCAGCCCGCGGTCCAGGCCGAACGCCCGGTTGCCCGCCGCGGCGGCGGACGACATGCAGAACCGGCCGTTGTAGTCGATGAACGGCGTGCGCAGCACGGTGCGGGCGAACTTGCCGAGGGCGTACGCCTTCTCGTTCGTCAGCCCACCGCCGCCGAACACCGCCACGGTCTGCGGCCCGTGCTCGGCGGCCAGCACCGCGAGCCGCCCGGCGACGAGGTCGAGGGCGGCCTCCCACGACGCGGGGGCGAGCGCGCCGTCGGCCCCGCGGACCAGCGGAGTCGTGAGCCGGTCGCTCGCGCGCAGCACCGTCGCGCTGGTCCACCCCTTCTGGCAGAGCCCGCCGCCGTTCGTGGGGAACTGCCGCGGCGTCACCGTCACGGGCAGCGTCGCCCGACCCTCCGACGCGGGCCCGGGGGCGCCGGCGGGCGCGAGCTCCATGCCGCACTGCAGGGCGCAGTACGGGCAGTGGGTGGCGACCGCGGCCCCCGACGGCGTCATACGCGCGCCGCCCGCATCGCGGTGCCGCGCCGCGCGTACACCGCCCAGGTGACGACGGCCATCACCGCGTACGCCCCCACGAACACCCACAGCGCGGCGACCAGCGAGCCCGTCATCGACGTCGACATCGCGAACCCCCGCGGGATGAGGAACCCGCCGAAGGCGCCGACCGCGCCCGCGATGCCGATGCAGCCGGCGGCGGCCTTCGCCGTCGCCGCCAGGTCACGGCCGGCGCCCGCCACCCGGAAGGCGGCCGGGATCATCCGGTAGACCGACCCGTTGCCCACGCCCGTGGCCACGAAGAGCACGAGGAACGAGGCGAAGAAGAGGCCGAAGCTGTGGCTGCCGAGCGCGGAGATCGCGCCGAGCGCCCCGACGATCATCATGGCGTAGCAGCACACCGTCACGACGGCGCCGCCCACACGGTCGGCCAGGATGCCGCCCAGGGGGCGGGTGACCGACCCCACGAGCGCGCCGAGGAACGCCAGGGACAGCGACACCTCGGGGAACTGCCCCGCGAGCAGCGTCGGGAACGCGCCGGAGAAGCCGATGAACGACCCGAACGTGCCGATGTAGAGGAACGAGATGATCCAGGTGTGCGGCTCCTTCACCGCGACGACGAACGTGCGCGGGTCGGCCTTCGCGGCCGACAGGTTGTCCATGAACCGCCAGGCGAGGATCACGGCCAGCACCACGAACGGGACGAACATCAGCCCGGCCCGCTGAAGCGCGACCCCGGCGCCCGCGGTGATGACCAGCGGCACCGCGAGCTGCACGGCCGCGGTGCCGATGTTCCCGCCCGCCGCGTTCCAGCCGAGGGCCGCACCCTTCTCCTTCTCGGGGAAGAAGAAGGAGATGTTCGCCATCGAGGAGGCGAAGTTGCCGCCGCCGAACCCGGCGAGCGCGGCCACGGCGAGCATGACGCCGAACGAGGTGTCCGGGCGCTGGACGACGAAAGCCATGGTCAGGGTCGGGATCAGCAGCAGCCCCGCCGACACCATCGTCCAGTTGCGCCCGCCGAAGACCGGCACCGCGAGGGTGTACGGGATACGGAGCGTGGCGCCCACGAGCGACGGCACCGCGATGAGCCAGAACATCTGGTCGGTCGAGAAGGCGAAGCCGGCGGCCGGGAGCTGCGGCACGACGATCGACCAGAGCGCCCACACGCAGAACCCGAGGAACTCGGCGAACACCGAGATCACGAGGTTGCGCCGCGCGACGCGGCGGCCGCCGCCCGCCCAGAACGCCGGGTTCTCCGGCTCCCACCGGTCGATCCAGCGGCCGGGGCGGTCGATCGCCCCCGGACGCGCGTCGGGTCGGGCCGGCGTTGTCACGGTGGTCGGTGCGGCCATCGCGTGTCCTCCTGTGCGCGGGCCCGACGACGCCGGGCGGTGGTCTGGAACCACCGGCGCGTCGTCGGGCCGGTAGGTCCGACGCTAGGAAGGCGGTGTTTCGACGCCCGGCGTCGGGCCGTGAAATGCGCGTGAGCACGAACGCACAGACTCTGGGGCAGCCCTGTGAGGTCCCGGCGTGCCCGGTCGTCCGCGGAGCAGCGGACGGAACCCGGCTCCGACGCCGCCGACGGGCGCTCCCGCCGGCTCCCCTGCCCGACATGCGCTGTCGCAGGTCCGGGCCCATGATGCGAAGCAGTGACTCTACGGTTCCCCAGCCCCAGGAGTGCGCATGTCGACCACCCGCCCGCCCGTCACCGCTGACCTCGGGGCGGCACCGCCGACCGGGGCCGCCGACGCCCTGCTGCGGCTCGGCAAGCACCTGCGCAAGGGGGACGTGTCGGAGGACCTGCGCCAGCTGTTCCTCAAGGGCGGGCGCGAGGGTGACGTCTTCTACCGGGACCGGTGGTCGCACGACAAGGTGGTGCGCTCGACGCACGGCGTGAACTGCACGGGCTCGTGCTCGTGGAAGGTGTACGTCAAGGACGGCATCATCACGTGGGAGACGCAGCAGACCGACTACCCGTCAGTGGGCCCGGACTCCCCCGAGTACGAGCCGCGCGGCTGCCCCCGCGGCGCCGCGTTCTCCTGGTACACCTACTCGCCCACGCGGGTGCGCTACCCCTACGTGCGCGGCGTCCTGCTGCGGGCGTACCGCGAGGCGAAGGCCGCGGTCGGAGGGGACCCGGTGCTCGCGTGGGAGCGGCTGACGTCCGACCCGGAGACGGCGCGGGCGTACAAGAGGGCGCGCGGCAAGGGCGGCCTCGTGCGGGCCACGTGGGACGAGGCGGCGGAGATCGTCGCGGCGGCGCACGTGCACACGATCAAGGCGCACGGGCCGGACCGCGTCGCGGGCTTCTCCCCCATCCCGGCGATGTCGATGGTGTCGCACGGCGTCGGGGCGCGGTTCGTGCAGATGCTGGGCGGCACGATGCTGTCGTTCTACGACTGGTACGCGGACCTGCCGGTCGCCTCCCCGCAGGTGTTCGGCGACCAGACGGACGTGCCGGAGTCCGCGGACTGGTGGAACTCGTCCTACCTCATGATGTGGGGCTCCAACATCCCGGTGACCCGCACCCCGGACGCGCACTTCATGGCCGAGGCGCGCTACCGCGGCACCAAGGTCGTGTCGGTCTCCCCCGACTACGCGGACAACACGAAGTTCGCCGACCAGTGGCTGGCGCCGCAGCCGGGCACCGACGGGGCCCTGGCGATGGCGATGGGGCACGTGATCCTGCGGGAGTTCCTCGTCGAGAAGCGCACCGCGCCGTTCGTCGACTACCTCAAGAGGTACGCGGACGCCCCGTTCCTCGTGCGGCTGGACGAGCGGGCCACGGAGTCGGGCGGCACCGCGTACGTGCCGGGCAAGTTCCTCACCGCCGCGGACGTCGACGACGCCGTCCTGCCGGGCGCGTCGACCGCGGCGAACCCGAGCTTCCGGACGCTGCTGCTGGGCGCCGACGGCGCCGTCGTCGCGCCGAACGGCACCCTCGCCGACCGGTACGGCGAGGCGGGCGAGGGGCGGTGGAACCTCGACCTGGGCGACGTCGACCCGCTGCTGTCGGTGGCCGACGGCGCGGCGTCCGGCGAGCGGGGCACCGCGGCGGTGCTGCTGCCCCGGTTCGACGTCGTCCCCGACGGTGACGACGGCGGTGCGGGAGACGGCGCGCAGCAGGCGCACCTCGGCGGCAAGGGCGTGCTGACGCGCGGCGTGCCGACCCGGCGCGTGGGCGGGCACCTGGTGACGACGGTGTTCGACCTGCTGCTGGCGCAGTACGGCGTCGAGCGGGCGGAGCTCGACCTTCCGGGCGAGTGGCCCACCGGCTACGACGACGCGACCGCCCCGGGCACCCCGGCCTGGCAGGAGGAGATCACCGGTGTGCGGGCGGCGGACGCCGCGCAGATCGGCCGCGAGTTCGCGCAGAACGCCGAGGACTCGGGCGGCCGCTCGATGATCATCATGGGCGCGGGCGCGAACCACTGGTTCCACTCGGACACGATCTACCGCGCCTTCCTCACGCTCACCACGATCACCGGCTGCCAGGGCGTCAACGGCGGCGGCTGGGCGCACTACGTGGGCCAGGAGAAGTGCCGCCCGATCACCGGCTGGGCGCAGTACGCGGGCGGCCTGGACTGGGTGCGCCCGCCACGCCAGATGATCGGCACCGGCTGGTTCTACCTGGCCACGGACCAGTGGCGCTACGACGGGATGCCGGCCGACGCGCTCGCCTCGCCCCTCGCGCCCGGGGTCCTGGCGGGCCGCACGACGGCGGACTCGCTGGTGGAGTCCGCGCAGCGCGGCTGGATGCCGAGCTACCCGACGTTCGACCGCAACCCCCTGGACCTCGTGGACGAGGCGCGCGCGGCGGGCAAGGAGCCGGAGCAGCACGTCGTGGACGAGCTGAAGAAGGGGACGCTCAAGTTCGCCTGCGAGGACCCCGACGACCCGGCGAACTTCCCCCGGGTCCTGACGATCTGGCGGGCCAACATCCTCGGCTCCTCCGGCAAGGGCAACGAGTACTTCCTCAAGCACCTGCTCGGCACGGACGCCTCCGTGCTGGCCGACGAGGCCCCGGAGGGCCGCCGTCCGGCGTCGATGACGTGGCGCGACGAGGCGCCGCGCGGCAAGCTCGACCTGCTGGTCACGATGGACTTCCGCATGACGAGCACCACGCTGTTCTCCGACGTCGTGCTCCCCGCGGCCACCTGGTACGAGAAGCACGACCTGTCGAGCACGGACATGCACCCGTTCGTGCACTCGTTCAACCCGGCGATCAACCCGCCGTGGCAGACCAAGACCGACTTCGACACGTTCCACACGCTGGCGGGGCTGGTCTCGCAGATGTCGGTGGAGCACCTGGGCGTGCGCGAGGACCTGGTCGCGACGCCCCTGCTGCACGACTCCCCCGACGAGCTCGCGGTGCCGCACGGCACGCTCACGGACGCGGGTGCACCGGTCACGGAGCGCGAGCTGGTCCCGGGCGTGACGATGCCGCGGCTGCAGGTGGTGCAGCGCGACTACCCGGCGTTCGCCGCGCGCATGGCCGCGCTCGGGCCGCTCACCGACTCCAAGGGCATGGCCACCAAGGGCGTCGCGTTCATGCCGGACGAGGAGGTGCGCAGGCTCGGGCAGGTCAACGGCCTGGTCACGTCCGGCCCCGCGGCCGGTCGGCCGCGACTGGACCGCGACACCCACGCCTGCGAGACGATCCTGGCCCTGTCCGGCACCACGAACGGGCGCCTCGCGGTGCAGGGGTTCGAGCACCTGGAGAAGCGCACCGGCCAGCGGCTGGCGGACCTGGCGGCCGACGACCAGGCCAAGCGCGTGACCTTCCCGGACGTGCAGTCGCGCCCGACGACGGTGATCACCTCCCCCGAGTGGTCCGGGTCGGAGCACGGCGGGCGCCGGTACACGGCGTTCGCGGTGAACGTCGAGCGGCTCAAGCCGTGGCACACGCTCACCGGACGCCAGCACTTCTACCTCGACCACGACTGGATGATCGAGCTGGGCGAGCAGCTGCCGGTGTACCGGCCGCCGCTCGACCTGCACCGCCTGTTCGGCGACTCCCCCACGCCCGGCGCGTTCGACGACGGGGGCGCCGACGGCAGCGGCACCGGCCATGCCGCCGTCGCGGTGCGCTACCTGACGCCGCACTCGAAGTGGTCCATCCACTCGGAGTACCAGGACAACCTGTTCATGCTGTCGCTGTCGCGCGGCGGCCCCAACGTCTGGATGAGCCCCGCGGACGCCGCGAAGATCGGCGTGGCGGACAACGAGTGGATCGAGGCGGTGAACCGCAACGGCGTCGTCGTCGCGCGCGCCGTCGTCTCCCACCGCATGCCCGAGGGCACGGTCTACATGCACCACGCCACGGACCGCACGGTGGACGTGCCCCTCGCCGAGACGTCCGGCCGTCGCGGCGGCATCCACAACTCCCTGACCCGGATCCTGCTCAAACCCACGCACCTCGCGGGCGGCTACGGGCAGCTCACCTACGCGTTCAACTACCTCGGCCCCACGGGCAACCAACGGGACGAGGTCACGGTCATCCGGCGTCGCAGCCAGGAGGTGCGGTACCAGTGAAGGTCATGGCGCAGATGTCGATGGTGATGAACCTCGACAAGTGCATCGGGTGCCACACCTGCTCGGTGACGTGCAAGCAGGCGTGGACGAACCGCACCGGCACCGAGTACGTGTGGTTCAACAACGTCGAGACCCGCCCGGGTCTCGGCTACCCCCGCACCTACGAGGACCAGGAGACCTGGCAGGGCGGCTGGGTGCGCACCAAGCGCGGCAAGCTCAAGCTCCGCGCCGGCGGGCGGGCCAAGAAGCTCGCCTCGATCTTCGCCAACCCGAAGCTGCCCTCCATCCACGACTACTACGAGCCGTGGACGTACGAGTACGACATGCTGCTCAGCGCCCCGCAGGGCGAGCACACCCCGGTCGCGAAGCCGAAGTCGCTGCTCACCGGCAAGGACATGTCGATCCAGTGGTCGGCGAACTGGGACGACGACCTCGGCGGGTCCACCGCGACGATGCAGGACGACCCGATCCTCAAGCACATGAGCGAGCACGTCGCCGAGGAGCTCGAGCAGACGTTCATGTTCTACCTGCCGCGCATCTGCGAGCACTGCCTCAACCCGTCCTGCGTCGCCTCCTGCCCGTCGGGCGCGATGTACAAGCGGGTCGAGGACGGCATCGTGCTCGTCGACCAGGACCAGTGCCGCGGCTGGCGCATGTGCGTCACCGGCTGCCCGTACAAGAAGGTCTACTTCAACCACAAGACCGGCAAGGCCGAGAAGTGCACGCTGTGCTACCCGCGCCTCGAGGTCGGGCTGCCCACCGTGTGCTCCGAGACCTGCGTCGGCCGCCTGCGCTACCTCGGCCTCGTCCTCTACGACGCGGACAAGGTCGGCGCGGCCGCCGCCATCGAGGACGAGCACGACCTGCTCGCCGCACAGCGCGAGGTGTTCCTGGACCCGCACGACCCCGAGGTCATGGCCGCCGCCCGCCGCGAGGGCATCCCCGACGACTGGATCGAGGCCGCGCAACGCTCCCCGATCTGGAAGCTCATCTCGGAGTACGAGGTCGCGCTCCCCCTGCACCCGGAGTACCGGACGCTGCCGATGGTCTGGTACATCCCGCCGCTGTCCCCCGTGGTCGACGTCGTCGCCAGCTCCGGCAACGACGGCGAGGACGGGCGCACCCTGTTCGCCGCCATCTCGCAGCTGCGCATCCCGCTGGAGTACCTCGCCGGCCTGTTCACCGCCGGCGACACCGGCCCCGTCGAGCGGGTGCTGCGCCGGCTCGCGGCCATGCGGTCAGGGATGCGGGAGGTGAACCTGGGGCGTGAGTTCCCGGAGGAGAACGCCGAGGCCGTCGGCATGACCGGCGACCAGGTCCAGGAGATGTACCGCCTGCTGGCCATCGCCAAGTACGAGGAGCGGTACGTCATCCCCACCGCGCACACCGAGGTGGCGCGCGAGCTGGAGGAGATGGCCTGCTCGCTCGACTTCGAGGGCGGCCCCGGCATGGGCGGCGCGGGCCCGTTCGGCTCGTCGTCCGGCCAGCCCACCCCCGTCGCGGTGGAGAACTTCCACGCGCTCTCCGCCCGGCAGACGGCGGACTCCCCCTACGGGCCGTCCACCCCCGGGCGCGTCAACCTGCTCAACTGGGACGGCAACGGCCGGCCCACGGGCCTGTTCCCGCCGGGCGAGGACGGCGCGGGCGAGGAGGGGCGGTCGTGAGCCTCGCTTTCCTGCCCCGCCCGGGCGTACGCGCCAAGCGCCTCGACCCGCTCGCGCCGGTGCCGCTGGGCGACGGGGACCGCGCCGTCGCGCACATGGCCGCGTCGGTGCTGCTCGCCTACCCGGACGACGCGACGCTCGAGGCGGCGCCCACGGTGCGCGACGCCGTCGCCGGCCTGCCCGACCCGGTCCGGGACCGCCTCTCCGGGCTCGCCACGACGCTGCTCGACGGCGACCCCGACGCGCTGCAGGCCCGGTACGTCGCGACGTTCGACCTCAAGCGCCGCTGCGCCATGTACCTGTCGTACTACGCGGCAGGCGACACCCGGAAGCGCGGCGCCGCCCTCGTGCGGTTCGTCGAGGCGTACCGCGCCGCCGGGTTCGAGACCACCGGCGACGAGCTGCCCGACTACCTGCCCACCGTCCTGGAGCTGTCCGCCCGCGGCGGGCCCGACGGCGCCCGGATCGCCGGCGCGCTGCTCACGGCCCACCGGGACGGCATCGAGGTGCTGCGCTCGGCGCTCGCCGCGCAGCGCTCGCCCTGGACGGCGGCGGTCGAGGCCGTGAGCCTCACCCTCCCACCCGTCGACGCGGCCACCGCCGAGCGCGTCGCCGACCTCGTGGCGGCCGGCCCGCCCGCGGAGCTGGTGGGGCTGAGCGGGTACGGGGACGCCGGGTACGGGAACGACGGAAAGGACCTGCCATGGGCCTGACGGACGCCTCCGCCGACAAGATCATCCTCTGGGTCGTGCTGCCCTACGTGACCTTCGCCGTCCTGGTCGTGGGGTCGATCTGGCGGTACCGGTACGACAAGTTCGGCTGGACCACGCGCTCCAGCGAGCTCTACGAGAAGCGCCTGCTGCGCTGGGGCTCGCCCCTGTTCCACTTCGGGCTGCTGTTCGTCGTGCTCGGGCACTTCCTCGGGCTCGTGATCCCGAACACCTGGACCGAGGCCGTCGGGGTCAGCGAGGGGTTCTACCACTTCATCGCGACGTCGATGGGGTCCATCGCCGCACTCGTGGCGGTCGCCGGCCTGCTGATCCTCGTCTACCGGCGCCGCTCCACCGGCCCGGTCTTCCTCGCGACCACGCGCATGGACAAGACCATGTACGTGTTCCTCGCCGCGTCCCTGCTGTCGGGGGCCTGGGCCACCGTCCAGACGCAGATCCTCGCGGGCGGGCACGGGTACGACTACCGGGAGACGATCTCGCCCTGGTTCCGGTCGCTCTGGTACCTCCAGCCGCAGCCCGCGCTCATGGAGGGCGTGCCCGCGGCGTTCCAGGTGCACATCGTCGCGGCGATGCTCCTGTTCGCGCTGTGGCCCTTCACACGGCTGGTGCACGCGTTCTCCGCCCCCGTGCAGTACCCGTTCCGGCCCTACGTGGTCTACCGCTCCCGGGAGGCGTCCGTGACGTCGCGGGCGCCGCGGCCCGGGTGGGACCCCACGACGACGCCGCCCCGCTGATCCCGACCGTCCGTCACGACCGTCCGTCACGACTGGAGGAACCATGACCTCGGCAGCCACCCCGGGACCGGCCGACGCGCCGGCCGCCCCGGCCGTGCAGGGCAACGTCACACAGCTCACCCTCGCGACGATCGGCTTCGCGATCTGCTTCTGGGCGTGGGCGCTGCTCGGACCGCTCGGCAACAGCTACGGGCAGCTGTACGACCTGTCCGACTTCGAGGTCTCCGTGCTGGTGGCCGTCCCCGTGATCGTGGGGTCCCTCGGGCGCATCCCGATCGGCGCGCTCACCGACCGCTTCGGCGCCAAGGTGATGTTCCCGCTGTGCGCCGCGCTGACGATCATCCCCGTGCTGTTCATCGGGTTCGTCGCGAACAGCCTGGTGTGGCTGCTGATCGGCGGGTTCTTCCTCGGCCTGGGCGGGACGACGTTCGCCATCGGCGTCCCGTTCGTGAACAACTGGTACCCGCCGGCCCGCCGCGGCACCGCGATCGGCATCTTCGGCGCCGGCATGGGCGGCACGGCCATCGCGTCGTTCTCGACCGTGCCGATCCGCGACGCGTGGGGCGACGGCGCCCCGTTCATCATCGTGGCGGTGTTCCTGGCGGTCTTCGCCCTCGCCTCGCGTGCCCTGCTGCAGGACTCCCCGGCCTGGTCGCCCGGCGCCGGCGGCGGCATGTGGGCGCGCACCTGGGCGACCCTGAAGATCCCCGCCACGCTGCAGCTGTCCTGGCTGTACGCGATCGGGTTCGGCGGCTTCGTCGCGTTCTCCGTCTACCTGCCGACCTTCCTGCAGAACGCGTACGACCTGAGCGCCGGCGACGCGTCGTTCCGCACCGCCGGCTTCGTCGTGCTCGCGGTGATCTGCCGGCCGATCGGCGGCACCCTGTCGGACAAGGTGGGCGGCGTCGCGGTGAACCTGGTGTGCTATGCGGTCGTGACCGTCGGGGCCGCCGTGATCATCTTCCAGCCCGGCCTGATCCCCGTGGCGACGATCGCGTTCCTCGCGATGGCGGCGGCGCTCGGCGGCTCCTCGGGCGCGACCTTCGCCCTCGTGGCGAAGATGGCACCGCCCGGGACGGTGGGCGCCGTGACCGGCGTCGTCGGCGCCGCGGGCGGCCTCGGCGGCTTCATCCCGCCGCTGATCATGGGCGCCGTCTACGGCGCGCGGGGCGACTACGGCATCGGGTTCGGCCTGCTCGCGCTGACGGCGCTGCTCACCCTGCTGTTCACGCTCGGCCCGGTGCGCAAGCGCGTGCGGGCGAACGCCGGATGACGGCGCGCCCCGCCGTCTCACCCCCGGGCGCGGTCGGTCGTGAGGCGCGCGCCGCACGGGCGACACGTCGTCGGCCTAGCGTGGCCCCATGAGCATCTCGCGCAGCCTCGCGGAGCATGCCGCCGCCGTGCTGGCGCGGGTCGGGCCGCTGCCCGTCCAGGACGTCGGTCTGGACGCCCTCGCCGTCGAGGGCCCGGGCCGCGTGCTCGGAGCCGACGTGCACGCCGTCGCGCTCGTGCCGCCGTTCGACGCCGCGGCGATGGACGGCTACGCGGTGCGCCTCGCCGACCTCCCCACCGACGGCTCCCCCGTGACCCTGCCCGTCGTCGGCGACCTCCGCCCCGGCTCGCCCCCCGACCGTGGTGAGCGCGACGGGGGCGCGGTGCGGATCATGACCGGAGCGCCGGTGCCCGTCTGGGCCGACGCCGTCGTGCCGGTGGAGCGCACGTCGACGGGCCGGTTCGTCGCGGGCGGCCCGACGACGGAGCGCGAGGTCACGCTCGCCCGGCAGCCCCGGGCCCACCTGCGGCACCGGGGCGAGGACGTGCGGCCCGGCGACGTGCTCGGCCGGGCGGGCGACGCCGTCACCCCGGCGCTGGTCGCCGTCGCGGCGGCACCCGCGA
>JADHZE010000138.1 GCA_026934365.1 Isoptericola sp. QY 916 | reverse complement strand
CGGGGTCGCCGCCGTCCTCTCCCTCGCCGTCGCCGTCGCCGTCGCCGTCGCCGTCGATGTCGATGTCGATGTCGATGTCGTCCGTGTCGAGCGCCGCCCCGTCGGGCACCGCGAGGACGTCGAGCAGCTCGGGACGGCGCACGACCTCGTCGCCCAGGGCCGACGACGCCCCCAGCACGGCCAGGAGGCGGGTGCGCGCCCGCGGCGGGGCGCCCTCGTCGAGCAGCGCCCCGAGCCGCTCGCGGGCATCGGGGTGCTCCGCGAGCCGCACCAGCTGCAGGAGCGCGAGGTCCGGGTCGGCGCAGGTCCCGACCGCCGCCAGGAGCGCGTCCGCACGACCGGGCTCCGCGAGGGCCTCCTGCAGCGCCGGGTCGGACCAGAGCGACGCCGACCTGGTGAGGTCAGCGAAGCCCGCGTGCAGCAGCCGGCTCGTGAGGGTCGGCGGGCGGGCGGTCACAGGTTCTGCAGGAACCGGCGCAGCTCGTAGGGCGTGACCTGCGCGCGGTAGGCGTCCCACTCCTGCCGCTTGTTGCGCAGGACGAAGTCGTAGACGTGCTCCCCGAGCGTCTCCGCCACCAGCTCGGAACGCTCCATGAGCTCGATCGCCTCGTCGAGCGACTGCGGCAGCGGGGCGATGCCGAGGGCACGCCGCTCGCGGTCCGTCAGCTCCCAGACGTCGTCCCCCGTGGCCTCCGGCAGCTCGTAGCCGTGCTCGATGCCCTTGAGACCGGCGGCGAGCAGCACCGCGAACGCGAGGTACGGGTTCGCCGCCGAGTCGAGCGCCCGGTACTCCACGCGGGCGGAGTTGCCCTTGCCCGGCTTGTACATGGGCACGCGCACGAGGGCGGACCGGTTGTTGTGGCCCCAGCAGATGTAGCTGGGCGCCTCGGCGCCGCCCCACAGCCGCTTGTACGAGTTGACGTACTGGTTGGTCACGGCCGTGATCTCGGCGGCGTGCACCAGCAGGCCGGCGATGAACTGCCGGGCCGTCTTCGAGAGCTCGAACTGGGCGCCCGGCTCGTGGAAGGCGTTCTGGTCGTCCTCGAACAGCGACAGGTGCGTGTGCATCCCCGAGCCCGGCTGGTCGGCCATCGGCTTGGGCATGAACGACGCGAACACGCCCTGCTCGAGCGCGACCTCCTTGACCACCGTGCGGAAGGTCATGAGGTTGTCCGCCGTGGTCAGCGCGTCGGCGTACCGCAGGTCGATCTCGTTCTGGCCCGGCCCGGCCTCGTGGTGGGAGAACTCCACCGAGATGCCCATCGACTCGAGCATCGTGATCGCGGCGCGGCGGAAGTCGTGCGTGCTGCCGCGGGCCAGGTGGTCGAAGTAGCCCCCGTTGTCGACCGGGACCAGCGGGTCCTCCGGCGCCGCGAGCTGGTTGAACAGGTAGAACTCGACCTCGGGGTGCGTGTAGAAGGTGAAGCCCCGGTCGCTGGCCTTGGCGAGCTGCCGCTTGAGCACGTTGCGCGAGTCCGCGAGGGAGGGCTCGCCGTCCGGCGTGAGGATGTCGCAGAACATGCGGCCCGTGCCGTGCCGCTCGCCGCGCCAGGGCAGCACCTGGAACGTCGTGGGGTCGGGCTTGGCGATCATGTCCGCCTCGTAGACCCGCGTCAGCCCCTCGATGGAGCTGCCGTCGAAGCCGATGCCCTCCGTGAACGCCTGCTCGAGCTCGGCCGGGGCGACCGCCACCGACTTCAGCACCCCGAGCACGTCGGTGAACCAGAGCCGGATGAAGCGGATGTCGCGCTCCTCGACCGTGCGGAGCACGAACTCCTGCTGCCTGTCCATGAGCCCATCCTGCCCGAGAAGTGTTAACGGGGTATGTCCTGGCACCTCCCCTGCGCGCGCCGGGCCCCGACCTGGACGGATACCCGGTACCGCGCGTCGGAGGCATAGGCTGGCCGCCATGTCCAACCCTGGTCACGACGCCGCCGCCGACGTCGCCGCAGCCCCCTCGCCCGCCGCCGACCTCACGCGCCGCCGCCGCGTCCGGGTCCACCACCTGGCCGAGGCAAAGGAGCGCGGGGAGAAGCTCACGATGCTCACGGCCTACGACGCCGTGACGGCACGGATCTTCGACGCCGCGGGTCTCGACCTGCTGCTCGTCGGCGACTCGATCGGCAACACCATGCACGGGCACGCGACCACGCTGCCGGTCACCCTCGACGACATGATCCCGCCGGCCCGCGCCGTCGCCCGGGCCGCCGAGCACGCGCTCGTCGTCGTCGACCTGCCGTTCGGCACCTACGAGGCCGGGCCGGAGCAGGCCCTCGCCTCCGCGGTGCGGGTCATGAAGGAGACCGGCGCCGCCGCGATCAAGCTCGAGGGCGGCCGCCGGTCGGCGGCCCAGATCCGCACGCTCACCGACGCCGGCATCCCCGTCGTCGGCCACCTCGGCTTCACGCCGCAGTCGGAGAACATCCTCGGCGGCCCGCGGGTCCAGGGCCGGGGCGACGACGCCGCGGAGGCGCTGTGCGAGGACGCGCTCGCCGTGCAGGAGGCCGGGGCGGTCGCCGTCGTGCTGGAGATGGTGCCGGTGGAGGTCGCCGCGCGCGCCACCGAGATCCTGCGCATCCCGACCATCGGCATCGGCGCGGGCCCGCGCGTCGACGGGCAGGTGCTGGTCTGGACCGACATGGCCGGGATGACGGACTGGTCGCCGCGGTTCGCGCGCCGGTTCGCCGAGGTCGGCAACCTGCTGCGCCAGGCGGCGCAGGACTACGCCGCCGAGGTGCGCGGGGGCACGTTCCCCGACGCCGCCCACTCCTTCGAGCGCTAGCCCGGCATCAGGCGGCGCCGGGGTCGCCCGTCAGGGCGAGCATCGCCGCCGCGACCCGGCCGGCGGCGGCGTCGGGGACCGCCGTCGAGGCCTCCTCGAGGATCAGCAGCCTCGCTCCCGGGATCTCGCGGGCGAGCACCTCCCCGTTCCCGACCGGGAAGAACGGGTCGCGGCGGCCGTGCACCACGAGCGTCGGGACCGCGACGTCGCCGAGCCGCTCGCGCCAGCGAGGCGTGCAGTCGAGGGCGGCGAAGACCATGCCCTGCTGGTTGGCCGCGTGCACCGCCGGCGCCGTCCCCGGCGTGCGGTCCCAGACCCGACCGGCGACCACGCGCGCCGCGGCAGGGTCGTCGCCGAGGATCTCGGCGCCTCGGGCGGCGTGCTCGGCCACGGCGTCCCGGTCGGACCAGTCCGGCTCCGCCAGCGCGAACAGCCGCCCCATCGCCCCGCCGTCGTGGTCGGGCAGGTCGTCGTCGACCGGGCCCGGCGCGACCGGGCGGGTGCCGACCAGGGTCAGCGCCGCGAACGCCTCCGGGTGGTCGAGCGCGGCGACCTGGGCGACCATCCCACCCACGCCGATGCCCGCCAGGTGCGCGGGCCGGTCGTCGAGCTCCCGGGCGAGCGCCGCGGCGTCGGTCGCGAGGTCGCGCAGCGTGTAGGCCGGCGCCACGGGGTCCGCGGTCGTGGACGCCCCGGCGTCGCGCAGGTCGTACCGCACCACGTGGCGTCCGCCGCGGGCGAGCGCCGCGCAGAGCGCGTCGGGCCAGGAGAGCATCGTCGTCCCGCCCGCGCAGAGCACCAGAGGGGCCGCCTCGTCGCCGAAGTGCGCCACGCCGTGCGTGACGCCGTTCGCCTCGATCGTCGTCGTCATGCGGGGCCGACCCCGGTCGGGGCGGGGACTCATCGGTGCGCCGCGCGGGGCTCCGCCGTTAGTCCTTCCCGCGCCAGTCGGCGTCCTCGCCCTCCCACTCGTCGTTGCGTCGCTGGGCCGAGTCCAGGGCGTTGCGGGCCGCCTCGCGCGAGGGGTAGGGGCCCATGCGGTGGCTCCAGCTGGAGCGGTCGCGGCTCTCCTCGACCTCACCGGTCTTGGTGTTGTACCAGTACTGCGCCGGGCTTGTGTCGCTCATAGGACGATCCTGCATCAAGATGGGGCCCATGGTGGAGGCAGCGCAGCCGGTCGCGTTCGGCATCGACATCGGCGGGTCGGGCATCAAGGGGGCGCCGGTCGACCTGGCGACGGGTGAGTTCGCGGACGAGCGGCGCCGCATCCCGACCCCGGAGAGGTCCACCCCGGACGCCGTGGCCGGCGTGCTCGCCGAGCTCGTCGACTCGTTCGAGCTGCCGCCCCACGTGCCGGTCGGCGTCGCCTTCCCCGCCCCGATGGACCACGGCGTCGTCCGGTTCATCGCCAACCTGCACAAGTCGTGGAAGGGCGTCGACCTGCCCGCGCTGGCCAGCGAGGCCACGGGCCGGCACGTGACCGCCGTCAACGACGCCGACGCCGCCGGCGTCGGCGAGCAGCGGTACGGCGCCGCCCAGGGGCGCGACGGCGTCGTCCTCGTGGTCACGCTCGGCACCGGCATCGGCTCGGCGCTGCTCGTGGACGGCGTGCTCGTGCCGAACACGGAGCTGGGCCACCTCGAGATCGACGGGCACGACGCCGAGTCGCGGGCCGCCGAGTCCGCCCGCGAGCGCCACGACCTGTCGTGGCACGAGTGGGCCGCGCGGCTGCAGCGCTACTTCGAGACGGTCGAGATGCTCCTCGCGCCCGAGCTCATCGTCGTCGGCGGCGGCGTGAGCAAGCACCACGAGAAGTTCCTGCCCCTGCTGAACCTGCGGGCGCCGATCATCCCCGCCACCCTGCGCAACCGCGCGGGGATCGTCGGCGCCGCCGCGCTCGCCGCCAGCGGTCGCGACCACTGACGCGCTGCTGACGCTCCGTCGTCCCCCCTCAGCCGGCGAGGCTGTGCGGCGCGGCGGGGGTCGGTGCCGTCGGGGTCACGGGACGGTCGAGGACGGTCGCGTCCGGGGGGACGTCGAGATCGAGCATCCGCAGCACGTCGAGGACCGCGGCCGGCGGCCGGTGCAGCGACACCCGCAGGCCCTCGTCCCGGCCGATCCGGCAGAGCTGGACGAGGAAGGCGACGCCGGCGGAGTCGATGAACGTCACCCGCGACGTGTCGACGACGACGGGGAGGTCGCGCTCGAACGCCCTCGCGAGCGCCGCGCTCGCCTCGTTGCGCAGGGCGATGTCGATCTCGCCCCACATGTCCACCACGCTCACGTCGGTCCGCTCCACCAGGGCGATCCCCCCGGCCTGCGCCTCGTCGGTGAAAGTCACTGCCACACCTTCGTCCCACGTCCTGCGTCCCTGCGCGCCGCTGTCTCGAGCGCTGCGATCCGGACTCGCGACCTCGTCGTCGCGACGCCCGCCACGCTACACCTCTCCCAACCCGGAACGGAACCTCGGCATAGGAACTCTTTACGCACTGTTCACAGACGCGGAACCCTCGGGTCGGCCCCCGCCCCGCCTGCAGCGGGCTACGGACCCCGAGCGTGCCATGACCTCCGCCTCCACGCTCGGCACGCCCGGGTACGGCACCATGACGGGGTGCGTGCGACATCGCGGGACGACGGCGTCTGGTTCACCCTGCGGGACGACGCCTCGAAAGCAGCGCAGGAGGCCGCGATCCGGGCGGCGCTGAGCGCGCAGCGAGACCGTCTGGAGCGGGTGGAGATCGACGTTCTCTCGGACGATGAGTGGCCCGGCGAGGCGTGCGCCGCCGTCCGCGTCGCGGAGGCCCGCCTCGCCGCGCAGCGACGGCGCAGCACGTCGCTCACCCTCGACCCCCGGTCCGACGAAGACCTCGGCCTCGCGATGGCCCTCGCACCGCACAGCATCGGCGGTTCGGCGACCGACGACACCGGCGCGCTCGTCTGGGACGCCAACGACACCGGGACGAGCGCGGCGTTCCGGCTCGCCTCGTCCGAGGTGGCGGCGGTGCGCGCCGCCGTGGAGCGAGCCGGCGGGGGGCGCGACGACGTGGTCACGCTCGTGAGCCACCACCTGGGACGCCGGAGGCTCGGCTATGACGTCGTGGGCGCCACGGCACCGGGCGAGGAGGCGTGGCGGCCACCCAGCCGCTGGCGGGCGTACGAACGCACGGTCCGGCTGGGCGCAGGACCGGAGGTGTGGGAGGAGGTGTCGACGTCAGTCGTGTCGTGGGAGGTCAAGGCCCGCAGCGGGTTCAGGGTCGATCCGCCCCTGCACGGCCTGCCACCCCGGGCCGGGGACCGCTGCTGGCTCGTCGCACGGGCCGGTCCGTTCCGGCTGCGCGAACCGGTGCAGGTGATCGAGACCGTGTCGTCCGACCGCCGCGCCGCGCTCGCGTACGGCACCCTCGACGGTCACCCCGTCACGGGCGAGGAGGCCTTCATCGTCCACCGCGAGGACGACGGGACCGTGATCCTGACACTGCGCTCGCTCACCCGGCCCGGCCGAGGGTTGTGGCGGGTGCTCTTCCCCGCGATCCTCGTGGCCCAGCGGCTCTACCGCCGTCGGTACCTGCGCGCGCTCGTTCCGACCGCGCCGGGTGCCGGGCAGCAGGACTCTGCGGACGGGTGAAGTTTCGCGCCCGGCCGCGCCGCTGTGGGAGCGCTTCCCTATCGTGTGCTCCGGGCCGGCACCGACGCACGCCTCCTGACGATCCGGGCAGCGGACACGCCTGCCCGACACCGACCGCGACCGGCTGCACGCGGATCCTCTGGCGACCATCGACTCCCTGAGAGGCCATGCCATGAGCGACACGACCGGAACCACCGCGCCCGACACCGTCGTCCTCGTCCACGGACTGTGGATGACACCCCGCAGCTGGGAGGGCTGGGTCCAGCACTACCAGCAGAAGGGCCTGACCGTCGTGACGCCCGCCTACCCCGGGTTCGAGATCGAGGTCGAGGCCCTCCGTGAGAACCCCGAGGTCATCGCCGACCTCACCGTCCCCGAGACCGTCGAGCACCTCGCCGGCATCATCACCGCCCTGGACCGGCCGCCGATCATCATGGGCCACTCCTTCGGGGGCGCCCTGACCCAGATCCTCCTGGCCCGGGGCCTCGGCGCCGCCGGGGTGGTCATCGACTCCGCCCCGACCGAGGGCGTGCGGGTCAACCCGCCGTCACAGGCGAGGTCGCTCTTCCCCGCGCTCAAGAACCCCGCGAACCGGCACCGTGCCGTCGGGTTCACCCCCGAGGAGTTCCACTACGCGTTCACCAACACCCTCTCGGAGGAGGAGTCCCGGGCGGTGTGGGAGCGCTACGCGATCCCGGCCCCGGGGCGCTGGGTGTGGGACTACGGCCTCATCGCCAACTTCAAGCCCGGCCACCAGGAGACCTGGGTGGACTTCGGCACCGACCGCGCGCCGCTCCTGTTCATCGGGGGCGAGCTCGACCACATCATGCCGCCGTCGGTGAACCGGTCGAACGCCAAGCACTGGGAGAAGTCGCCGGCCGTCACCGAGTACTACGAGTTCGCGGGCCGGGACCACTGGACCTGCGCCGCGCCGGGCTGGGAAGAGGTCGCCGACCACGCCCTCGCCTGGGCCCTCGAGCACGCGCAGGGGGCCGAGCGGGCCACGGCCTGACGCCCGACGCGCGGGCGGACGCGCCGGGGGCGGCCCCCCGGCGTGTCAGGGCCGCTTGGTAGAACCGTGAGGTCGGCTCCCGACGGCGGAGCCGGCCTCGCGACGACCAGGAGCCCCCATGCCCCATCCGTCCAGCGACGTCCAGGCGTTCGAGTGCCGCGCCACCGACGCCGACCTCGACGACCTGCGCGCGCGGCTCGCCGCGGCACGGCTGCCGGAGCCCGAGACGGTCCGCCGCCCCGCGCCCGACCCGCGCCGGTGGGACCAGGGGGTCCCCCTCGCCGACCTCGTGGACGTCGTCGACCACTGGCGCACCGGGTACGACTGGCGGGCGTTCGAGAGTCGCCTCGAGGAGATCGGCCAGTTCCGCACGACCGTCGACGGCCTGGGCATCCACTTCCTGCACCGCCGGTCCCCGCGCGCGGACGCCACGCCGCTGATCCTGACCCACGGCTGGCCCGGCAGCGTCGCCGAGTTCGTCGACGTGGTGGACGAGCTGGCCGCCCCGCCGGACGCGGGCGCGCCGGCGTTCCACGTCGTCGTCCCGTCACTGCCCGGCTTCGGCTACAGCGACAGGCCGGCCGTCGCCGGATGGGGCGTCGAGAAGACCGCGGCCGCGTGGGTGGAGCTGATGGGACGGCTCGGCTACGACGAGTTCCTCGCCCACGGCGGCGACTGGGGCGGCAACGTCACCGCGGTCCTCGGCGGGAGGTTCCCCGCGCACGTGCTCGGCATCCACACCACGCTGGCACTCCCACCGCCCGGGATGACGACGGACGGTCTGACGGGCGAGGAGCGCCGGCACGCTGAGGAGACCCGTGACTTCTGGCTCCACCACCGGGCGTACGCGACGCAGCAGGCGACCCGGCCGCAGACCATCGGCTACTCGCTCGTCGACTCGCCGGTCGGCCTGCTCGCCTGGCTCCTCGACAAGTTCGCCGAGTGGTCCGACACCGAGGACAGCCCGTTCGAGACGATCTCCCGGGACAGGATCCTCGACGACGTCACCCTGTACTGGCTGACCCGGACCGGCGCCTCGGCCGCCCGCATCTACGCCGAGAGCCCCGGCTCCCTGGACCCCGACCTGCGGGTGGACGTCCCCTGCGCCATGACCATGTACCCCGGCGACATCGAGTCGCGCACCCCGCGCGCCTGGGCCGAGCAGCGCTACCGGCGTATCGTCCGGTGGACCGAGCCCGAGCACGGCGGGCACTTCCCGTCGCTGGAGGTCCCCGACTACTTCGTCAAGGACCTGCAGGACGGCCTCTCGGCGGTGCTGGCCGCGAGCAGATGAGGGCGGACGAGCCGGTCTGTACGCCGGGTTCTGTCCCCGTGCCCGGTTACCCCGGCACGGGCGACGGTCATCCATCTAGGCCCTGCGTTGCCGCAGGGCTCGAGCGGTCTACCCGACTGTGCTTCTCAACAGAGAATCGGGCGGGCAACCCTCAAACACAATCTGTCTGACCTTGCTCCAGGTGGGGTTTACCGAGCCACGACCGTCACCGGCCGCGCTGGTGGTCTCTTACACCACCGTTTCACCCTTACCGCCACCGGTCGCCCGGCGACGGCGGTCTGCTTTCTGTGGCACTGTCCCGCGGGTCGCCCCGGGTGGCCGTTAGCCACCACCTTGCCCTTCGGAGCCCGGACGTTCCTCGGCGACGACACCCGAGGGTGCCGCCGACGCGACCGTCCGACCGACTCGTCCGCGCCGCACAGTCTATGCGGGTCCGGCCCGCGTTCTCGCCAGCGGCGTCAGACGTCGACCTTGTAGCTCAACGCCAGCTCGTCGCCCGACCGTCCGCGGATGCCCCAGCTTTCGGCCGGCGACTCGAGGACGACGAGCTCGACGTCGTCCGTCGCGACGCCCAGCGCGGGTGCGACGTCCTCGTAGACGCGACGGATCAGCTCGCGCTTCGCCTCCCGGGTGCGGCCGGTGAACGCGACGATCTCGATCATCAGGTAGTCGTCGGAGCGGGGGGCGACGAGGTCGCCGTCATCGAGCAGCAGGAACCGGTGGAACCGCTTGTCCTCGGGGATCTGCCAGGCCCCGACCAGCGCCGCGTGCAGCGCGTCGGAGACCTCCGCGCGCCGCTGACCCCACACCCGTCGGTTGCCGTAGATCTTCACGTGGACCACGCGCGACGACGCTAGCGGTGACCGACAGCACTGTCACCAGGGGGTCCGCGCGTCGAGACCCGACCGTAGGGTGTCCGGGTGCTGATCTGCCTCCCGCCCTCCGAGGGCAAGACGCCCGCACCCGACGGCGCCTCCCCTGTCGACCTCGCCGGGCTCACGGGGGCCGGGCAGCTCACCGGTCAGCGGCTGGCCGTGCTCGACGCGCTCGCCGCGGCGAGCGGGCGACCGGACGCGACCGAGGTGCTCGGCGTCGGCGCGTCGCTCGGCGCCGAGGTCGCCCGCAACACCGAGCTCGTGGCCGCGCCGACGGCGCCCGCCGCCCGCGTCTACACCGGCGTCCTCTACGCCGCGGCCGGCCTCGCAGACCTGCCCGGCGCCGCGGCCCGCCGCGCCGCCGACGACGTCCGCGTCTTCTCCGGCCTGTGGGGCGCCGTCTCCCCCTCCGACCGGATCCCCGCGTACCGCCTCTCCATGGGCGTCGACCTGCCCGGCGTCGGCAAGCTCGCCACCGCATGGCGGCCGCACCTGTCCGCGGTCCTCGACGCCCGCGCCGCGGGTGACGTCGTCGTCGACTGCCGCTCGGCCGCGTACCTCGCCGCGTGGAAGCCGGCCACCACCGGTGACTCCGCCGCGGACTGGGTGACCGTCCGCGTGGTGCGCGAGACGGACGGGAAGCGCGCCGTCGTGTCGCACAACGCCAAGCACACGCGCGGCGTGCTCGCGGGCCACCTGCTGCGCCGCTCCGGCCCCGCGCCCACCACCGCCGCGGAGCTGCTCGACGCCGCCCGCGAGCTCGACGGCCAGGTCATCGGGACGGAGGTCGGGACGGGTCTGTCGTACCGGATGGTCGAGGCGACGCTGCACGACGCCGCCACCCGCCGCGGGCCGCGCACCCTCGAGGTCGTCATCGCCTGACGGGCGGGACACCCCACACCCGGCGCACACTGGCCGCATGGCCTACGACGAGGTGCTCGCCGCCCGCGTCCGCGACGCCGTCGCCGAGCGCGCCGACGTCGTCGAGCGGCGGATGTTCGGCGGCGTCGCGTTCATGGTGAACACCCACATGGCCGTCGGAGTGGGCGGCGACGAGCTCATGGTGCATGTCGGCACGGACGGCTACGACGCCGCGCTGGCGGACGGCGGGCACGAGCTGCGCATGGGCGAGCGCGTCATGCGCGGCATGGTCGGGGCGCCGGCGTCGGTCACCTCCGACGACGACGCGCTGCACGCGTGGGTGGCCCGCGGCGTCGACCTCGCGCTCGCGCTCCCGCCCAAGCCGCCCAAGCGCTAGCCGCGTCAGACGTCGGTCGGGAAGCCCGCCGTGGTGACCTCCGCGAGCGCGGGCTCGCCGTCGTCCCCGAGGCCGAAGCGCAGCACGGTCAGCGAGCACGGCGGCACGCGCAGCAGCCGCCACGACGACGCCGGCGCGCCGAGCGACCGCCCGGCCAGGGCGCGGATCGTCACGGTGTGCGCGACGACGACGCTCGCCGCGCCCGGCTCCGTCGCGGCGACGACGTCGCGCAGCCCGGCCCACGCCCGCTCGCCCACGTCGGCGTACGACTCGCCGCCGGGCGCCCGGTCCGTGCCCGTCGTCGACCAGGCGGCGAACTCGTCGGGCCAGCCGTCGGCGATCGCGTCGGGCGTGAGGCCCTCCCAGTCGCCGAACACGCACTCGGCGAACCGGTCGTCCGGGCGCACGTGCTGGCCGGTGCGGCGCCCGACCGCCGCGGCGGTCTCGAGCGTGCGCACCAGGGGCGAGGCGACGAGGGCGCCGGCGCGCGGCAGGTCCGGCCACAGGTCCTTGCCGAGCCGGAAGACGGCGTCCGCGGCGCGCGCCGCCTGCACACGGCCCCGCGAGGTCAGCGGCGGCCCGGGGACGCCGCCGCCCGAGTAGGCGCGCGCCTCGGTCAGCTCGGTCACGCCGTGCCGCACGAGCACGACGGTGCGCAGGTCCGCGCCAGCCGCCGGGCTCGCTCCGGACGGCCGGGCCATCAGGCCG
>JADHZE010000137.1 GCA_026934365.1 Isoptericola sp. QY 916 | reverse complement strand
AGCTCGAGACGGCGGCCCTGTTCTCCGCGCGCGCCGCCGGTCACACCTGGGGGCGGATGGCGGGTGCGCTGGGGCTGGGCTCCCCGCAGGCGGTGCAGCAGCGGCTCGACCGGCTCGTCGCGAGGTCCGCGGGAGCGGGGGAGGCGCCGTGAGCCGCGTGTCGGAGCCTGGGCTCCTCGTGCTGCACGCCGTCCGCGTGCGGGGCTCGGCGGACGCCGCGGCCGTCGCAAGGCGGTCGGGGCTCACGGTCGACGTCGCCCGCGAGCACCTGCTCGACCTCGAGGCGTTCGGCCACGTGACCTGGGCGGAGTTCGCCGGGACCGGCGGCTGGTCCCTCACCGAGCGCGGTCGGGCCGAGGGGGAGCGGCGCCTCGCGGCGGAGCTCGCCGCCGACCCGACCGGGCGCGCGTCCGCCGTCGTGCGCGCGGCGCTCTCGACCTTCGACCCGCTCAACGCCCGGCTCCTGCAGGCCTGCACGGACTGGCAGCTGAGGCCCGCCGCGGGCGGCCGGCTGGACCTCAACGACCATCGCGACGCCGCCTGGGACGCCCGCGTCCTCGACGAGCTGGGGGCCGTCGCCGCCGAGGCGCGGCCGCTGCTCGCCGGGCTCGCGGCGGAGCTCGACCGGTTCTCGGGCTACGCCGAGCGGCTCGACGACGCGCTCACGGCAGCGCGCAAGGGCGACGGCGCGCGCGTGGCCGGGATCGGCGCGGCCTCCGTCCACGGGGTGTGGATGGAGCTGCACGAGGACCTGCTCGCCACGGTGGGGATCCCGCGCGGCGCGGTCGAGCCGCGCCCCTGAGGGGCAGGTCCCGCACTCGGCTCAGCGCTCGGACGCGGCGCCCAGCGCGGCGAGGACCCGGTCGCGGAGGAGCTCGTACTGCTCCCGGTGGTAGCGGGGTGCGTCCGGTGGCCTGACGACCACCGTGCCGCCGACGACCGTCTCCTCGGGGCGGAACTGGTCCGCCGTGAGGTCGACGTCCGTACCGTCCGGCAGCCGGTTCCAGTAGTGGTGGCCGATCTGCGCCCCGTCGACGTGGACCTCGGCGAGGACCAGGTCGCCGCCGAGGACGTCTTGGACGACCAGTGCGGTCATGCCGCACTGGTCGCGCGAAGGGTGCTCGGGGGTCCACTCGGCGCTCATGTGCGGGTAGCAGGTGTCGGGGCCCCAGGCGGCGAGGAAGTGTTCACGCAGCTCATCGACGGTGATCGGCATCCCCGCAGCGTGGCACCGGGCACCGACACGCCTCGGGGGGCGTCGCCGTCAGACCGCGGCGACCTCGTGCAGCGACGACGCGAGCGGCGCGATCTCCGGGATGTCCTCGGCGCGCGTGAGCGCCTCCTCGAGCGCGCGGTCGTGCGTGGGCCGGGCCCGCTTCAGCAGGGCGCGACCGGCGGGCGTGAGCTCGGTGTAGATGCCCCGGCGGTCGTCGGCGCACAGGATGCGCGTGAGCAGGCCGCGGTCCTCAAGGCGTGTGACGAGGCGCGTCGTGGCGCTGCTGGACAGCGCGGCGGCGCGCGCGAGCTGCTGCATGCGCATGTGCCAGCCGTCCTGGCGGCTCAGTGCGTCGAGCACGGTGAACTCCACGACGGAGAGCTGGTGCTCCTTCTGCAGCGCGCGTTCCAGGTCCGTCTCGATCAGCCCGTGCAGCGCGGCGAGCGTGCGCCAGCCGCGCGCGCGGATCTCGACGGCGTCGTCGGCGATTCCCATGTCGGCCTCCTCGCGGGCCTCGTCGTCGGGCCCGGTGTCCCGTCGTCCGGGTCACAGCGTAGCGCCTTGCGCCGATATAACGCGTGTGCAACTATCTAGAACGTTGCGCGTGCAACTACTGCGTGCGCAACGTTCCCCTCTCCCGACCCTGGAGGCCTCGATGCCTGCCGCGCTGTACGCCCTCGCCCTCGGGGGCTTCGGCATCGGACTCACCGAGTTCGTCATCATGGGCCTGCTGCCGGAGGTGGCCGCCGACTTCGGCGTCACCGAGCCGGTGGCCGGCTACCTCATCTCCGGCTACGCCCTGTCCGTGGCCGTCGGCGCCATCGCCATGACGGCCGCGCTGTCCCGCATGCCGCGCAAGCGGGCGCTCCTGCTGCTCATGGTCCTGTTCATCGTCGGCAACCTGCTGTGCGCCGTCGCCCCCACCTACGGCATGACGATGGTCGGCCGGGTCGTCGCGGCACTGTGCCACGGCGCGTTCTTCGGGATCGGCGCGGTCGTCGCGGCCGACCTCGTCCCGGCGAACCGTCGCGCGGCCGCCATCTCGATCATGTTCGCGGGCCTCACCGTCGCGAACGTCGCCGGGGTGCCGCTCGGCACCTTCCTCGGCCAGGCGGCGGGCTGGCGCGCCACATTCTGGGCCGTCACCGCCGTGGGCGTGCTCGGCCTGGTCGGCATCGCCGTGCTCGTGCCCCGCACCGAGCACCGCTCCGCCGGCTCCGTGCTGTCGGAGTTCCGCATCTTCCGCGGCCGCCAGGTCTGGCTGTCGATGGCGGTCACCGTGCTCGGCTACGGCGGCATGTTCGGCGCCTTCAGCTACATCGCGTTCACGCTCACCGGGGTGAGCGGGTTCAGCAGCGCCGCCGTCCCGTGGCTGCTCGTCGTGTTCGGCGTCGGCACGGTCACGGGCAACGTGCTGGGCGGTCGCGCCGCCGACCGGAACCTCGTCAAGGCGCTCGTCACCGTCATCGCGGTGCTGGCCGTCGTCCTCGTCCTCTTCGCCCTCACCGCGCAGAGCAAGGCCGCGACCGTCGTCGGCCTGCTGCTCATGGGCGGCTTCGGCTTCGCGACCGTGCCCGCGCTGCAGACCCGCATCATGCGGTACACGGACGCCGCGCCGACGCTCGGCTCCGGCGCCAACATCGCCGCGTTCAACGTCGGCAACGCGTTCGGCGCCTGGGCGGCCGGCCTCGCCCTCGCCGCCGGCGCGGGGTACACCTCGCCCCTGTGGGTCGGCGCGGCCGTCACCGTCGCCGGGCTCGGCGTCCTGCTGGTCGCCGTCCGCACCCGTGGCGGCGAGCTCGCCCGCCCCCGTGCCGCCGAGCGAGAGCGCGAGCTCGCGCCGACCGCCGTCTGACATCCCCAGAGCCCAGCACCGCACCACCGGAAGGACCCTCCTCATGACCGCGAACGTCCCCACCGTCTCCCTCGCCGACGGCACCGCCATGCCCCAGCTCGGCTTCGGCGTCTTCCAGGTGCCCGACGCCGAGACCACGGCCGCGGTGAGCGCCGCGCTCGACGCGGGCTACCGCAGCATCGACACGGCCGCGGTCTACGGCAACGAGCGCGGCGTCGGCCGCGCCCTGGCGGAGTCGGGCGTCGCCCGCGGCGACCTGTTCGTCACCACCAAGCTGTGGATCGACCGGCTGGGCCGCGCCTCCGCCCGCGAGGGCCTCGAGCAGAGCCTCGAGAAGCTCGGCCTCGACCGCGTGGACCTGTACCTCATCCACTGGCCGACCCCCGCCACGGACGACTACCTCGACGCCTGGCAGGGCCTGGAGGACCTGCGCGCCGCCGGCCTCGCGACGTCGATCGGCGTGTCCAACTTCCTGCCCGAGCACCTCGACCGCGTCGCCGCCCTCGGCGGCAGCACCCCGGTCGTGAACCAGGTGGAGCTGCACCCCGCGCTGCAGAACCGCGACACCGTCGCGGCGAACGCCCGCCACGGCGCGGTGACCGAGGCGTGGAGCCCGCTGGCGCAGGGCGCCGTGCTGGGCGACGCGCCCGTCGTCGACGCCGCCCGCGCGCACGGTGTCACGCCCGCCCAGGTGGTGCTGCGCTGGCACCTGCAGCAGGGCCGCGTCGTCATCCCCAAGTCGGTGACGCCCGCGCGCATCGCCGCGAACCTCGACGTCTTCGGCTTCGACCTCACGGACGCCGAGCTCGCCGCCATCGACGGGCTGGAGCGCGACGGCCGCACCGGCCCGCACCCGGCGTCCTTCAACGGCTGACCACCCAGAGTGCTGTGAGCGGGCGTTTGGCCCCGTTTCCCTGGGGAAACGGGGCCAAACGCCCGCTCACAACGCGTCTAGGCTGAGACGGCATCCCTGACCGTCCCGAGGAGGACCCATGCCGAGCAGCGCCCGCGTCGCCGTCGTCACCGGAGCCAGCAGCGGGATCGGCGCCGCCAGCGCGCGCGCCCTCGCGGCGGCGGGCTTCCACGTGGTCCTCGGCGCCCGCCGCATGGACCGCCTCGAGCAGGTGGCCGCCGAGACCGGCGGCACCGCGCTGCCCCTCGACGTCACGGACGACGCGTCCGTCGCAGCGTTCGCCACGGCCGTCGAGGAGAAGCTCGGGCGCTGCGACCTGCTCGTCAACAACGCCGGCGGCGCGCTCGGGACGGAGTCCGTGGCGGACGCCGACCTCGCCGACTGGCAGCGCATGTACGACATCAACGTGCTCGGCACCGTCCGCGTCACCAAGGCGCTGCTGCCGAGCCTGATCGCCAGCGGCGACGGCCAGGTCATCACCATCGGCTCCATCGCGGGCCGCGAGCCCTACAAGGGCGGCGCCGGCTACAACGCCGCGAAGCACGCCGAGGCCGCGCTCACCCGGGTGCTGCGCCTCGAGCTGCTCGGCCAGCCGGTGCGGGTCAGCGAGATCGACCCGGGCATGGTGCACACCGACTTCTCGCTGGTCCGGTTCAAGGGCGACCAGGAGAAGGCCGACGCCGTCTACGCCGGCGTCGAGCCGCTCACGGCCGAGGACGTCGCCGAGACGGTGGCGTGGATCGCCACCCGCCCGGCGCACGTCAACGTCGACCAGGTGCTGCTCATGCCGCGCGACCAGGCGGCGGCGCAGGTGGTCCACCGCCGAGAGGTCTGACGCCTCGGCCGCAGCTCCTCACTCGTCCGATCCGCCGCGGGCGTGCCCGCCGTCGCCGACCACCTTGAGGCCGATGGCGCAGCCGATGATGCCGACGAGGAACAGGGCCTTGAGGAGCGACGCCGTCTCGGCGCCCGTCGCCATCGCCCAGGCGACGGTGAGCGCGGCGCCGACGCCGGTCCAGATGGCGTAGGCCGTGCCGATGGGGATGTGCTTCGCGGCGTAGCCCAGGCCGAGCATGCTCAGCGACAGTGCGACGACGAAGACGATCGTGTCGGCCGGCACCGTGAAGCCGCGGCTGGCGTGCAGGGCCGTGGCCCAGACCGCCTCGAGGACGGCGCTGGCCAGCAGCACCACCCAGGCCACGGTCGTCACGTTCTTCCTCGCGTCCACGTTCTCGGCGCTCATGTCAGCTCACCACCTTGAGTCCCACGACCGACCCGACCAGGCCGACCAGCAGCAGCGCCCGCGCGACGGTCAGCCGCTCGTCGCCGCGGACGATGGCGACCAGCACGGTGAGGACCGCGCCGATGCCCACCCACACCGCGTAGGCCGTGCCCACCTCGATGGTGAGCATCGCGTGCGCGAGGCCCCACATGCTCAGGGCCAGGCCGACGACGAACAGCACGGTCGGCACCGGTCGCTTGAAGCCGCGCGACGCGGCCAGCGCGGTCGCCCACACGGCCTCCATCACGCCGGCGGCGATGAGGATCAGCCAGTCCACGGCTCTCACTTCCCCTCGTTCGGGATCTGCTGGGAGTTTGTCGCACGATCGTGCGAAGACAGTTCTAGCACACTTCGCACGACTGTGCGAACATGGGCGCGTGCCCCAGAAGCTCGACCGTGACGAACGCCGCCGCCAGGTGTCCGAGGCCGCGTGGCGCGTCCTCGTGCGCGACGGCCTCGAGGCCCTGTCCGTGCGCAACGTGGCCGCGGAGGCCGGCCTGCCGCAGAGCTCGCTGCGCTACACGTTCCCCACCGTGGCCAGCGTGCGCGAGCGCGCCGTGGCGCTCGTCCTGGAACGGCTGCAGGAGCGCGTCGCCGCCGTCGACGTCGACGGCGCGAGCTGGTCGCGGGAGGTGCTCGCCCAGCTCCTGCCGCTGGACGCCGAGCGGCGCACCGAGATGGAGGTGTACCTCGCGCTCGGCACCGCGGCCATGACCGACCCCGCCCTGCGCGACGGCCACCGCGCGTCGCAGGACGCCATCCGCGACGTGTGCGCCCGCGCGCTGGCCGCCCTGACCGGGCGCGCGCCGTCCGGCGTCGAGGTGCGCGAGCTGCACGCGCTCGTCGACGGCCTCGCGCTGCACGTCGTGCGGCAGGACCCCGACGCCGACGCCGGATGGGCGCTGGACGTGCTCGACACGCACCTGGAGCGCGTCGCGGGCTGACGGGCTCAGCGGACCGGGCCCACCAGCGCGTCGCCCACCTCCGAGCGCAGGTACAGCACGGACCGGCCGGAGCGGGCGGAGGTCAGCAGGCCGGCGTCGCGCAGCACGCGCAGGTGCTGGTTGACGGCGCTGGTCGTGACGTCGAGGCGGCGGGCGAGCTCGGTGGACGACGCCGGCTGCTCCAGGGCCGTGAGGAGCCCGGCCCGCGCGCGGCCCAGGACCGCGACGAGGGCGTCGCCCGCCACGTGTCGCTCGGCCTGCCACAGCGTGCCCGTACCGCGCGCGCCGTACATGATCATGGGCGGCTCCTCCGGCGAGATCGGGGCCGACGCCGCGCGGGTGAACAGGGTGGGCACGAGCGTGAGCCCCGCGCCGGTGGTGGAGCGGCGGAACTCCCCGCTGAGCGTCCCGAGGCGGACGCTCACCACGCCGTCGGCGAACGAGACCCGCGGGGAGAGGTCGGCGAACATCGCGCCCGCGCCCCGCGCCGAGATCACGGTGCCGCGGTGCACGACGTCGGCCTGCAGCACGGCGCGCATCCGCGGCCAGACGGGCGCGAAGCAGGCGTCCCAGTAGCCGGTGAGCGCGTCGAGCATCCGGCGTCGTACGCGGGGGAGCGGGCCGCGCAGCGGGGCGGGCAGGCCGCCCGGGTGCACCGCGGCGAGGTCGTGCACCACCACCGTGTCGTCGACGGCGGCCACGCCGGCGAGCTCGTCGTCGAGCCGGGTGAGCGGGCTGCCCGGGCGCGGCGTGAGGAAGTCCGGCGTCCACATCACCTCGTTGGTCAGCGCGAGCAGCATCTCCCCGTCGAGGGTCGGCCGGGCCTCCTGCACGCGACGCAGCCACGGCAGGTGCACGGGGAAGCGGCCGGGGTCGCGCCACGCGCGCAGCGACAGCACCAGCTCGTTCAGCGGGGAGACGGCGAAGCGGACGTCGGCGAGGTCCATGCCGGCCAGCTCGTAGTGCATCCACCCCATCAGCGGCTCCGTCCCATCGTGTGAGCATAGATGTAGTGCAGCGCTACATCCGTTCCGGGTGCGGACCCACGGGTCCCTACTGGTGCCGTGATCCAGACCCTCCTGCCGCGGGACCCCGTGGCGCGCGCACTCACCGTCTCGACCATGGCCTTCGCCGCGTCGACGGGGATCTTCTACACCGTCTCCGTCCTGTACTTCACGCGCGTGGTCGGGCTGCCCGCGACCACCGTCGGGCTCGGCCTCGGCATCGCCGGCGGCGCGGGCGTGCTCGGGTCCTACCTCGCCGGGCGCTGGTCGGACCGGCGCGGCGCGCACCGCGTGCAGGTGTGGGGCCTGCTCGCGCAGGCGCTGGCGCTGGCGGCGTACTCGTTCACCTCCGACGCGGTGAGCTTCACCGCCGTCGCCGTCGTCGTCAGCGCGGGACGCGGCGTGCAGTCCACCGCCCGGCAGGCTCTGCTGGCCCGGTGGTTCACCGGTCCCGAGCGCGTCGACGTCCGCGCCCGGCTGCGCGTCGTGACCAACGTCCTCATCGGGCTCGGCACGCTGGCCGCCGCCGTCGCGCTGCTGGTGGACACCGCGGCCGCGTACCGCACCGCGATGGTCGCGACGGCGGTGCTGCTGCTCGGCGCCGTCGTGCCGCTGGTCCGCCTGCCGCGCCGGGTGCCCGAGCTGGCCGCGCGGATGCTCGCCGACGCGCCCGTCGCCGACGCCCCGACCGCCGCCGCGGCCGACGACGCCGCGCACCGGGCCGCGCCCGGGGTGCACCCGCTGCGCGACCGCACGTACGTCGCCAGCGTCGTGCTCAACGCCGTCGTGGCCATGCAGTTCGGCGTCATGACCGTGGGCGTGCCGCTGTGGGTCGCGACCACCGACGCGCCGACCGCCGTCGTGTCCGCGCTGCTGGTGGTCAACACGGCGCTGGTGGCCCTGCTCCAGGTGCGCGCGTCCCGCGGCACGCACGAGGTGCGGGCGGCCGGCCGGGCCGTGCGCCGCGGCACGCTCCTGCTGGCCGGCGCCTGCGTGCTGTACGCCGCGGCCGGGCACGGCAGCCTCGTCGCCGCGACCGCGCTGCTGCTGCTCGCCGCCGTCGCGCACTCGCTCGGCGAGGTGCTGTCCGAGGCCGGTGGGTGGGGCATGGCGTTCGAGCTCGCCGACCCGCGCCGCGCCGGCGCCTACCAGGGCCTGTCGCAGACCGGCTACGCGCTCGCCGGGATGGTCGCGCCGGTCGTCGTCACCGCGCTGCCCATCCGGTTCGGCACGCCTGGCTGGCTCGCGCTGGGCGCGATCTTCGTCGCCGCCGGCGTCGGCGCGGCGTGGGTGGCGCGGCGGGCGGCGGATGTCCGGCCGGTGGACGACGTCGTCTCCGCCGCCGTCTGACGCTCGGGGCGGCAGCTTGCGCTCACGGCGGCAGCTCGAACTGCCGCGGCGGGCCCGAACTGCCGCCGTGACGCCTCCTCGGACGGCACCCGGCGCGCCCTTCGGCCCGGTTCGTCCGAGAATGCGGGTGTGACGGACGAGGGCACGACGACGCGCGAGTGGTTCGTCGGGACGCACGGCGCGCCGTCGGAGACGGCGGACGACGACCACCCGGCGCGCTGGCTGCAGGTCACGGACAAGGCGTCGTTCCTTGCCGCGGCGGAGGAGATCGATCCCGCGCTGCGGGAGCGGCTGGCGCAGGTGCACGTCGTCGCGCGGGACGTGCCGAAGCGGCCGGCGGCCGCCGTGCGCTGGCTCGACGACGACTGGGTGGCGGTGCTGACCCCGACGGTCTGGTTCACGGAGGACGACCGGCAGGTGCACACCGGTGAGCTGGGCGTGCTCGCCGGCCCGGACGCGGTGCTCACGTTCGAGGCGGGCGAGGCCGGGGTGCACGACCACGCGCTGGGCCGCTTGCGCGGCCCGGGCCCGGCGCACGGGTCGGGGGCGCAGCGGGTGACGCTCGCCGTCGTGCTGGGCCTGGTGGGCGTGGCGTCGGAGGTGGAGGTGGCGCTCGGGGACGCCGTCGCGGACACCGAGCGCGTCGTCTTCGACCGCACCACGGCGGACCCGGTGCAGCGCCTCTACGACCTCAAGCGGGAGATCACGGAGGCGCGGCGCGCGCTGCTGCCGGTGTCCGCGGAGCTGCCCGAGCTCACCTCCGACGAGCGCCGCGTTGTCGCCGACCGGCGCACGCTGGAGCGGGTGGCGTCGACGGTCGAGCGCATCGACCGGCACCTCGACGCCCACGACGACCTGCTCTCCGACATGCTCCAGGTGCACCTGTCGCAGGTGTCGGTGCGGCAGAACGAGGACATGCGCAAGATCTCGGCGTGGGCGGCGATCCTCGTGTACCCCACGGTGATCGCGGGGATCTACGGCATGAACTTCAGCCACATGCCCGAGCTGCACTGGCTGCTCGGCTACCCGTTCGCGCTGCTCCTCATGGCGGTCGGCTGCGTGGTGCTCTACCGCGTCTTCCGCCGGGTGGGCTGGCTCTGACCCCGGAGCGACGCTCCGCTACCCTGGCGCCCTCGAAGCGCCCGACGGAGGGACGGTCCCGTGCAGCTGCTCGTGGTCGAGGACGACGACCATGTCGCCGGCGCGCTCGTGTCCGTGCTCGGACGGCACGGCCACGAGGTGGTCCGCGCGCGCGACGGCGCGTCCGCGCTGCGGGAGCTGAGCCCCCGCACCGACATGGTGCTGCTCGACCTGTCCCTGCCCGACATCGACGGGTTCGAGGTCTGCCGCCGCATCCGCCGCGTCTCGGACACCCCGATCATCATGGTCACCGCGCGCACCCGCCTCGACGCGCGCATCCGCGGCCTCGAGCTCGGCGCCGACGACTACGTGACCAAGCCGTACGACGTCCGCGAGGTGCTCGCGCGCATCGACGCCGTCATGCGGCGCGGTCGCGGCCGCGAGTGGGACGGTGCCCGCGCGGAGGCATCCGACGCGCGCGTCCGCGTCCGCGGGCTGGTGGTGGACCTCGCGCGGCGCGAGGTGCGTCGCACCGGCGACCTGGTGGGCAGCACGGTGGGCACCGTCGTCGAGCTGACCCGCAAGGAGTACGACCTGCTCGCGCTGCTGGTGCGCCAGCAGGGTTCGGTGCTCACGCGCGAGCGGATCCTGCGCGACGTGTGGGGCTCCAGCTGGAAGGGCCTGGGCCGCACGCTCGAGGTGCACGTCGCGTCGCTGCGCCGCAAGCTCGGCGTGCCCGACGTCGTGGAGACGGTGCGCGGCGTGGGCTACCGGGTGGCGGCGCCCGACGGCGGCGGGCCCACGGTCGCGGGGGCGTAGACGTCGATGCGGACCCGCCTGGCGATCATCCTGTTCGTGCCCTACGTGCTGGTGCTGGCGCTGCTCGGCACGGCGTACGCGGGCAACGTCGCGCGGGCGAACCAGCAGGGGGTCTACCTGGACCGGCTCGCGGACGCGGGCTACCTGGTCATCACCGCCCGGCAGTCGCTGGCCGCGGACGACCCGGCGATCGTCGAGGGCGACCTCGACCGCTACCGCGAGGTGTACGGGGTCGCTGCCGCCGTCGTCGACCAGTCGGGCGTCACGTGGGCCACGAACGGGCTCGACCCGCAGGAGGTGGACGAGCGGCAGGCGGCGCTCGCGGGCCGCCGCGGGGAGGCGGACCTCAGCTCGCTGCCGTGGAAGGCCGACCGGGTGGTGGTGGCCGAGCCCGTGTACGACGGCGGCGACCTGGTGGGCGCCGTCGTCACCGTGTCCGACGCGGACGAGGTCTCCCGCAGCATCTGGTCGAGCTGGGGCATCCTCGTCGCCGCAGGGCTGGCCATGTGCGTGCTGGCCGTCGTCATCGCGCACCGCACCGCGGGCTGGGTGCTGCGGCCGGTGCGCGCCGTCGACACCGCGATGGGCGAGATCGGCCGCGGGCGGCTCGACGCGCGCATCCCGCCGTCCACGGGCCCGCCCGAGCTGCGCGAGGTCATCACCCGGTTCAACGCGATGGCCGGCCAGGTGGAGCACTCCATGCACCGGCAGCAGGAGTTCGTCTCGAACGCGTCGCACGAGCTGCGCAACCCGCTCAACGCGCTCATGCTCCGCGTCGAGGACCTCGCCCTGTCGACGCCGCCCGAGCACGCCACGGAGGTGGCGCACGTGCGCGCGGAGGCGGTCCGCATGGCGCACATCCTCGACGCCCTGCTGCTCCTGGCCGACGACGCGAACCTGGCCGCGGGCGCGCACCCGCTGGACGTCGCCGGGCTCGTCGCGCGGCGCGTGGAGAGCTGGCGGCTGGTCGCGGTCGGGCGCGAGCTGACGTTCGCCGACCCGGGCGACGGCGCGTGGGCCGAGCTGAACCCGATCGTGCTCGAGTGCGCGTTCGACGCCGTCCTGGACAACGCGGTGAAGTTCTCGCCCGACGGCGGCCGCGTCGACGTCTCGGTGACGGCCCCCGCCGTCCCGGGCGGCGCCGTCGAGGTGGTGGTGCGCGACCACGGCGCGGGCGTCCCGCCCGAGGAGCTGGACCGCCTCGCGGAGCGGTTCTGGCGCTCGCCGGGCCACAGCACCGTGCGCGGCTCCGGGCTGGG
>JADHZE010000136.1 GCA_026934365.1 Isoptericola sp. QY 916 | reverse complement strand
GCGAGCGTCCGCGACGCGACCTGGGACCGCCGGGCGACGTCGCGGACGGCGGCCGCGACGTCGTCGCCGGCGCTGCCGGCACCCGCGCCGCCCGCCGCCAGGTCCTCCGTGAGGGTGGTGGTCATCCCCCGAGGGTACGACGGCGGCGCGCGCGGCGGCAGGCCCCTCTCACCAGGAGGGACGGGGCGCGGGCGGCGGCACGAACCGGGTGAACGCCGGCGCGTGGTCGAAGGTCTGCAGGGTGACGACCTCGAACGTGGCCCGGTAGTCCGGGCCCAGCGCGTCGGCCGCCCGGTTCAGCGTGCGGGGCGCGAGCGACGGCCAGCGGCCGGTGTCGATACGCCGCTCCAGCGTGCGCAGCGCCACGAGCTCCTCCCCCAGGCTCACGGACAGGTGCGCCCCCCGCTCGACGTACAGGCTGCGGAACCGTCCGGGGTCGCCCGCCTCGCGCACGCGGTGCGCGAACGAGCGCTCGGCCGACGGCGGTGCCCCGCCGTCACCCGTCGTGTGCAGCGTGAGGACGGGCGACGGCGTCGTCCCCTCCGGACGGTGCGCGACCATCGCCGCCCGCGCCTCCGGGTCGGCCTCGATCGGCTCCGCGCCCTCCAGCGCCGCCAGGTCGTCCCGCAGGTCGAGCCCGGCCTTCGCGTAGGCGGTCACGACCTCCGCCGCGGCGCCCGACCGCGCGAGGCGGGCGCGCAGGTGGTCCAGGTCGGTGCTGCTCGGGTTGCCGCCCGTCGTCGCCTCGAGGTCGACCCGGCCCGTGGGCCCGAGGCCCAGCGTGTAGGCGCCGATCAGCCACTGCGCCTGGCCGCGGGCCCGCTCCTCGAGCGTGGCGGGCCGCGGGTCGTTCATCCCGTACCAGCCCGTCACCGTGTTGAGGGACGCGATGAGCGAGATGCGGGCCCGCCCCTGGGGCGTCTCCTGGGCCTCGACGAGCGCCGCCACCAGGGCGTCGCGGCTCGCCCCCGGGTCGTCGGCGTGGACGAGCTCGATCGGGTTGCCGTGGGCGTCGGTGCCGTCGGTGAGCAGCACCTGCGTCGCGAGGTTCATGTCGAGGATCGCGTCGAGCTGGCCCACCCAGTCCAGGACGCCGCCCACGGTGAGCACGCCGTCGATCCGCTCAGGCTCGGTCTCCGCGTGCTTGACGGCGGTCACCGCGCCCATCGACTGCCCGTAGGTCACGGTGCGGTCCGGCTCGGCGACGTGCTCCTCGAACCAGTCGAGCAGGCGCGACTGGTCGGCCACCGCCGTGGGGACGGTGAAGTCCAGGCCGTCGCCCTGGAAGAGCGAGCCCGCGACGGCGTACCCGTGGTCGGTGAGCACGCCCTCGCTGAGCTCCTGGTTGCCCAGGATGTGGGGTGCGGGGAAGCCGCCGAAGAACTCCGACGGGTAGTGGCCGTGGCTGAACAGCACGAGCGTGCCGTTCCAGTCGTCCGGGACGAGCACGCGGTAGCGGGCGCCCGCCAGCTCGCCGCAGTGCTCGGTCACCCCGGGCTCCGTGGGCCCGCACGCGGCGGCCGCGGCCGGCGCGGTGGTCGACGCGGACGCCGTCGGCGCGACGACGAGCGCGGCGGCGGTGAGGGTCGCGGCGAGGACGCCGCCGGCGACGGTGCGGGCAGGGGTCGGGGTGGCGTGGTGCGGACGGCGCATGCCGGCCTCCGGGGTTCGGTGGCGCGCTCCGTGCGCGCCCGTGCCCCTACCGACGCCCGGGCGCCGGCGAACTCATCGCCGGTGCTCGAGCACCAGGTCGTCGCGGTGCACGACCTCGCGGTCGTACCCCTCCCCGAGCTCGGCCCGCAGGTCGAACGTCGATCGCCCGAGCAGGCCGGGGAGCTCGCCCGAGTCGAACGCGACGAGCCCGCGCGCCACGATCGCGCCGTCGGGCGCGACCAGCTCCACCGGGTCGCCCGCCTCGAACGCGCCCTCGACGCGCGTGATGCCCGCCGGCAGCAGCGAGGCGCGCCCGCCGAGCACGGCCCGCGCCGCGCCGTCGTCGAGGTGGAGGCGGCCGTGGGCCTGGGCGGCGTGCGCGATCCACAGCCGCCGCGCCGACGTGCGCCGACCCGTCACGGCGAAGAAGGTGCCGACGTCCTCCCCCGCCAGCGCGGCAGCGACGTTCCGCGCGCTGGTGAGCACGACCGGCACGCCGGCGCCGGTCGCGATCCGGGCCGACTCCAGCTTGGTGACCATGCCGCCCGTGCCGACCGCGCTCCCCCGCGCGGTGACCTCGACCCCGGAGAGGTCCGCCAGGTCCGCCACGTGCGCGATGCGCCGGGCGCCGGGGCGCGACGGCGGCGCGTCGTGCAGGCCGTCGACGTCGGTGAGCAGCACCATGGCGTCGGCCCGCACGAGGTGCGAGACGAGGGCCGCGAGGCGGTCGTTGTCGCCGAAGGTGAGCTCGTCGGTGGTCACCGCGTCGTTCTCGTTGACGACCGGTACGACCCCGAGCGCGAGCAGGCGCTCCAGGGAGCGCTGCGCGTTGCGGTACCGGGACCGGCGCACCGTGTCCTCCGCGGTGAGCAGCACCTGCCCGATCTGCAGGCCGTGCGCCGCGAACGCCTCGGTGTACCGGGCCACCAGCTGCCCCTGGCCCAGCATGGCGGCGGCCTGCATGGTCGCGACGTCGCGGGGGCGTGCGCTCAGGCCGAGCGGCCCGATGCCGGCCGCGATCGCGCCGGAGGACACGAGGACGACCTGGGCGCCGCCCGCCACCCGCGCGGCCAGGACGTCGACGAGCGCCCGCAGCGCCGCCAGGTCCAGGTGCCCGTCCGGGCCGGTGAGCGACGACGAACCGATCTTGACGACGATCCGGTGTGCCGTGGGCAGGCTGGCGCGGGAGGTGGCGGCGTTCACCCGTGCATTCTCACCGGATCGGCGGTCAGGCGTCGTCGGGGTCCGTCCAGTGACCCGACTCGCGCTCGGTCCACAGCTCGCGACGCGCCTCCGTCTTGGCGTCCATGCGCTCGTGGTGCTCGCGGCGCTTCTCGCCGCGCGTCGGCCGCGCGCTCTCGTCGAGACGCAGGTCCGTGCCGCGCGCGCCCAGCAGCTCCGGGCCCGTGGTGAGCGTGGGCTCCCAGTCGAAGACGACGGCGTTGGTCGGGTCGCCGATGCGCACCTCGTCGCCCGCGACCGCGCCGGCCTTGAGGAGCTTGTCCTCGACGCCCAGCTTGGCGAGCCGGTCCGCGAGGAACCCGACGGCCTCGTCGTTGTTGAAGTCCGTCTGGCGCACCCAGCGCTCGGGCTTCGACCCGCGCACCTCGTAGTAGACGCCCTCGTGGTCCTTCTTCGCGGTGACCGTGAAGCCCGCCTCGTCGACGGCGCGCGGGCGCAGCACGACGCGCGTCGGCTCCGGCGCCGGGGCCGCAGCACGGGCGCGCTCCACGAGCTCGCCCAGCGCGAAGGTGAGCGGCCGCAGGCCCTCGTGGCTGGCGGTCGAGACCTCGAACACCCGCAGGCCGCGCGCCTCGAGGTCGGGGCGCACCAGCTCGGCGAGCTCGCGCGCCTCGGGCACGTCGATCTTGTTGAGCACGACGAGACGGGGGCGCTCCGTGAGCGGCACGCGGCCGCCCTCGATGCCCAGGTCGCCGGCGTACGCGGCCAGCTCCGCCTCGATGACGTCCAGGTCGCTGAGCGGGTCGCGGCCGGGCTCGAGGGTGGCGCAGTCGAGCACATGCACCAGCACGGCGGTGCGCTCGACATGGCGCAGGAACTCCAACCCGAGGCCCTTGCCCTCGCTGGCGCCGGGGATGAGGCCGGGGACGTCGGCCACGGTGTAGCGGGTGTCGCCCGCCTGCACGACGCCGAGGTTGGGGATGAGCGTCGTGAACGGGTAGTCCGCGATCTTGGGGCGCGCGGCGGAGATCGCCGCGACCAGCGAGGACTTGCCGGCGCTCGGGTACCCGACGAGGGCGACGTCGGCGATCGACTTGAGCTCGAGGACGACCTCGTGCTCCTCGCCGGGCTCACCGAGGAGGGCGAAGCCCGGGGCTTTGCGCTTCGGGGAGGCCAGGGCGCGGTTGCCCAGCCCGCCGCGCCCACCCTGCGCGACGACGTACTCCGCGCCCGCGCCCACCAGGTCGGCGAGCACGTTCCCGTCGCGGTCCTTGACGACGGTGCCGTCGGGCACGCCGAGCACGAGGTCGCCGCCGTTGGCGCCGTCGCGGTCGTCGCCCATGCCCTGCGTGCCGTTGGTCGCGCGGCGGTGCGGCGAGTGGTGGTACTCGAGCAGCGTCGTCGTCTGCGGGTCCACGACGAGCTTCACGGTGCCGCCGTCGCCGCCGTTGCCGCCGTCGGGCCCCGCCAGGGGCTTGAACTTCTCGCGGCGGATCGACGCGACGCCGTGGCCGCCGTCACCGCCCACGGCGTGCAGCACCACGCGATCGACGAAGCTGGCCATGGTCAGATCCTCTCAGGCAAAGCGACGAGGGGCGCACCGCGACGGTGCGCCCCTCGTCGTGGACTCGGGTGAGTCGAAGCGTTCGGTGAGGCTCAGACCTCGGCCGCGACGATGTCGATGACCTTGCGGCCACGACGCGTCCCGAAGGCCACCGAGCCGGCGGTCAGCGCGAACAGCGTGTCGTCGCCGCCACGGCCGACGTTCTCGCCGGGGTGGAAGTGGGTACCGCGCTGGCGGACGATGATCTCGCCGGCCTTGACGACCTGCCCGCCGTAGCGCTTGACGCCGAGACGCTGCGCGTTCGAGTCACGACCGTTGCGCGAGGAGCTCGCGCCCTTCTTGTGTGCCATCTGTCAGTCCTGCTTTCTGCGAAGAACGAGGGGATCAGTGCCGCGGGCCGTGCTGCGGGGTGTCGCGCTCGGCCCGGCGGTGAGTCACTTGATGCCGGTGACCTTGAGGCGGGTCAGCGACTGACGGTGACCCTGGCGCTTGCGGTAACCGGTCTTGTTCTTGTACTTGAGGATCGTGATCTTGGGGCCCTTCTCGTCCCGCACGACCTCGGCGGTGACCTTGACCTTCGCCAGCTTGGCGGCGTCGGTGGTCACCTTCTCCCCGTCCACCAGAAGCAGAGCGGGCAGCTCCACCGTGTCACCGGTCTGGGCCTTGAGACGGTCCATGACGACGATGTCCCCGACGGACACCTTCTCCTGACGGCCACCGGCCTTGACGATCGCGTACACCACGTTGCTGCTCATCTCTCCTGGTCTGGGCATGCCGCACGACGTTCTTCACCGACTTGGTCTGCAACTCGGCCCGCCGCGGCGGTCGAGTGCGGTGCGTCGTGAGCACACGGGACTGGCACACCGAAGGCGCGCCGACGTCCAAGACTACGTCACGGTGCCGATCGGTTCAAACGTCCTCCACCGTCGGCGGCCGTGACGTGCCCCACCTCGCGGGCCGGCTCGAGCGGGCGCCGGTCAGCCCTCGAGCACGAACGTCACCTGCAGGTCCACCTGCCACGCGACGATGGCGCCGTCCGACACCTCCACCTTCTGCTCCTTGACCCAGGCGCCGGTGATGTGGCGGACCGTCTGTCCGGCACGCTCGAGGCCGACGCGGATCGCGTCCTCGAAGCTCGTGTCCGACCGGGCCGTGATCTCCGTGACGCGCGCGACCGTGCCTGCCATGTCGTCCTCCGATCTCGGGCGGGCCGGCGTCCGTCGCCGGCCGTCCCTCCGATCGTCGACCCGGCCGGGCCCGCTCGCCCGGCGTCCCGCCCGGTGTTCGGAGCGCTCCGGGGCGACGATGGAGGGATGACCGGGCGGACGGGACGACCGGCACTGCCGACGGGGGCCGGGGGCGTCGACGACGCGGTGACGGCCGCGCTGCGCGACGTCGACCGGCGGGGCTTCCTGCCTCGCGCCGGCGCCCGCTGGGCCGAGGCGGACAGCCCCGTCGAGATCGGGCACGGCCAGACGTGCTCGCAGCCGTCGACCGTCGCGGCGATGCTCCGGCTCCTCGAGGTGCCGGTGGGCGCGGACGTGCTCGACGTCGGGTCCGGCTCCGGCTGGACGACGGCGCTGCTCGCCCGCCTCGTCGGGCCCACCGGGTCGGTGCTGGGCCTCGAGCGGCACGCGGACCTCGCCGCCTGGGGCGCGGCCAACGTGCGTCGCACCGGCATGCCCTGGGCCCGGGTGGCCCGGGCCGTCCCCGGCCGCCTGGGCGCCCCGCGCGTCGGCGGGTGGGAGCGGGTGCTGGTGTCCGCCGCGCCCACCCGGCTGCCCCCGGAGCTGGTCGACCAGGTCGCACCCGGCGGCCGGATGGTGATCCCCGTGCGGCACGTGATGGTGCTCGTGACCCGCGACGAGCACGGAGAGGTCCGCACCTCCGAGCACGGGACGTACTCGTTCGTCCCGCTCGTGGAGGATTGAGCGTCCCCGGGACCGGCGTGCCAGGATGCCGGTCGTGACAGCCGCGCCCCGACGCTCTCCCGGCGTCTCATCGAGCGACGTCGAGGTGGCGGTCTCCGCCGCCCTGGCCGGTGCGGCGGTGGTCGCCGCCGCCTTCCGGCGCCCCGTGACGCGCCACGCGAAGGTCGGGCTGGACTTCGCCACCGACACGGACGTCGCCGCCGAGCGGGCGGTCCGCGACGTCCTCGCCGCGGCCCGGCCGGGCGACGCCGTCGTCGGCGAGGAGCTCGGCGCTTCGGGCGGCGACAGCGCCCGGCGGTGGTACGTCGACCCGCTGTGCGGCACGCTCAACTTCGCCGCCGGCGTCCCCTCGTTCGGCGTCAACGTCGCCCTCGCGGAGCGTCGTGGCGGCGTCGAGCGCGTGCTGGCGGCGGCCGTCGCCGACCCGCTCACCGGCGAGGTGGTGTGGACCGACGGCGTCCGCACCCACGTGCGGAGCGCGGCGGGCTCCCCCGACGTCGACGCCTCCCCCGCTCCCGTGACCCGCCTCCTCAACGTGGACGTCGACAACGGCCGCGGGGCGCCCGCGCTCGTCGCCGACGCCGGGCTGCGCGAGACCTGGGCGGTCCGGGTCGCGTCCAGCTCGCTCGCGCTCGCCTGGGTGGCCGCGGGCCGGCACGCCGCCTACGTGACCGGGGCCGACGTCGACGGCAGCGTCCACTTCCTGCCCGGCGTCGCCGTGTGCGAGGCGGCCGGGTGCGTCGTCACCGACCTCGACGGCGGGCCCGTGCACGGCGGGCGAGGGATCCTCGCGGCCGCGGACGCCGCCACGGCGCGCGAGGTGCTCGACCGGCTCCGCGCTCTGGGGGGACAACCCCCTTGTCCCGAACCTACGGCCCCGTAGGCTCGGGACATCCGCGCGACCGAGCGACCGCTCACACCTCGGCTGGGAAGTCGACCCCGACCCCTGCGAGGCACGCATGCCCCCAGTCGTCCCGGCCGTCCTCGACAGCTCCGCCGCTCCGCGCGGCGGCGCCGCGGCGAAGTTCACCAGCACCTACGGCGCACTGTCCCGGGAGGTCCGCGACGCCGGGCTGCTGCGCCGGGCGTACGGCTACTACCTCGTCAACGGGGTTGCCCTCGTCCTGGCGCTCGGTGGCGTGGCGACCGGGTTCGTCCTGCTGGGCGACTCGTGGTTCCAGCTCCTGATCGCGGCCGCGCTGGGCGTCGTGCTCACGCAGCTGGCGTTCCTCACGCACGAGACGGCGCACCGGCAGGTCTTCGCGTCCGGGCCCCTCAACGACCGCGTCGGACGCATCCTGGCGAACGCCGTGGTCGGCATCAGCTACTCGTGGTGGATGACGAAGCACACCCGCCACCACGCCAACCCCAACCAGGTGGGCAAGGACCCCGACGTCGCGCCGGGCGTCATCTCCTTCACCGAGGAGGCGGCCTCGGACCACCACGGGTTCCTGGGCGCGATCACCCGGCGGCAGGGCTGGCTCTTCTTCCCGCTGCTCACCCTCGAGGGGATCAACCTGCACGTGACCGCCGTGCGGTCGCTGCTGACCGGCACGCCGGAGGACCGGGCCTCGCGACAGCGCGAGCTCGTGACGATCCTGGTGCGCCTGACCCTGTACGTCGCCGTCGTGCTCTGGTGGCTGCCCCTCGGCCTCGGGTTCGCGTTCCTCGGCGTGCAGCTCGCCGTGTTCGGCGTCTACATGGGCGCGACGTTCGCGCCCAACCACAAGGGCATGACCATGATCCCCGAGGGCAGCCGGATCGACTTCCTCTCCAAGCAGGTGCTCACCTCCCGCAACGTGCGCGGCGGCGCCTGGATGAGCATCCTCATGGGCGGCCTCAACCTCCAGGTCGAGCACCACCTGTTCCCGAGCATGCCCCGGCCGCACCTGGCGCGGGCACGCCTCCTCGTCCGTGCGCACTGCGCACGGCTCGGGCTGCCCTACACCGAGACCTCGCTGCTGCGCTCGTACGCGATCGTCGTGCGCTACCTCAACGAGGTCGGGCTCGCCGCCCGCGACCCGTTCGACTGCCCGATGCGGCAGCGGCTCGGGCGCCGCTGAACGTCCCGCGACGCGCCGCCGCTCCTGCGTCAGCCCGCGCGGTGCTGCCGGCAGCGCGCCTCGTACGACTCGGACCCGCCCACGTGGCCCGACGTCGGGGCCAGGGCGTCGTCGTCCGCCGGCGTCGCCTCGAGCCGGACGTGGAACGCCGCGTCACGGCCGCAGACCGCGCACACCGCGGTGAGCTTCGTGACCGACTCGGCGACCGCCATCAGCTCGGGCAGCGGCGCGAACGCGCGGCCGTCGAACGTCACGGACAGCCCGGCGACCACGACCACGAGCCCTGCGTCGGCCAGTGCCGCGACGACGTCCACGAGGTCGGGACCGAAGAACTGCGCCTCGTCGACGGCCACCAGCTCCGTGCCCTCCGCGACGAGGCCCGGGATCTCCTCGGCGTCCCGCACGCTGCGCGACGGCATCTCCAGCCCGGAGTGGGACGCCACCCGGCCGGGCCCGCTGCGCGTGTCGAGCGAGTGCGCGACGACGAGCACCCCGCGGCGCGCCACCTGCGCCCGGTGCACGCGGCGCACCAGCTCCTCCGTCTTGCCGGCGAACATCGGGCCGGCGATCACCTCGAGCCGCCCACCGCTGCGGTCGTCCCCCGTCATGGCCCGAGCATGACATGCCCCGACGACGCGGCGGGGCCCGACGACAGAGCCCGGGGGCGATGTCATGGACATCACCCCCGGGCCCGTCGCCTCGACCTCGCGCTCAGGTCACTCGGTGCCGGTCACTCGGTGCCGGTCACTCCCGAGGCCGCAGTCTCCCCAGCACCCGACTGAGCAGGCTTCGGGGCTCCGGCTCCTTTGCGCGCGCGGCGCGGAGCCTTCTTCGCGGGCTTCGTGGCCGTCTCGGCCGCCGTCCCGGGCTCGGGCTCCGGCTTCCGCTCGGGCAGCTCGATGAGCGTCTCCGGCGCGACGGGCGTCACGGCCGAGGGCTCCACCGGCTCCGGCAGGGCCAGAGGCGCCGGGGCGGCCGGAGCCTCCGCGGCGCGCGCATCCGCCGCCGGGGCGGCAGCCTGCGCACGGTCCTTCGCGCCGTCGCCGGCACCGTCCTTGGCGTCGTGCTCGTGCTCGTGGGCGTGCGCCGCCGCGGCCGCGATCGTGGCGAGCGTGGCCTTGACGGCCTCGCGCGCCTCCGAGCGGTCCTCGGGCAGGGTCGGCACCTCGGCCGCGGGCGCCGGGGCGGTCTCGGCCTGCTTGCCGCCGCGCTTGCGGCGCGACCGCTTCGACCCCTCGCCCTGGTCGCCGTCGTGGTGCTGGTGGGCGCCGTTCCTCTCGATCGGCTCGCTGTGCACGATGAACCCGCGGCCCTTGCAGTGCTCGCAGGTCTCGGAGAACGCCTCGACCAGGCCCTGGCCCACGCGCTTGCGCGTCATCTGGACGAGGCCGAGCGAGGTGACCTCGGCCACCTGGTGCTTGGTCCGGTCGCGGCCCAGGCACTCCACGAGGCGGCGCAGCACCAGGTCGCGGTTCGACTCGAGCACCATGTCGATGAAGTCGATGACGACGATGCCGCCGATGTCGCGCAGCCGCAGCTGGCGCACGATCTCCTCGGCCGCCTCGAGGTTGTTCCGCGTGACGGTCTCCTCGAGCGTGCCGCCCGCGCCGGTGAACTTGCCGGTGTTGACGTCGATGACCGTCATGGCCTCGGTGCGGTCGATGACCAGCGACCCGCCCGACGGCAGCCAGACCTTGCGGTCCATGCCCTTGGCCAGCTGCTCGTCCACGCGGTGCACGGCGAACACGTCCGTGTTCTCCGTCCACTTCGTCACGCGGTCGCGCAGGTCGGGGGCGAGCTCCTCGACGTACTGCGCGATCTCGTCCCACGCGCCCTGGCCCTCGATCTGCAGCGACGAGAAGTCGTCGTTGAAGATGTCGCGCACGACGCGGATCGCGAGGTCCGGCTCGCCCTGCAGCAGCGCCGGGGCGCTGGCGGACGACGACTTCTTCTGGATCGAGGCCCACTGCGACTCGAGGCGCTCGACGTCGGCGCGCAGCTCGGCCTCGCTCGCCCCCTCGGCGGCGGTCCGCACGATGACGCCCGCGCCCTCCGGCACGACGTCGCGCAGGATCTTCTTGAGCCGGCTGCGCTCCGTGTCGGGGAGCTTGCGGCTGATGCCGGTCATGCCCCCGCCCGGCACGAACACCAGGTAGCGACCGGCGAGCGTGACCTGCGAGGTCAGTCGGGCGCCCTTGTGCCCGATCGGGTCCTTGGTGACCTGCACGAGCACGGAGTCGCCCGACTTCAGGGCTTCCTCGATGCGGCGCGGCTGGCCCTCGAGCCCTGCGGCGTCCCAGTTCACCTCGCCGGCGTAGAGGACCGCGTTGCGCCCCTTGCCGACGTCGACGAACGCGGCCTCCATGCTCGGCAGCACGTTCTGCACGCGGCCGAGGTAGACGTTGCCCACCATCGACGCCTGCGACTGCTGCGAGACGTAGTGCTCCACGAGCACGCCGTCCTCGAGCACGGCGATCTGCGTGCGGCCGTCGCGCTCGCGCACGACCATCGACCGGTTCACGGACTCGCGGCGCGCGAGGAACTCGGCCTCGGTGATGATCTGGCGGCGGCGCCCGGCGTCGCGGCCCTCGCGGCGGCGCTGACGCTTCGCCTCGAGTCGCGTCGAGCCCTTGAGGGCCGTGACCTCGTCGCGGTCGCGGGTGCGCGCCACGGCGGCCTCGGCCCGCTCCTGGCGGGTGCCGCGCCGACGACGGCGACGGCGACGGCTCGAGGCGGAGTCGCCGCCGTCGTCCTCGCCCTGCTCGTCGCCCTGCTCACCGGCGTGGTCCTCGCCGCGGTCGTCGCCCTGCTCGTCGGCGTCCGCCTCGGCGGGGCGCTCGTCCTTGCGGGCACCCTCGTCGGAGTCCTCGTCGAGGTCGCCGTCGGAGCCGGCCTCACCCTCGGGGCGGCGACCGCCGCGACGGCCACGCCCACCCCGGCGACGGCGCCGGCGCGGACGGATCTCGTCGTCCTCGCCCTCCTCGTCGCTCAGGTCCTCCGGGCCCAGGTCGACGAGCTCGACGCCCTCTGCCACGAGCTCGGACTCGATCGCGCCGACCTCCTCGACCGCGGCGGCCTCGTCCTCGCTGAGCTCGACGTCGGCGACCGCGGGCGCCTCGACCGGCGACTCGACCGGCGACTCGACAGGCTCCACGACCGGCGCCGCGTCGGCGGCGGGCTCCTCGACGGGGGCCTCCGGAGCCGACTGCTCGGCGGGGTCCGCGACCTTCGCCGCACGGGTGCCGCGCGTGGCACGGCGCGAGCGGGTCCGCGTCGGCTCGCCCTTCGACGCCTCGACGGCGGGTGCCTTCTCGGGCGCGCTCGTCTGCGCCTCGGGCTCGGTCGCGGTCGCCGTCTCCTCGGCCGGGGCGTCGTGC
>JADHZE010000135.1 GCA_026934365.1 Isoptericola sp. QY 916 | reverse complement strand
GGCCCACTACCTCGGCTCGCTCGCCACCGTGCACGGGGTCGACGCCGCCCGGCTCGCCGCGCTGCGCGAGGCGATCGGTGCCGTCGTCGCCGCGGGCGACCCCGGCCCGCTCGTGACGACGCACGGCGACCTGCACGCCGCCAACCTGCTGCTGGACCCCGTCGTCGGCGCCGGGGACCGCCCCCGCGTCGGCGCCGTGCTCGACGTCGACACGCTGGGCCCGGGGCACCTCGTGGACGACCTGGCGTGCGCCGTCGCGCACCTGGCGGTGCTGCCCTCGCTCGACCCGGCCGCGTACGCGGGCGTGGGCGGGCTGGTGGACCGCTGCCTCGACGTCTTCGGCCGCGCGGTGGAGCCGACCCTGCTCCGCGCCCGGGCTGCTGCCGTCGTCGTCTCGCTCGCCGCGGGCGCGGAGGACGCGGCGGCCGCCGGGGCGCTCCTCGACGTCGCCGAGCGCCTCGCCGCGGAGGCCGCCGCAGTCTGAGAGCCCTCTCATCCACGCCTCCCGGCCCTCTCACGGTGGCCGCGGAGGCTGGGAACCAGTCGGCGGGAGAAGCCCGCCGGGAACCATGCACCACCCGCACCGACGAAGGAGCAGCACGATGAAGGCACGCAGCGCATGGATCGTCACCGGCGCGCTGGGCGCGGTCGGCCTGGGGGCCGGCGTCGCCGCGGCGCAGGGCACGTTCGACCGCACGCCGACCGACGCGGTCGTCGCCGACGCCGTCCAGGTGGGCGACGACGGGGCCTCCTCGACGGCGTCGGCCGCGGCGTCGTCCGCGAGCCCGTCGCCCGCGGCGGTGCAGAACGGCACGTCCATCACCACCGTGACGGCGGGCTCGGTCGCCACGCCGGCGACGGCGCCCACGACGCAGACCGCGAACACGGCGCCGTCCGCCCAGACCGCCCAGACCGCTCCGACCGCCCAGACGGCCCCGACCGCGCAGACCGCGGCGTCCCCGGTCAGCCCGGTGACCCCGCAGTCGGCGAGGACCGCCCCGACGGCAGCCTCCACGGACTGACCGTCCCGCCCTCGCGCACCTCGCCGCCGGCCGCCCTCACCACGAGGGACGGCCGGCGGCGTCGTCAGGCCAGGCGGTACCCCATGCCGCGCACGGTGACGAACCGCTCGGCGCCGAGCTTGTTGCGCAGGTAGCGCACGTACACGTCCACCACGTTGGAGCCGGGGTCGAAGTCGTACCCCCACACGCGCGAGAGCAGCTGCTCGCGGCTGAGCACCTGCCCGGCGTTGCGCAGGAACGCCTCGGCGAGCGCGAACTCGCGCGCGGACAGGTCCACCTCGACGCCGGCGGCGGTGGCCCGGCGGGTGCGCAGGTCGAGGCTGAGGTCGCCGTGGCTGAGCACGGTGACCTCGCCCGCCGGCTCGGCCCGCAGGCGCAGCCGGATGCGCGCCAGCAGCTCCTCGAAGCGGAACGGCTTGGGCATGTAGTCGTCGGCGCCGCCCTCGAGGCCGGCCACCGTGTCCGCCACGGAGGTGCGCGCAGTGAGGATGATGACCGGCAGGGTCACCTTGGCCTCGCGCAGCCGGCGCAGCACGGTGAACCCGTCCTGGTCGGGGAGCCCGAGGTCGAGCACCATGAGGTCGAAGTCGCCCGACGACGCGAGGTCGAACGCCTCCCGCGCGGTCGCGACCGTGGTGCTCGCGTAGCCGGAGGCGCGCAGCCCCTTCGCGACGAACGACGCGATGCGCGTCTCGTCCTCGGCGATGAGGATCTGGCTCACGTGGCGGGTCCTTCCCGGTCGGGGGCGGTGCGCGGGGGCAGCTCGGGGGTGGGCGCGGACCGCGCGGTCGGCGCGGTCCGGCCGACGGGGGGCACGGCGCGGCCGGGGGCCGGGTCGGGGCCGGCGTCGGGGACCGGCAGCACCGGCACGACGACCGCGAACGTGGAGCCCCGGCCGGGGGCGGACTCGACCGTGACCTCGCCGCCGTGCCCCTCGGCGATGGCGGCGACGATCGCCAGGCCGAGCCCGGAGCCCTCCCGCCGCTCGCCGTCGTGCTCGCCCCGCGCGAAGCGGTCGAAGATGCGCTCCAGGTCGTCGGGCCCGATGCCGACGCCCTCGTCGCGCACCCACAGACGCACGCGTGCGCCGTCCGGCGTCGTGCGCGACCCGATCGCCACCACGGAGCCGGGCGCGGAGAACTTCACCGCGTTGGCGGCCAGCTGCAGCCAGGCCTGGGTGAGGCGCTGCGCGTCCGCCATGGTGCGGGCGTCGGTGCGCGAGTCGACCAGCCAGGTGCGCTCGCCGAGCGTGCGCGCCTTGTCGAGCACGTCGTCGGTGAGCCGGCCCAGCTCCACGGGCGCCGGCCGCACGAAGTCGGGCTGCCCGACGGTCGCGAGGGTGACCAGGTCGTCGACGAGGCGGTGCATGCGGTCGAGCTCGTCGAGGGCGAGCACCCGCGTCTCGGCGGCGTCCGCGGGGTCGGCGGTGTCCATCAGCTCGAGGTGCCCGCGCACGATCGTCAGCGGGGTGCGCAGCTCGTGCCCGACGTCGTCGAGCAGGCGGCGCTGCGACTCGAACGAGCCCTCGAGCCGGTCGAGCATCCCGTTGAAGGCTCGGGTGAGGTGGGTGAGGTCGTCGTTGCCCGACTCCGGGATCCGGGCGGACAGGTCCGACTCGCCGATCTGCTGGGCCGTGCGCGCGAGCACCCGGATCGGGCGCAGCAGGCGTCCGGCGAGCAGCCACCCGACGACCCCCGTCACGACCAGCGCCGCGAGCGCGACGAGCAGGTAGCCGCGGAAGACGGCCTGCGTCTCGGCGTGCTCGGCGTTCCGGTCGTAGGCGAGGACGAGGGCGGCGGGGTCGCCCGACGCCGTCACCGGGGCGACGGGCGCGACGAGCACCCGGTAGTCGGTCGTCGAGGTGCCGATCGTGCGCAGCACGGCCGTCTGGGACGTGAGCAGCGGGGTCACCGCCGCGACGAGCTCGGGGTCGTCCTGCAGGTGCACCTCCACGGCCTGCTGGGAGACGAGCGGCCGCTTGCCGGTGCGCAGGCCGAGCACGCCCTCGTGCCGGGCCGGCACGTCGAGCTGGATGGCGGCGATCACCACCTCCTCCGCGGAGGAGAACGGGTCGCCGGTCACGGGGTCGACCCCGGACGCGCCCAGGGTCTGCAGCTCCTGCGCGCTCTCGGAGAGGTCGGCGTCGATGCGGTCGTCCACGTGGTCGTACGTGAGGAGGTACGCGGTGGCGCCGGCCAGCGCGAGCGCGAGGGCGGTGAGGGCGAGGAGGACGGCCAGGATGCGCGTGCGGACGGTGGGCCCGCCCTGGGGCCGCGGGGCTCGCGCCATCAGTCGTCCTTGTCCGTGTCGGGGGCGTCGTCGTCGTCCGGGCCGTCGTCGTCATCGTCGTCGGGCCCGTCGTCGTCATCGTCGTCGTCCGTGGGCGGGACGGGCGCGACGCCGCCGTCGTCGGACGTGCGCGTCGGCGTGGGCGAGGGGCTCCCGGACGGCGTCGGCGTCGGCTCCCCGGACGGGTCGGGCGTCGGCGACGCCGGGTCGGGCGTGGGGGAGACGACCACCACGCCGCCCACGTCCCGGTCCTCGGGCTCGGACGACAGGGCGGCGGCGAGGACCCCGCCGATCAGTGCGACCAGCGCCACCCCGAGCATCCAGGGCACCGCGGCGCGCCACCGACGTCCGGACCGTTCAGCCATGCCCGGATCATCCCGCGGGCGGATGAGACGCAGATGAGAGCGCGTCGGCCCCGGTGCCCGGCCCCGGGTCGGGGTCCGCGAGCCAGGCGTCGACGTCGGCGAGCAGGCGGCGCCGCGTCCCCTCCGAGGCGCGGCTCGCGCGCACCGACGACCGCGCCAGGTCGGCCAGCTCGGCGTCGGTGAACCCGTGCACCTCGCGCGCGGCGACGTACTGGTCGAGCAGCCGGGAGGAGAAGAGCAGGGGGTCGTCCGCGCCGAGCGCCACGCTGGCCCCGGCCTCGACCAGGGGCCGCAGCGGCACCTGGGACGTGTCGGCGTAGACGCCGAGGCCGACGTTCGAGGCGGGGCACACCTCCAGGGCGACCTCGCGCTCCACGAGCTCGGCGAGCAGCGCCCGGTCCTCCCCGGCGCGCACCCCGTGGCCCAGCCGGTCGGGGTGCAGGGCGTCGACGACGTCGCGGACGTGCGACGGCCCGAGCAGCTCGCCGCCGTGCGGCACCGACGCCAGGCCGGCGCGGCGCGCGATCCGGAACGCGGCGGCGAACTCCGCGGTGTCGCCGCGCCGCTCGTCGTTGCTCAACCCGAAGCCCACCACCTCGCCGGGGCCCTCGCCCGCGTACCGGGCCGCGAGGCGGGCGAGCGTGCGCGCGTCCAGCGGGTGCCGCATCCGCGAGGCGGCCACGACCACCGCCACCTCGACGCCGTGCGCGGCGCTCGCGGCCCGCGCGGCGTCGAGCACGATCTCGACCGCCGGCGTGATGCCGCCGACGAACGGCGCGTACGACGTCGGGTCCACCTGGATCTCGAGCCGTCGCGACCCCTCGGCGGCGTCGTCCGCCGCGGCCTCGTCGACCAGGCGGCGCATGTCCGCCTCCGAGCGCACGCACGCGCGGGCCGCGTCGTAGAGGCGCTGGAAGCGGAACCAGCCGCGCTCGTCGGCCGGCACCCGCAGCGGGTCGCCGTCCAGCAGGGCGCCGGGCAGCCGCACGCCGTGCCCGACCGCCATGTCGCGGAGGGTGGGCACCCGCATCGACCCCGTGAAGTGCAGGTGCAGGTGAGCCTTGGGGAGCTTCGCCAGATCGCGCACGGCGCCAGTCTGCCCCGACTTCGCGGGCGACGGCCCGATCAGGGCAGCCAGCCGCGCTCGCGGGCCACGGTCACGGCCGCCGTGCGGTCGTCGACGCCCAGCTTCGCGAACGCCCGCAGCAGGTGCGTCTTCACCGTGGCCTCCGCGATGAACAGCTCCCGCCCGACGGCGGCGTTGGACAGACCGCGCGCCACCAGGCCCAGCACCTCGGCCTCGCGCGCGGTGGGCCGCTCCGCCGCGGTGCGCACGCTCGTCACGAGCCGGGTCGCGACGCCCGGCGCCAGCACCGTCTCGCCGCGCGCGGCGGCGCGCACGCCCGCCACGAGCTCGTCGCGCGGGGTGTCCTTGAGCAGGTAGCCCGTCGCCCCCGCCTCGACCGCGCGCAGGATGTCGGCGTCCGTGTCGTACGTCGTGAGGACGACGACGCTCGGCCCGGCGCCGCGCGCCGCCGCGACGATGCGCGCCGTCGCGCCCACGCCGTCGAGGCGCGGCATGCGCAGGTCCATGAGCACGACGTCGGGCGCCAGCTCGCCGGCCAGCGCCACCGCCACCTCGCCGTCCGGGGCCTCGCCCACCACCTCGACGTCGGGCTCGCCGTCGAGCATCCCGATGATCCCCGAGCGCACGACCGGGTGGTCGTCGGCGACCAGCACGCGCACCGTCGCGCCCGTCCGCGGGCCCGTCACGCCGCACCGCCCGAGACCGGCACGTGCACCTCGACGCGCGTGCCGCCGCCCTCGCCGGGCTCGACGGCGAGGGTGCCGCCCACCGCGGACACGCGCTCGCGCATCCCGGCCAGCCCGAGCCCGTCGACCTGGCCGGGCGGCAGGCCGCGGCCGTCGTCGGTCACCTCGAGCCGGACGTCGGGCGCCCCGCCGCCGTCGCGCGTCAGCCGGATCGTCACGCTCCGGGCCCCGGCGTGCCGCCGCACGTTCGCCAGGGCCTCCTGCGCCGCGCGCAGCAGCACCACGTCGGCGGCCGCGTGGCCGGTGGCGCCGCCGGCGCGGGCCGGGGCCGTCGCGCCGGCCACGTCCAGCAGCACGGGCGTGCCCGTCTCGGCGGTGAACCGGTCGGCCAGCCGGCGCAGCGCCTCCGCGAGCGTCGAGCCCTGCAGGGGCACGGGCGCGAAGGCGGCGACGAGCGCGCGGGCCTCCGCGAGGTTGTCCCGCGCGGTCTGCTCCACGACCACGAGCCGCTCACGGGCACGGTCCTGCTCGCCCCGGTCGAGGGCCGCCGTCGCCGCCTGCGCCTGCGTCACCACGCTCGTGAAGCCCTGCGCCAGGGTGTCGTGGATCTCCCGGGCGATGCGCTCGCGCTCCGCCGTCACGCCCGCGGCGTGGTGCGACTCCGCGAGCTCCGCCTGAGCCCGGCGCAGCTCGTGCAGCAGGCGAGCGCGCTCCTCCGAGCGGCGCATCGTCGCGGCGAACCAGAGCCCGAGCAGCACGGAGAACGCGATCGCGATGCCCATCTGCGGTGCGGCCTCGATCAGCGTCGGGACGTCGAAACCCTGCTGGGCCGCGATCGCGAACGTGGTCGCGACGCCGAGCGCGACGCTGGCCACGACGGCGCGGCGCGGCGGCTCGAGGAGCATCCAGAGTTGCGTGAACGACGCGAACAGCAGGAACGTGGCCAGGCCGCCCTGGGCGACGGCGACCGCGGTCGTCGCGACCAGCACGACCGTGTAGGCCAGCGCCCGGCGCTGGTCGCGGCTGCGCGCCGCGGGGGCGCCCCACACCGCGTAGCCGACGAGCATCACCGCCATCGCCGCGTACGCGGTCCACAGCCCGCGGGCGTCGGTGCCCCCGCCGAGCGCCATCGCCGAGGCGGTGAGCAGCACGATGAGCACGAACCCGACGTCCCACCACACGACCTGCCGGTCCCACGGGTCGGACGTCACCCGCGCGACCTCGTCGTCGGCCCCCGGGCCCGCCGCGGTGCCGTCCCCCGCGCCGGGGGCGTCGTCAGCCGTCGTCACGGCGCCGCCACCGGAAGGTGCGCACCCCGACGACGAGCCCCACGATCAGCCATGCGACCAGTACAGCAGCGGTCGCGGGGTGCTGCCAGGACCCGCTCGTCTCGAGCGCCGCCATCTCCTCCGGGAGGAACACGGACCGCATGCCCTGCGCGATCCACTTGAGGGGGAACACCGAGGCCAGGGTCTGCATCCAGCCCGGCAGGGCGAAGAACGCGAAGAACACGCCGGAGATGAACTGCAGCACCAGCACGACCGGCGTCACGACGGCGCTCGCGGACCGGCCGGACCGGGGCAGGGACGAGAACCCGACGCCGCAGACCGTGCCGGTGGCGGCGCCGAGCACGAACACCCAGGCGAACGTGACCCAGCGGCCGGCGTCCGTGGGCAGCGGGACGTCGAAGGCGAGGGCCGCGACGGCCAGCAGCAGGGCCGTCTGCACGACCGACGTCGCGAGCGTCAGCGCCACCTTGCCGCCCACGTACGCGGTCACCGGCAGGGGAGTGGCCCGCAGGCGGCGCAGCGTGCCGTCGTCGCGCTCCACGGCGATGGAGACGGCCAGCGACTGGAAGCTGGTGAGCATGATGCCGGTCGCGACCATGCCGGGCAGGAAGTACTGGGCGAAGCCGATCTGGGCGACCTCGGTGCCCTGGTCCTCGCTCCCGAACACCGACGCGAAGATCGCCAGCATGACGATCGGGTAGGCGAACACGAAGATCACGGCGTCGCGCTCGCGCCAGAACTGGCGCAGCTCCACGCCCGCCCGCACCAGGGTGAGCCGGGCGATGCCGGGCAGCCGTCCGCCCCTGCCCACCCAGGCCGCCGTCGCGACGGCCGGGCCCGTGGGGCCGGCGTCCCGGCGTGTCGAGACCTGGTCCGTGGTGCTCATCGGTCGTCCTCCGAGGTCAGCAGCCCCAGGTAGACGTCCTCGAGGCTGGGGCGGGTGATGCACAGGTCGGCGACCTCGCCGTCGGCGCCGGCGACGGTCGCCATGAGGTGCGCGGCGAACGCGGTCGGGGCGTCGGTGCGCTCGGCGTGCGGGACGCCGTCGGCGGTCCAGGTCACCCGGGGGGTGCGGGCGTCGGGGCCGCCGAGCGCCTCCGGCGTCCCCTCCGCGACGACGCGCCCGTCGCGCACGACGGCGACGCGGTCGGCCAGGTGCGCGGCCTCGGCGAGGTCGTGCGTGGTGAGCAGGATGGTCGTGCCGGCGTCCCGCAGGCGCAGGACGAGGTCCCAGAACGTGCGCCGGGCCTGCGGGTCGAACCCGGTCGTCGGCTCGTCGAGGAAGAGCAGCTCCGGGTGGCCGACGACGCCGAGCGCGACGTCGAGCCGGCGCCGCTGCCCGCCCGACAGGGAGCGCACCCGTGCGCTCGCCTGGGGCGCGAGGCCCACGGCCTCGACGACCTCGTCGGGGTCGCGGGGCGCCGGGAAGTAGCGGGCGGTGGAGCGCACGGACTCCGCGACCGTGAGCTCGGCCTGGTCCCGCGAGTCCTGCGCGACGACGCCGAGCCGCGCCCGCCATGCGCGTCCGCCCCGGGCGGGGTCCTCGCCGAGCACGCGCACCTCGCCGCTGTCGCGGTCGCGGAACCCCTCGAGGATCTCGATCGTCGTCGTCTTGCCCGCGCCGTTGGGGCCGAGCACGGCGACGATCTCGCCCGTCGCGAGGTCGAGGTCCAGCCCGTCGACCGCCTGCTTGGCCCCGTAGCGCTTCGCGAGCCCGCGGACGCGGACGACGGCGCCGGAGGTGCCCGGTGCGCCGGGGGAAGGATCCCCGGGACGCCCGCGCGGGGCGGCCGGCGGGGGAGCCGGGGAGGGTGTCGTCGTCGAGGTCATGCGTCGATCGTCGCCCTCGCGGCGGGTCCCGCGGGAGCCTCGGACGACGGGACCGGGCGTCCACCGATCGGTGGACGGCGGGCGGCCGGGCCGAGGTTCGGGCGTGGTGCGGGCGGTGGTGCGGGCGTGGTGCGGTCGTGGTTCGACCCAGCCCTCCGCGTCGCGTACAGTTGTCCCTCGGTGGTTGATGCCCGCCAAGATCGAACGCGCCCTTCCGGGGTGGTTCGAGCGTGGCGACAGGGGCGTCGAGCACGAAGGGTAGTGGCGCAATTGGTAGCGCAGCGGTCTCCAAAACCGCAGGTTGCAGGTTCGAGTCCTGTCTACCCTGCCAGCGTGATCCCCCGCGGGGCCGCGCGCAGCGGGGCCATCCGCATGACCCCGGAACGCCAGGAGTCAGTGCCGTGGGTGCGTCGCCGGCAGGTGGCGCGGCCGCGGCGGGAACGCGAAACGGGGTAGACGAGTGAGCGAGTCACCGGCTGAGGCCGTGGGGACGCCCGGCGGTGGCACGTCCGCCACCGGCAAGCGCCCGAACCTGTTCGCGCGCATCGCGCTCTTCGTGCGCCAGGTCGTCGCGGAGCTCCGCAAGGTCGTGACCCCGACCCGCTCGGAGCTGGTCAACTACACGATCGTGGTGCTGGTGTTCGTCACCGTGGTCATGCTGTTCGTGGTGGCCCTCGACTGGGTCATCGGACTGGGCGTCCTCGCCCTCTTCGGCGACTGACCTCGGCACGCCGCCGGACGCCCGCCCCCGAAGCAAGCAGATTCCAGAAAGCAGGTTCGTTCGTGTCCCAGGATCCGCTGGACCAGACGGAGAACGTCGACCCCACCCAGCCCGACGCCGACGGCGCCGCGGCTGACCTCGACGTGCCCGCGGACCCCGCCACGGACGCGGCGCCCGAGGAGGCCGTCGAGGTCGCCCCCGACGAGACCGACGCCGAGGACACGGACGCCGACGAGGCCGCCGAGGACGAGCGCCCGGCGGACGCCGACGGCGACGTCGTCGAGGACCCGGCCGAGGAGTTCCGCCGCACCCTGCGCTCGCAGCTCGGCGACTGGTACGTCATCCACTCGTACGCCGGGTACGAGAACCGTGTGAAGGCCAACCTGGAGAACCGCATCCAGAGCCTGAACATGGAGGACTACATCTTCCAGATCGAGGTCCCCATGGAGGAGGTGACCGAGATCAAGAACGCGCAGAAGAAGACCGTCCGCCGCGTCCGCATCCCCGGTTACGTCCTCGTGCGCATGGACCTCACGGACGAGTCGTGGGGCGCCGTGCGCCACACGCCGGGCGTCACCGGCTTCGTCGGCCACACGCACCAGCCCGTGCCGCTGACGCTCGACGAGGTCTACTCGATGCTGGCGCCGGTGTTCGTCGAGGCCGCCCCCGAGGCCGGCAAGGCCGCCGCGGCGGCGTCGGGCGCGACGGCGAAGGCCCCGGTCGAGGTCGACTTCGAGGTCGGCGAGTCGGTCACCGTCACGGACGGCCCGTTCGACACGCTGCCGGCCACGATCTCCGAGATCAACGCCGAGGCCCAGAAGCTCCAGGTCCTCGTCTCCATCTTCGGCCGGGAGACCCCGGTCGAGCTGTCGTTCAACCAGGTCGCCAAGATCTGACGGACGCGGTACTGCAACCGGGTCATCGCCCACGGCGTCGGCCCACGAACAAGAAAGACAGGGAAGAGTCATGCCTCCCAAGAAGAAGGTCTCCGGCCTCATCAAGCTCCAGATCAAGGCCGGTGCGGCCACGCCCGCCCCGCCGATCGGCCCCGCGCTCGGTCAGCACGGCGTGAACATCATGGAGTTCTGCAAGGCCTACAACGCGGCCACGGAGTCGCAGCGCGGCAACGTCGTCCCCGTCGAGATCACCGTGTACGAGGACCGCTCGTTCACGTTCATCACGAAGACGCCGCCGGCCGCCGAGCTCATCAAGAAGGCCGCCGGTGTGGCCAAGGGCTCCGCGACCCCGCACACCGTCAAGGTCGCGCAGCTCACCCAGGACCAGGTCCGCGAGATCGCGCAGACCAAGCTCCAGGACCTCAACGCGAACGACATCGACGCCGCGATGAAGATCGTCGCCGGCACCGCCCGTTCGATGGGCATCACCGTCGCGGAGTGATCCGCGACCGGGCCACCCGCGCCTGACCGGATCCGTCCGGTCCGGTTCGGGTGGCTCGGACCAAGTCCCGGCGAACGACGTCGGGCACGTGGCAGGGTCCGCGCGGACCCGCTCACCACGACTGCAGAAGGAGAAGCAGATGGCAACGCGCAGCAAGGCGTACCGCGCCGCGGCCGAGAAGATCGACCGCGAGAACCTGTACAGCCCCCTCGAGGCGGTCCGCCTCGCCAAGGAGACCGCGACGGTCAAGTACGACGCGACCGTCGAGGTCGCGTTCCGCCTGGGCGTCGACCCCCGCAAGGCCGACCAGATGGTCCGCGGCACGGTCAACCTGCCGCACGGCACCGGCAAGACGGCCCGCGTGATCGTCTTCGCGAACGCCGCCAAGGCCGAGGAGGCCGTGGCGGCCGGCGCCGACGAGGTCGGCGGCGACGACCTGATCGCCAAGGTCGCGGCCGGCTACACCGACTTCGACGCCGCCGTGGCGACGCCGGACCTCATGGGCAAGGTCGGTCGTCTGGGCAAGGTGCTGGGCCCCCGTGGTCTGATGCCGAACCCGAAGACGGGCACCGTGACGATGGACGTGACCAAGGCCGTGTCCGACATCAAGGGCGGCAAGATCGAGTTCCGCGTCGACAAGCACTCGAACCTGCACTTCATCATCGGCAAGGCGTCCTTCGACGAGAAGGCGCTGGTGGAGAACTACGCCGCCGCGCTCGACGAGGTCCTGCGTCTCAAGCCGACGTCGTCCAAGGGCCGGTACATCACCAAGGCCACGATGACGACGACGATGGGCCCGGGCATCCCGCTCGACCAGTCGCGCACCTCGAAGCTGCTCGACGAGGCCTGATCGAGGCGTGATCCCGGCAGGGACCCGCTGAACCACCGCCGACGGCCCGGCACCCGCGAGGGTGCCGGGCCGTCGGCGTCCCACCGGAACGCGGCGGTGGGCCGGGTCATCGACCGTGGTGATGGCCCTCGAGGCCGGGCAGGTCCGGGAGGTGGTGCTCGCCGTGGGGCACGGCCCGTGCGCCTGCCTCCGTGTCGGTCAGGCCGGCGGACGCGACCGTGGAGACGGCCACGGCACCCACGAAGAGGATCGCGAGCGACACGGCGGCGCGCGGTCTCCGCCCGGCGGCCGTCGCCGCAGGCCCGGTCCGGGACCCGTCGGGCCGGTCGAC
>JADHZE010000134.1 GCA_026934365.1 Isoptericola sp. QY 916 | reverse complement strand
CCGCGCTGCTCGCGGCCGGGGAGTGGGTGCGGGCGCTCGCGCTGCGGCTGGGCCAGCTCGGCAAGGCCGGGATGATCGGCGCGGGCACCGTGGCGGGGGTCGCGGTCGCGGCCGTCGCGGTGGCCCTGAGCGGCGGGGTCGGCGGGCCGGCGGCGGCTCCGCCCGCGCCCGGTCCGACGTCGTCGTCGGCGGTGCCCGCCCCGGCGCCCGGTGACACGGCCTCGCCCGACGCCCCGCCCGAGCCCGAGCCGAGCGCGTCCACCTCCGCCGAGCCGGCTCCGTCCGAGGACCCCTCGGCGCCGCCGGTGACCGACGACCCGACGACGGCCCCGACGACCGATCCGACGGCGCCGGGCACCACGCCGAGCAGCACGCCGACCGGCCCGCCGCCGGGCACCCGGCCCGGCACGCCGTCGTCGCCGGAGCCCAGCGACCCGGAGGCCGAGCCGACGCCGTCCCCGGCGCCGTCCGGCTCCGCCAGCCCCTCGCCGACGACGTCGCCCAGCCCGTCGCCCTCCACGCCGACCTCGACGCCGACGGCACCCACCACACCCACCCCGACACCCACGCCCACCCCGACGCCGACCCCCGTGCGGACGACGGTCAGCGTCACCACGTCCGGTCTGCGCGGCGTCGACGCGGTCACGACGACCGACCCGGACGCGACGGTCGTCAAGGTCGCCGAGGACCGCCGCTGGCTCCGGGCCAAGCAGTGCGACGGCGGCTGGTACGTGGCGTCGTGGCGCAACGACGTCGGCGAGCTGACGGTCACGGTCGAGGCACCGCCCGGGGTCGACCCCGGCGTGACCGTCAAGCGCACCTACAACTGGCCGGCGTGGATCTGGTCCTGCTGACCGACGCAGGTCGAGCCCGCCGGGACCGGGTCCCGACAGGCTCGACCGGCGTGCGGTGCAGGTCGGCTGAGGTCAGCGCGTGGCGAAGCCGTGCGCCCCGCGGTGGTGACCCCCGCCGTGGCCGTGACCGTTCCCGTGTCCGTGGCCGTGACCGTTCCCGTGTCCGTGTCCGTGGCCGTGGCACGGCCGACCGGGCTGGACGCCGTTGACGGCCTCGGTGCTCCACGCCAGCTGCTGCGCGGCGTGCCCGATCGCGCGGGACATGATGTCCAGCGCCTCGAGGCTCACGTTCGACAGGTCGTCGCCCTCGGAGTGGTAGTTCTGGTCGAGGGCCTCGCCGGCGACGCCGCCGAAGACCGCGGCCTCCTCCTCCGTTTTGATCGCGTCCGCGCCGGTGAACAGGCCGGAGGCGGGGATGCCGTTGCTGATGAACGCGTCGTAGTCGGAGCGGCCGGAGAACTCCGAGTCCACCCACGCCTGGTCGATCCCGTCGAAGTAGTCCGTGAACACGGCTTCGGTCGCGACGGAGCCCTCGGGCACCGTCACGGGGGCGGGGAACGTCGACTCGTTCGCGTCGTACACGCCGATCGTGTAGTTCGGCGAGCCGACCATGTCGAAGTTGAGGTAGGTCGCGATGTCCTCGAGCCCCTCCGGGTCGTTCGTCACGAGGTCGTCGACGTAGTGCGCCGACCCGACCAGCCCGAGCTCCTCGGCGCCCCACCACGCGAACCGCACGGCGTTGTTGAGCTTGGCGCTCTTCTTGTTGAGCTGGACGGCGGTCTCGAGGATCGCCGCGGAGCCGGTGCCGTTGTCGTTGATGCCCGGGCCCTCCGGCACACCGTCGAGGTGCGCGCCCAGCATGACCACGTTGTCGTGCCGCCCGCGCTTCGTCTCCGCGATGACGTTGAACGTCTCGGCGGTGCCGATCACCGCCTGGAGGTCGAACGAGACCTGCAGCGCGGGGTCGGCCGCGATCGCCGCGACGATGGCTGCGCCCTCCGCCTGCGTGACGCCCACGGTGGGCGCGTAGCCGTCGTTGCGCTCGCCCAACGTCCCGTTGAGGGCGCCGTCGGTGTTGTTGTAGATGATGAGCCCGGCGGCGCCGGCCTCACCGGCCGCGAGCGCCTTCGCGGCGAACGCGCACGCCCCGCGCTGCACGACGGCGATCTTGCCGGTGGCGTCGACGCCGGCCCACGAGTCGTCGTGGGGTGCCTCGGGGTCGTCGCTGGCCGGGCAGCCGTCGGCGATCGCGGGCTGCACCGCGGCCGCGGTGACGCCGTCGTCGGGCGTGGACGTCGAGTACGTCATCGGCACGGGGTCGAACTCGACGCCGGGGACGGTGACGGACAGGTCGAGCACGTCGAAGGTGTCGAACTCGAAGTACTGCCGCTCCGGCTGGTACCCGGCCTTGCGCAGGGTCTTCTCGACGTACCGCGCCGACGCCTCGTAGCCGGGGGTGCCGGCGGCGCGGTTGCCGTCGTTGTCGTCGGCGATCTCCTGGAACGCCTCGAGGTGCCGGAAGACTCGCTCGCCGGTGACCTTCTTCGACAGGTCGGGGCCCGGCACGTGGGTGCCGTGCCGGCCGGTGGCGACGGCGGGTGCCGCCGTCGCCGTGGGGGTGAGGGACGCCGCGACGACGAGCCCGCCGAGGGCTGCGGTCGCGACGGCCGTGCTGAACGTCCTTGTTCTCACGGTCGACCTCCTGGTGGTGACCCCGCGGCCCGGGTCGGGCTCACGACGCACGGCGCGACGCTGCGGGGTGCGGATGGCGCGAGCGTAGGCCCGGGAGGCGCTGCAGGAAACCCCTGGGGTGCGACGTCCCTCAGCCGCGCTCGAGCAGGACGAGCACCTCGTAGTGGCTGGTCTGCGGGAACATGTCGAGCAGGCGCGCGCGGGTCGGACGCAGCGAGGGCATCCGCGCGAGGTCCTCGGCCAGCGTGACGGCGTTGCAGCTGGAGTAGAGCACGTGCCCGACGGCGGACTCCTCGAGCCGCCGGGACAGGTCGGCGCCGATGCCGCGCCGCGGCGGGTTGACGACCACCAGCTCGGGGGCGACGCCGTCGCGCGGGGACCCGGGCACGAGCTCGGTGGCGTCGCCGGCGGCGAAACGGACGCCGGCCACGGCGTCGGCCCACCACGCGGCGTCGTGCCCGGCGACGACGGCGTCCGCGGGCAGCGCGGCGAGCCCGTCACGGGTCGCGCCCGCGCTCGTCACGGCCTCCGCGGAGATCTCGATCCCGGTGACGGCGCGCCCGGGAGCGGCGCAGTGCAGCGCGAAGCCGCCGACGCCGCAGTAGAGGTCCCACAGGGACGCGGGCGCCACCTCGTCCACCCACGCCCGGGCCTGCGCGTACAGGGCGGTGGCGACGGCGGTGTTGGTCTGGAAGAAGCTCTGCGGGCGCAGGTGCAGCGTGATGCCGTCCGCGCCGACGCGCATCGGCAGCGCCTGCCGCTCGGTGAGCACGATCTCCAGGTCGCCCTCGAGGACGGCGGCGTGCACCGGCTGCACGTTGACGCTCACCACGGCGACCTGCGGCAGCTCGTCGAGCAGCCACGGCAGGTGCTTGCGCAGGCGCGCCACGGGCTCCTGGCTGCGCAGCACGAGCCGCACCATGAGCTCGCCGTCCGGGGAGAGGGTGACGAGCACGTGCTTGAGCTCGCCCCGCCACGCGGACTCGCGCGGCGTCTCGCGGCGGCGTGCCCCGCGCGACGGCGACGTCGCGTCGTAGGGCTGCAGCCGCGCCCGCGTGATCAGCGCGGCCAGGACGGGGAACGACTCCTGCAGCGCGGGCGGGTACAGACCGCAGTCGGTGAGGTCGATCCCCTGGCCGGCGAACGGGCCCGCCGTCGACCCGAGGATGCCGAGCACCGGCTCCTCGACGGTGCCGCTGACCACCATCTTCGCCTTGTTGCGGAACCCGGACTCCGGGCCGGTGACGGCGGGGAGCCAGTCGATGCGGCCGTCGGCGAGCAGCGCGCGCACGTGCGCCACCTTCTCGTCCACCTGCGTGGGGTACGGCGTCGCGAGGAGGGTGCACGAGTGGCAGCGGCCGGCGTCGAAGTGGGGGCACTGCACCCGCCCATTGTCCCCTGCGGCCCGACCCCGGTGGGCGCCGCGGCGTCCTCAGCCCACGAAGAGGCAGAACGGGTGGCCCGCAGGGTCGGCGTAGACCCGCAGCGGCTCCTCCGGGTCGTCGGACCGGTCGAGCAGGAGCCGCGCACCGAGCGCGAGGGCGCGCTCGTCCTGGCGGTCCAGCGCGGCGACGTCCGGCACGGTCGCGTCGAGGTGCAGCTGCTGCGGCACGCCGTCGTCGGGCCAGGTGGTCGGCGGCAGCGACGGCACCTGCTGGAACGCGAGCGGCACGCCGCCCGGGTTCCGCAGCACCAGCCAGTCCGCACCGCGCTCGTCCGGCTGCCCGGGACCGGGTGGCTCGTCGCCGGCGCGGTACGCGAGCCCGAAGAGCTCGCGGTAGAACTCCGCGAGCCGGCGCGCGTCGGTGGTGTCGAGCACGACCTGCCGGATCGTGGGGACGTCCGGGGCGCTCATCGGGCTGCCCCGGGGAACTGCTCGGCGATGCCGCGCAGCCTGGTGGTGAACGCGGCGTAGTCGAAGCCGTCGGCGAGGTTGTCGTTGCCGGCCCGCATCCCGACGGCACCGTCGGCCTCCTCCCGGAGGATGTCGGCGTGGCCGGCGTGCCGGCTCAGCTCGGTGGAGACGTGCACGAGGATCTGGTGCAGGGTGACGTCGCGGTTCCCCTCGCGCCACCACCAGACGTGCCCGGGCGCGTCCAGCGGCAGGGCGTCGATGGTGGCGTCGGCGAAGTCCCACACCTGCCGGTACAGGCCGACGACCTGCTCGACCGACTCGTCCTCGGTGGCGAAGAACTCCGCCTGGAGCGCGTCCGCGTCGGCGTCGGGGGCGTCGGCCGCGGCCAGCCACGGCGCGTCCTCGGGACGCGGCCAGGGGCGTCCGAAGACGTCGCCGAAGTAGCCGATCTCCACCGTGGCCGCGTGCTTGACCAGCCCGAGGAGGTTGGTGCCGGTCGGCGTGCGGGGCATCCGTGCCTCTCGCTCCGACAGCCCCTCCAGCTTCCACAGCAAGGCCTCGCGCGCGGAGCGCAGGTAGCGGTGCAGCACGGTCTTGGCGTCCGGGGGCAGCTCGCTCGTCGTCATCGGCCCAGCGTGCCGGACGGCACCGACAGCCGGCGCGGCGAGTCCCGCCGACCATCGTGCAAGATCAGGGTAGGCAACCCTTACCTGGGCTGTTATGGTGACGCCAGGTCGTGACGAGCTGTCACTACCTTGGTACCTGCCGGTCGTCCATGGCCTGGCACGACACCCGATGCTGGAGGTCCCATGACGGTGCTCGCGGACGTTGCCGCGCTCTCGACCCGACTGCGCGAGGGCACGCGCGCCGAGCACACGCAGGCGGAGTCCGAGGGCTTCGTCGAACGGCTCCTGTCGGGCGGGCTCGACGTCGCCGCGTACGCCGACCTCGCCGCGCAGCAGCTCGCCGTCTACACGGCGCTCGAGCAGGCGAGCGAGCGGATGCGGCAGGACGAGCGCGGCGCCGCCCTGGTCTTCGACGAGCTCACCCGCGTGCCCGCCATCGAGCGGGACCTCGCCCACCTGCACGGCGCCGGATGGCGTGACGTCGTGCGGGTGCTGCCCGCGACCGAGCGCTACGTCGCGCGGCTCGACGCCGTCGGCGGCGACGTCGCCTGCTATGCGGCGCACGCCTACACGCGTTACCTCGGCGACCTCTCGGGCGGCCAGGTCATCCAGCGGATGATGCAGCGCCACTACGGCATGGGCGCGGCGGGCCTGGAGTTCTACGACTTCCCCGAGATCCCCAAGGCCAAGCCGTTCAAGGACGTGTACCGCGAGCGCCTCGACGGGCTCGACCTCGACGACACCGAGGTCGAGCTCGCCGTCTCCGAGGCGCAGGAGGCGTTCCGCCTCAACCGCGCGATGTTCGTCGAGCTCGGCGTCGCGCACCCCTGACGGACTGCCGGCCCGGGTCAGCGGACCCGGGCGACGAGCACGGCCACGTCGTCGCGCTGCCGGCCGTGCACCATCCGGTCGACGAGCCGCTGCGGCAGATCCGCCGTCGGGCTGCCGTGCAGGTCCGCCAGGACGGCGCGCAGGTCCGCGGCGCGGGCGGCGAACGTCGCGGTGCGCGACTCCACGAGACCGTCCGTGTACAGCAACAGGGTGTCGCCGGGGCCGAGCTCGGCCGCGTGGTCGCGGCGCACGACCGACGGGTCGACGCCCAGCATGAGGTCGGGGCGGCCGTCGAGCTCGTGCACGCTCCCGTCGGCGCGCAGCACGACCGGCCGCGGGTGCCCGGCGCTGGCCCACCACAGCCGGCACCGGTCGTCGCCGCTGCCCGGTTCGCCGCGGCCGGTGCGGTCCAGGCGTGCGACGACGGCGGTGCCGCTGGCGGTCAGCCCGAGCCCGCGGTTGGCGCGGTCCAGCTCGCGCAGGAGCCGCGCCGGCGGGGCGTCCTGGCACCACGCGAGGGTGCGCAGCATGGCGCGCAGCTGGCCCATGCGGGCGGCGGCCTGCATGTCGTGCCCGGTCACGTCGCCGATCATCAGCACGGTCGAGCGCGGGTCGAGCTCCACCGCGTCGTACCAGTCGCCGCCCACCTTGTCCGTGCGGGTCGCGGACGCGTACGTCGACGCGAGCTCCAGGTACGGCACGCGGGGCAGGTCGGTGAGCATCGCGGCCTGCAGCGTGGTGGCGACCCGGTGCCGGTCCTCCAGCACGCGGATGCGCACCAGGGCCTGCGCCACGCACGACGCGAGCGTGGCGGCCGTGCGGCGGCTCTCGTCGTCGTGCTCGTGCGGGCCGCGCCACAGCAGGACCACGACGCCGAGCAGCCGGTCGTCCACCACCATCGGCACCAGCGCGAGGCCGCCGAGCGACGGGTCGATCCACGGCTCCCAGGTGGGCTGGGCGCGCAGGGCGGCCGCGCCGTCCCGGTAGAACGCGGACCGGCGGGCGCGGGCGACTGCCGCCACCGCCGGGTCGTCGAGGCGCCAGTGCCGCGGCAGGTAGGGGTAGGCGCCGTCGCGCTCCACGAGGGTGAGGCCGGACCCGCCGGGCTCCGCGAGCGCGAGCGCGGCCCACACGGTGCCCAGCCCGGGTCCCGACGTGCGCAGCGCGTCCACGATCTCGTCGAGCGTGGTCGCGGCGGCGAACCTGTCGGTGAGGTCGAGCAGCATGCGGGTGCGGCGCGTGGCATGCACCGCCACCTGCTGGATGCGGTGCGCGCGCTGCCGCTCGAGGCGCAGACGCAGCTCGGCGGTGCAGGCGGCGGCCAGGTCGGCCAGGGTGGCGAGGTCCGTGGCGCTCCACGCGTGCGCCTCGGTGTCCAGCGCGCACACCGTGCCGACGGCGGTGCCGTGCCGGTCGAAGATCGGGAAGCCCGCGTACGACCCCATGCCGAGCTCGGTGACCGTCTCCCGGCTCGCGAAGCGCGGGTCCGCACGCAGGTCCTCGACGACGAGGGGCTGGCCGGAGCGGATCGTCTCGCCGCACAGCGGCTCGGTGAGCGTGGTGCGCCGGGTGGCCTGGAACGGGTCCGGCAGCCCGAGCGCGCCGGGGTACACCTGGGCGTCCGGGAGCACGAGCGTCACGAGGGCGGTGGGGACGCCGAGCTGGCGCTGCACGAGCCGCGCGAAGCGGTCGAACGACTCGTCCGCGACCGGCCGGGCGAGCCCGGCCGCCACGAGCGCCTGCACCGCGCCCGTCCCCGGGGCGTCCTGCACCGCGCCCGTCCTCGGGGCGTCCTGGGCCGGAACCGTCCTGCCGGGGGAGCGTGGCGTCACGGGCGCGCACCCTCGGCAGGGCTCTGCGCTCCGCGACCCGCGACCATGCCCCGGATTCTTCCACGCAGGCCGCCGGATATCCTCGCCGAACGATGGACGTCACCCGCCGTGCCCCCGCCGCGCTGCCGCGGATCCTGGCCGCCGCCCTCGTGTCCGCGTCGGCCGTGCTGCTGTTCGCGGTGCACGTGCGCCCGCTCGCCTACGTGCCGCTCGTGGCCGGCGTCGCGCTCGGCCTGCTCGTCGACCGGCGGCTGGGCCGCGACCTCGCGCTGATCGCCGTCGCGCTCGGCATCATCTCGACGATCTCCCTCGAGGCGGACCTGTCCGACGCCGGGATCGCGCGGTTCGCCGTCGTGCTGTCCCTCGCGGTGCTGGTGCCGTGGGCGGCGTCGCGGTACTGGTTCCGCGACGACGACGGCGCGGGGGCGGTGCGGTTCCCCGTCGCGACGGGCCGCCGCTGGACGCGCGGGCAGTACGTGTACCTCGTCGTCGTGGTGGCGGTCGGCTACCTCGTGCTGCCGTGGTACTTCCTGGGCTCCGGCGCCTACCTCAACTGGCCGGAGCTCGAGAGCGGGCAGGACGTCGCCCGGCTGTTCGTCGGCGTCAACGCCGTCGGCATCTGGGACGAGCTGTTCTTCGTGTGCACGGTGTTCGCGCTGCTGCGCCGCCACTTCGGGCTGTGGACGGCGAACGTGCTGCAGGCCGCGATCTTCGTGTCCTTCCTGTGGGAGCTCGGCTACCGCGAGTGGGGGCCGCTGCTCACCGTGCCGTTCGCCCTGGTGCAGGGGTGGATCTTCGCCCGCTACAAGAGCCTTCCGTACGTCGTGACCGTGCACCTGCTGTTCGACGCCGTCGTCTTCGCCGTGCTGGTGCACGGCCACCACCCGGCGCTCTTCGACGTCTTCGTCACCGCCCCCTGACCCCGGTCGTCATTTGTGGCGGGCGTGCGGGCCGTGGAAGGGTGCGCCCATGCCAAGACGCGGCAGCCAGCGGTGACGAGCCCGGACGGGTGGACGACATGCAGGACCCAGAGCACGGCCCGGACGACGACGCTCTCGACACCTGTGCCGCGGAACCCATCCACGTGCCCGGCTCGGTGCAGCCCCGCGGGGTGCTGCTCGTGCTGCGCGACGACGTGGTGGTGCAGGCCTCGGCCACGCTGCCCGAGCTGATCGGCCCGCAGCCGGCCGACGTCCTCGGCCGGCCCCTGACCGCGGTGCTCGGCGCCGAGGCCGTGGCGGCCCTGCGGCTCGAGGACGTCACCGAGGGCGGGCCGCTCGCGGACGGTCTCCGGCGGGTGACGCTGGACGGCCGCACGTGGGTCGCGTCGACCCACCGCAACCCGCAGGGCGCCGTGGTCGTCGAGCTCGAGCCGCTCGCGGACCAGGCCGCCGACCCGGCGGAGCCGTACCGCGCCGCGTACACCGTGCTCGGCCAGGCGGCGACGGCCGGCTCGCTGGACGAGCTGTACGACCTCACGGCGCGCGGGGTGCGGGAGGTGACGGGCTTCGACCGGGTGATGGTGTACCGGTTCGACGAGGACCACCACGGCCAGGTCGTGGGCGAGGCGCGGCGCGCCGACCTCGAGCCCTTCCTCGGCCACCGGTACCCGGCCGGCGACATCCCGCCCCAGGCGCGCGCCCTCTACGAGAAGAGCTGGCTGCGCCTCATCCACGACGTCGCGTCCGTGCCCCGGCCCCTGGTGCCCGCACTGCTGCCGGCCGCCGGAGAGCCGACCGACCTCTCGTTCGCCGGCCTGCGGGCGGTGTCGCCGGTGCACGTCGAGTACCTGCGGAACATGGGGGTCACCGCCTCGATGTCGATCTCGCTGCTGCGGGGCGGGCGGCTGTGGGGGATGGTCGCGTGCCACCACGTCGCCGGCCCGCACACGCCGTCGCTCGAGGTCCGCGCGGCGGCCGAGGCGCTCGCGGCGGGGCTGTCCCTGCAGATGGTGGTGCGTGCCGCCGCGGACGACGCGCAGCACGCCCGCGAGGTCTCCCGTGCGCTCGAGGCGCTGGTCCGGGCGGAGGACGACCCGGTGGCCGACGCCGTCGCGCAGCCGGGGCTGCTGCGCATCCTCGGCGCCGACGGCGCGATGGTCCGCACCGGCGACGCGACGGCCACGGTCGGGCTGGTCCCGGACGAGCCCGAGGCCGTGGTCGACGTCGTGCGGCGGACGGCGCGGCCCCGCAGGGACGGCGGCACGGAGCCGGTGTACGCGTCGCACGACCTGCGGGCCGAGCATCCGGGGCTGGTTGACCGCCTGGGCGACGTCGCGGGCGCGCTCGTCGCCCCGCTGCCCGATGGGGACCTGCTCGCCCTGTTCCGTAGCGAGGTCGCGCGCGAGGTCACGTGGGGCGGCGACCCGCACGAGAAGACGGTCGACCGGGACGAGAGCGGCGCGGTCGTGCGCGTGGGCCCGCGACGGTCGTTCGCGGCGTGGCGCGAGGCCGTGCACGGCACCTGCGAGCCGTGGTCGGACCATGACGTCCGCGCGGCCCTCGTGGCGCGCCGGACCATCGTCGAGCTCCTGTACCGGCGGTCCCGGCCCGACCTGGGCGCGGCGCTGGTGCTCCAGCACTCCTCGCTGCCGGCGGAGCTGCCGACCCTGCCGGGGTGGCGGCTCGAGGCCCGCTACCGGCCCGCGGACGGCGGCCGGGTCGGGGGCGACTGGTACGACGCGTTCGAGCTGCCCGACGGCCGCACCGCCCTCGTCATCGGGGACGTCGCCGGGCACGGGCTGCCCGCCGCGTCGGCGATGACCCAGCTGCGCAACGGCCTGCGCTCCCTGCTGCTCGAGCACCGTGACGTCGCGACGGCGGCGGCCGGCCTGGACCGCCTCGCCCGGACGCTCCTCACCGACGACATGGCCACGCTGCTGGTCGGCATCCTCGACGTCGACCCCGAGACCGGCACGGGCGGCGTCGACTACGTCTGCGCCGGGCACCTGCCGCCGGTCGTCGCGGACGCGGACGGCGCGCGGTTGGTCGAGGTGGTCCGCAACCCGCCGGTCGGGGCGATGCGCGCGGCCGTGCGTGCCGGGCGGATCGACCTCGTGCCGGGCGAGTCCCTGCTCCTCTACACCGACGGCCTCGTGGAACGACGCGGCACGCGGCTCACGGAGCGGCTGGAGGACCTGCGCTCCACCGTGGGGCTCACCCGCGACCTCGAGGTGATCGAGCACAAGCTCGCCGGGCTCGAGTCCGACGACGACTCCACGATGCTCATGGTGACGGCCCTGGGCCGCCGCTGACGGCGGACGCCCCGTCGTCGTCGCCACCCTCACTCGCACTCGCACTCGCACTCGCACTCGCGCTCGCGGTCCGGCGGCGCCGCCGGACCGACGCCGGAGGCAGGCGGCGCGCGGGGGCGGGCCGGTTCAGCGGGCGCTCGTGCCGGCGCGGGCCGCCGTCGACCCGGGCGTTCGACGAGCCGTGCTCGGCGACGAAGGGTGGGCGCATGGTGGTCCTCCTGGGCGTGGTGCGGTCGGCCCTCGCGGGCGTTCCCAGGCTCGCCGTGGCCCCGGCACGGATCAACGGCCGATCCGGCTACGCTCGTTCACCCCGGGTCAACGATCGGTCGCCCCGGGCCGAGGGGGGACGGCGGCGAGGGGTGGGACGGGGCGTGGAGCTGCGTGAGATCGAGATCTTCCTGACCCTCGCGGAGGAGCTGCACTTCGGCCGGACGGCGGAACGGCTGCACGTCTCGGTGTCGCTCGTGAGCCAGTCGATCCGCAAGCAGGAGCGGGCCGTCGGGGCGCCGCTGTTCGAGCGCACCAGCCGCAAGGTCGAGCTCACCCCCGTGGGTGAGGTGCTGCGCGCGGGCCTGCGCCCCGCGTACGAGGGCATCGGCGCCGCCGTCGCCGCCGCCACGGCCGCGGCGCGGCGCGTGGCCGGCACGCTGACGCTCGGCTTCATGGGCGGGCAGGCGCACGAGCTGGAGCCCGACCTCGCCCGGTTCCGGGCGCGGCACCCCGACGTCGAGCTGCGCTTCCGCGAGGTCGTCTTCAGCGACCCGTTCGCCGCGCTGCGGCGCGGCGACGTCGACCTCCTGACGACGTGGCTCCCTGTCGAGGAGCCCGACCTCACCGTCGGCCCCGTGCTGCGGTCCGAGCCGCTGCGGCTCCTGGTGGCGACGGACCACCCGCTCGCGGCGGCGGGGCGGGTCGACGTCGAGGCGCTCGCCGAGCACGCCGTGCCCGCCCGCCGGCTCGTC
>JADHZE010000133.1 GCA_026934365.1 Isoptericola sp. QY 916 | reverse complement strand
GGTCCAGCTCCGGCACCTGGGTGGGCGCCGCCTGCGCGGCCGCGACGTCGATGTCCCCGATGGGCCGCGCCGGGGCGCGCCCGGGGCTGGTGGCGACCGTGCGCGGCCCGGCCGACGCCGGCCCCTCGTCCGTGACCGTGCCCCACTCCTGGCACTCGCCGCACCGGCCCACCCACTTGGGCGTGGTCCACCCGCACTCGGTGCAGCGGTAGCCGGGGCGCGACTGCTTGGCGCGGGTGCGGGACGACGTCGTGGTGCTCACGTCGTCAGACGCTAGGGGGCGGCACCGACAGCGGCCCTCGGCGGCCCGTGCGCGCCGCGCGCGATGATGGCGACATGTCCTCAGCGCCCCCGGACGTGAGCCGGTTCCTGCACGACGGCCGTCTGGAGACGATGCCCCGGCGCCGGGAGCACCGCCGCACGGTGGCCCGCTGGCTCGCTCACGCCGCGCTGCCGGCGCTGCTCGACACGGTCGGCGAGCGGGAGCTCACCGACCGGCTGGCGCGGCTCGCCGACGACCCGGTCGGGGTGCGCCGGGCGCTGGTGGACCTCGGCGTCGTGCACCGCACCCGCGACGGCGCGGAGTACTGGCGCACGGAGGTCACCGAGTTCGACGACGTCGGGTCGCCCGACGACGCCGGGCACGTGACGCTGCACCTCGACGGCGGCCGGGTCCACTCGATCGCCTCGTTCTACGACGAGCTGAACCGCGTGTTCATGGCGGGCGAGGGCTGGCGGCTCGGCCCGAGCCTCGACGCCCTGGACGACCTGCTGCACGGCGGCTTCGGCGCCGCGCACGGCGCGGACCGGGTGACCGTCGTCTGGCGCGGGTTCGCCCGCTCGCGCGAAGCGCTGGGCTTCGCGGCCACGCGCGACCACTATCGCGCGAAGGTCGAGGACCCACGCTTCGACACCGCGCTGTTCCAGGGGCGGCTGGACGACCTCGAGGCCGGGCGCGGCAAGACGTACGCGGAGCTGGTCCTGGAGGTCTTCGCCGACCACCCTGAGGTGGAGCTGCTGCTGCGCTGAGCGCGGCGGGCCGGCACGCACGGGCGACCGACACGCGGCGGGCGGACGCGGACGATGCGGCGGGCCGCGCCCTAGGCTGCGTCCTGCACCGACGCCGACCCCGCAGGAGGACATCGTGAGCCAGGCACGCACGGGCGGGAACGGTCGCCCGTCGCCCGAGGTGTTCCGGCGCCGGCGCATCGTGGTGGCGTCGGCCGCGGGTGCGCTGGTGCTGGTGGTCGTGCTGCTGACGGCGTTCGTGTGGCCCGGGTTCGCGAAGAGCGAGCCGGAGCCGCAGGCCACGGTGACCGCGCCGGTGCCGACGCCGACGATCTCGCCCAGCGGGCGCCCGAAGGACCAGACGGCGTTCGTCAAGGCGCAGCCGGACTCGGTGCTGGCGCTGGCGCTGCGCGAGGTCACGGAGGACAAGTCCTGGGAGGACGACGCGGACGCGGTCGAGTCCTGGCAGCTCGTCTACGCGGACGGTGCGGGCGAGGGCGCGACGACGGTCCAGGTGCACGCCGGCCAGTGGGAGGACGACGAGGCGGCGACCGCTGCGTACGGGGCGCTGGTCAAGGCGGCGGGCGAGCCGACCGGCGAGGGCGAGGTGTCCGTCGACGGCAAGGCCACCGGCGCGTACGTCGTGACGCCCGGCTCCACCGAGGGCTCCGCCGTCGTGACCTGGCGCAACGGCACCGCGGTGCTGCAGGCCACCGGCCCGGCGGACGTCGTCGAGGGCTTCTACTCCGCCTATCCGTTGTAGTCCGCCGTCCCCCGCGGCGACGTACCGTGGTGCCCGTGAGCGAGCAGACTGACGAGCAGGCCGGTACCCCCGAGAACACCCAGGTGGGCGGCGTGAGGATGGCGTTCCTCGGGACGGGGAACATGGGCGAGGCGGTGCTGGCCGGCGCGCTGTCCGCGGGGGTCGCGCCGCAGGACGTGGTGGCCACCTCCCGCCGGCCCGAGCGCGGCACGCACCTCACCGAGCGGTTCGGCGTCCGCGCGACGACGGACAACGTCGCCGCGGTCGAGGGCGCGCACGTCGTCGTCATCGGGGTCAAGCCCAAGGACGTGGGCGCGATGCTCGACCGCGTCGCCGACGCGCTCGAGCCGGGCGCCGTCGTCGTGAGCGTCGCGGCGGGCCTGCCGCTGTCCTTCTTCGAGCAGCGGCTGCCCGCGGGCACGCCCGTCGTGCGCGCCATGCCGAACACCCCCGCGCTGGTGGGCGCGGGCGTCACCGCCGTCGTCGGCGGCACGGCGGCCCGCGAGGACGACGTCGCGCTCGTCGAGCAGGTGCTCGCCGGCTCGGGCCACGTCTTCCGCGTGGCGGAGAAGGACATCGACGCGTTCGGCGCGCTGGCCGGCTCGGGCCCGGCGTACGTGTTCTACGTGGTCGACGCGATGGCGGAGGCGGGCGTGCTGCTCGGCCTCACGCGCGACGTCGCGCGCCGGCTCGCCGTCGAGACCGTGCTCGGCTCGGCGAAGCTGCTCGACGAGACGGGCGAGCACCCCGTGCTGCTGCGCGAGAAGGTGTCCTCGCCTGGCGGCACCACCGTCGCCGCCCTGCGCAAGCTCGACGACGGCGGCGTGCGCGCCGCGTTCCTCGACGCGCTCGAGGCGGCGCGCGACCGGTCCCGCGAGCTCGCGGCCGAGCACGCCTGATCCGGGTCCGACGGGTGGAGCGGTCGTGACCGGCGGTCGGGCGGACGACGAGGCGGGCGCCGCACGTCGCGGACGGCGGCCCGCGGGGCAGGACACGCGCGACGTCGTGCTGGCCGGCGCGCGTGCGGAGTTCCTCGAGCGCGGCTACGAGGCGGCGTCGGTCCGCTCGGTCGCGCGGCGTGCCGGCGTCGACCCGGGCACGGTGCGGCACTGGTTCGGCGACAAGACGCGCCTGTTCACCGCCTCGCTCGGCCTGGCGGCCGTCGACCCCGCGGCGCTCGTCCGGGCGGCGGCCGAGGGACCGGTCGACGGGCTGGGGGAGCGGCTCGTGCGGGCCGTCGTGGAGCTGTGGGACGCGGACGGCGGCACCACCGTGCGGCTCGTCATCCCCGCCGTGATGACCGACCCGGGGCTGCGCGGCCTGCTGCCGCAGTTCCTCGGCGCGGAGATCCTGGGGCCGATCGTGCAGCGGCTCGACGTCGCTGACGCGCGGCTGCGGACGGCGCTCGTCGCGTCGCAGGTGGCGGGCGTGCTCCTGACCCGGTTCCTCGTGCCCATCGACCCGCTGGCGTCCCTTCCGCCGGAGCGGGTCGCCGCGCTCGTCGGCCCGACCGTCCAGCGCTACCTCACGGGGGACCTGCCGGTCGCGCTCACCACCGTCGAGGGCGTTGCGGGACGGGGCGGCGAGGAGCAGAATTCCTCACATGGGGAATAATGACGCCGCGGTGCGGGTCCGGGGGCTGCGGGTGGAGCGCGGCGGCCGGCCGATCATCGACGGCCTGGACGTGGCGGTGCACGCCGGTCAGGTGGTGGGCCTGCTCGGCCCCTCCGGCTCCGGCAAGACGACGCTGCTGCGCGCCGTCGTCGGCGTCCAGGCGCGGGTGACGGGCGAGGTGACCGTGCTCGGCGAGGCGGCCGGCTCGCCCGGCCTGCGCCGTCGCGTGGGCTACGTGACCCAGGCCGCCTCCGTGTACACGGACCTCACCGTGGTGCAGAACCTGCGCTACTTCGCGCAGCTCGCGGGCCTGCCGCATGCCGGCGCGGAGGCCGCCGTGCGGCGCGCCGTGGCCGTCGTCGACCTGGCCGGGCACGAGAAGCAGCGCGTCGGGACGCTGTCCGGCGGCGAGCGCTCCCGGGTCTCCCTCGCGGCCGCGCTGGTCGCCGACCCCGAGGTCCTCGTGCTCGACGAGCCCACCGTCGGCCTCGACCCCGTGCTGCGCCGCGACCTGTGGGCGATGTTCCGTCGCCTCGCGGGCGAGGGTCGCACGCTGCTGGTCTCCAGCCACGTCATGGACGAGGCCACGCAGTGCGACCGGCTCCTGCTGCTGCGCGACGGCGCCCTCGTCGCCGACACCACGCCGGCCGAGCTGCTCGCCACGACGGGCGCCCCGGACGCCGAGCGGGCCTTCCTCGCACTGATCGACCAGCAGGCCGCGACGACCGGCTCGACGTCCGAGGAGGGCTCCCGATGACGCTCACCGCCACGACCGCGGGCCGCGTGCTGGCCCAGCTCCGTTTCGACCGCCGCACCGTCGCGCTCATCCTCGTGCTGCCGTGCCTGCTGCTCGGCCTCATCGCGTGGATGTTCGACGGCACCCCGGTGCTCGACCAGTTCGGGCCGATGCTCGTGGGGCTCTTCCCGCTCATCGTGATGTTCCTGGTGACGAGCGTCGCGACCCTGCGCGAGCGACAGTCCGGCACGCTCGAGCGGCTCATGACGACGCCGCTGCGCAAGGGCGACTTCGTGGCGGGCTACGCGCTCGCGTTCGCCGCCCTCGCGCTGCTGCAGTCGCTGGTGGTCGTAGGCTTCGCGCTCGCCGTCGGGATGGACGTGCTCGGCCCGCTGTGGCTGGTGCTGGTCGTGGGGATGCTCGACGCCGTCCTCGGCTGCTGCCTCGGCCTCGCCGCCTCCGCCCTCGCACGCACGGAGTTCCAGGCCGTGCAGATGATGCCTGCGGTGATCTTCCCGCAGCTCATCACCTGCGGGCTGCTCATGCCGCGCGACCAGATGCCCGAGGTGCTCGAGTGGCTCTCGCGCGTCTTCCCCCTCACCTACGCCGTCGAGGCCATGCAGACCCTCGCCGCCGGCGGCGAGTGGGCGGACGTGCAGGGCGCCGTCGGCGCCATCGCGGTGTTCATCGTCGGCGCCGTCGTCCTGGGCATCGCCACCCTGCGCCGTCGCACCGCCTGACCCACGACGCTCGCGCGGTGGTCAGCGGAAGCGCGGGTCGTTGCCGGCGCGGGTGCTGACGACGAGCCCGAGCTCGTCGGCGACGTCGTCCCAGGCGACGTACGAGAACCCGGTGGCGTCGCCGCGGCCCGGCTCGACGTCGGCGCCGGTCTCCGGCTCGTCGTGGGTGACGAGCAGGCCCTGGCGGTACGGGCCGACGGGGCGGTTCGTCACGGCCAGGCCGTCGGAGCCGTCGACCTCGTCCACGCCGTCCGTCCCCGCGACGCGGAAGGAGCCGACGGCCTTGTTGCGGCCCGTCGTGGAGTAGACGGCATAGGTGTCGTCGCCCTGGCTGGACACGATGATGTACCCCGCGCGGCCGGGCCCGTGGTAGACGTCGACCCCCTCGGCATCGGCGGTGAGCAGGTCGCCGCCGAACGGGTTCGCGGCGACGGCGGCCTCCTCCGACGAGCCGTCGGCGGGGGAGCACTCCTCGGTCTCGGGATCGTAGGCGTCCTCGACGCCGAAGTCGGTGACCGTGTCGACGAGCCGCGGCTCGCCGGACCCCAGCGGCAGCGGCAGGCGCCACAGGCCGACGTCCTCCTGCGCGGCGTACAGGGTGCCGGTGCGCTGGTCGACGGAGAGCCCCTCGAGCTGCGGCCCCACGCCCGGCTCCTCGCACGGCGTCCACGCGCTGCCGTCGGGCAGGCCGAACGACGCGGGCAGGTCGAGGTGGTCGACGTCCGTGTACCCGACCGTGCCGTCGGCGCGCGGGACGAGGCGGGCGGTCGCGACCGCCGTCGTGCCCTCCTGCGTGACGACCGCGTACGCCGCGCCGTCGCGGGGCTGCCACACCGCCAGCCCGTACGCGGTGTGCTCGGAGTCGACGCCCGCCCGGTCGGGCTGGAAGAGGAAGCCCTGCTCGGCGGCGGTGATCTCGGTGAGCGGCACGTCGGCGCCGGCGCCCTCCGGGTCGACCGCGAAGAACCGGAGCTGGTCGTTGTACCGGTCGGACACCACGGCGACGTCCACGGTCTCGCCGCCCACGCGCAGGCCGTAGGCGAGGTCCACGTTGTTGTACCGGCCGGCGACGCCGTCCGCCCGCGGCGCCGGGTCCGCGGCCAGCGCCTGCAGCTCGTGGCCGGACGTGTCGTACACGCGCAGGCCGCCCTCCTTGGCGGTCGCGAGGACCAGCGAGTCCCGGGAGCCGCCCGGGTGCACCCAGATCGCCGGGTCGTCGCCGGACGCGGCGCCGCCGTCCTCGTCGTCGTACAGCGGGGGCGTCTCGACGTCGGTCGTCACGGCCGCGACGTCGCGACCGGGGCGGTCGTGGCCGTGACCGGGCCCGTGGCCCCACGCCGCGGACGCGGGCACGACGGCGAGGGCGGGGAGAAGCAGCAGCGCCGGCAGGGCGCGTCGGGGGGATCGCATGGACCCCGAGCGTGCCGGGCGCCGTTGGCCGGGCGGTGGCGTCCTCGTGAACGGTCGCCGAACACCGGCCCGGGTCAGGGCCGCGCGGAGAACCGCTCCAGCAGGTCGGCGTGGCCGGAGCAGACGAGCAGGTCGTTCGCGCTCACGCGCGTCTCGGGCGTCGCGTACTGGAACTCCACGCCGGGCGACTTCACGCCGATGACGGTGACGCCGTACCGCTTGCGGATGTCCGACTGGGCGAGCGTGAAGCCCTGCATCTCCTTCGGCGGCCGCATCTTGACGATGGTGAAGCCGTCCTCCACCTCGATGTAGTCGAGCATCTTGCCGCTCACGAGGTGCGCCACGCGGGAGCCGGCGTCGGCCTCGGGGTAGACGACGTGGTGCGCGCCGATGCGGGTGAGGATGCGGCCGTGCTCCGCGGAGATCGCCTTGGCCCAGATCTGCGGCGTGCCGAGGTCCACCAGGTTGGCGGTGATGAGCACCGACGCCTCGAGCTCCGTGCCGACGCCGACCACGGCGACGCCGAAGTCCTTGGCGCCGAGCTGGACCAGGGCCTCCGACTCCGAGGCGTCCGCCTCGACCAGGGGCAGACGACCGGACCACTGCGCGACGAGCTTCTCGTCGCGCTCGACGGCGAGCACGTCCTGACCGAGGCGGTCCAGCACCGTCGCGAGCGAGGAGCCGAAGCGGCCCAGGCCGATCACGAGCACGCCCGCGTCGCGCGCGGGTGCCTTCTTGTCCGCCACGGTTCTCCTCTGTCGGCCGGGTCGCCGGCCGGGTCGTCGGTACGGGTCACCCGATGATCGGGCGTTCCTCGGGGAAGCGTACGATGCGTCGCCGGTCGCGCAGGGCCAGTGCGCCGAGCAGCGAGATGACGCCCACGCGCCCGACGAACATGAGACCCGCGAGCAGGTACTTCGCGCCGTCGGGCAGGGACGCGGTGACGCCGGTGGACAGGCCCACCGTGGCGTAGGCGGAGATCACCTCGAACAGCGCCTCGGAGAGCCGCAGGTCGGTCATGCGCAGCAGCGCGAGGCACGACACGAGCACGGCGGTGGCGCCCACGAAGACCACCGCGATGGACAGCCGCAGGGTGTCGCGGGGGATGCGCCGGCCGAACACCTCGGTGTCGGCGTCGCCGCGTGCCTCGGCGACGATCGCGAGCAGCATGACGGCGAACGTCGTGACCTTGATGCCGCCCGCGGTCGACGCCGAGCCGCCGCCCACGAACATCAGGGCGTCCGTGAGCAGCCAGGTCTCCTGGGTCATCTCGTGCACGGGCACGGAGCTGAACCCGGCCGACCGCGGCATCACCGACGCGAAGACCGACGACAGGATCTTGGTGGAGAAGCTCTGCTCGCCGAAGGTGGCGGGGTTGTTCCACTCCAGCGCGCCGATGAGGATCGCCCCGGACACGAGGAGCGCGAGGCTCGTGGTCACGGTGAGCTTGGTGTGCAGCGACAGGGCCCGCACCCAGTGCTTGTGCTTGCGCCGACGGTTGGTGATCACGTTGAGGATGACGGGGAAGCCGAGCGAGCCGATGAACACGCCCAGCGCGATCGGCACCAGCACGAACCAGTCCGACGCGAAGGGGAGCAGGCCGTCCGGGGTGGGCACGAAGCCGGCGTTGTTGAACGACGAGATGCCGTAGAACAGGGCGTGCCACGCGGCCGTCCCGGCGTCGTCGCCGAGGACGAGGAACCGGGGGAACAGCAGCAGCGAGAGGGCCAGCTCGATGCTCGTGGCGGTGACGATGATCGTCTGCAGGAGGGCGCCGACCTCGCCGAGCCGTTCCGTCTTCGTCTCGGAGGCGGTGAGGAGCTTCTGCGTGAGGCCGAGCCGCCGCGAGACGGCGAGGCCCAGCAGCGAGGCGAGCGTCATCACGCCCAGGCCGCCCACCTTGATGCCCACGAGGATGACGACGTGCCCGAACTCCGACCAGTAGGTCGCGGTGTCCTGCACGACGAGGCCCGTGACGCAGACGGCCGACGTCGCCGTGAAGAGGGCGTCGACGACGGAGGCGCCGCGGCCGGACGCCGTCGCCCAGGGGGTGAGGAGCAGCAGCCAGATGACGGTGATGACGGCCGCGAAGACCGTCATCGCGAGCCGGGCGGGGTACTCGCGGGCTGCGCGGTTGGCCCATCCGCGCAGCGCGAGCGCGCGACCGCCCCAGCTCCCCGGCACCCTGTCCCCTTCCGCCCCTCAGTCGCTGGGCACAGCCTGCCACGGCGTCGGCTACCGTGACGGGATGCGCGTCGCCCGGCTGCTGTGGAGCCCCGAGCTCCTGCGTTACGACTTCGGCCCCGGGCACCCCATGGCGCCCGCCCGCCTCGACCTCACGATGCGGCTCGTGGCGGAGCTCGGTCTGCTCGACGAGCCCACGCTGGAGCTCGCGGACGTCGAGCCCGCCCCCGACGCGCTCATCGAGACGGTGCACGACGCCGCCTACGTCGCGGCGGTGCGTCGCGCGGCCGCCGACGGCACCGCCGACCCGGCGCGCGGTCTCGGCACCGAGGACGACCCGGTGTTCCCGGCGATGCACGAGGCCGCGGCGCGCCTCGTGGCGGCGTCGGTGGACGCGGCGGAGTCGGTCTGGTCGGGGCACGTGGCCCACGGCGTGAACATCGCGGGCGGCATGCACCACGCCCAGCGCGGCGCGGCGTCCGGCTTCTGCATCTACAACGACGCCGCGGCGGCCGTGCAGCGCCTGCTCGACCTCGGGGCCGAGCGGGTCGCGTACGTCGACCTGGACGCCCATCACGGCGACGGCGTCGAGGCGATCTTCTGGGACGACCCGCGGGTGCTCACCGTCTCCGTGCACCAGGACGGGCACACGCTCTTCCCGGGCAGCGGGAACGCCGGCGACACGGGCGGGACGGCGGCGCAGGGCACCGCGGTGAACGTGGCGCTGCCGCCGCGCACCGACGGCGCGCACTGGCTGCGCGCGGTGGACGCCGTCGTGCCCGCGGTGGTGCGCGAGTTCCGCCCGCAGGTGATCGTGTCGCAGCACGGCTGCGACGCGCACGGCAACGACCCGCTCACCGACCTGAACGTGGGCGTGGGCGCGCAGCGGACCGCCGCGCGCTGGGTGCACGAGCTCGCGCACGAGCTGGCCGACGGCCGCTGGGTCGCCCTCGGCGGCGGCGGGTACGCGGTGGTCGACGTGGTGCCGCTGGTGTGGGCGAGCCTGGTGGCGGAGGCGGCGCACGCGCCCCTGGCGATCGGCATCGAGCTGCCGGAGCCCTGGCGGCGGGAGGTGGAGGAGCTGTCCGGGCTGGACCCGGCCGAGCGCCTGGGCAGCGGCGACGTCGAGTGGCAGCCCTGGTCGGACGGCTACGACCCGGCCGACGACGTCGACCGCGCGGTCCTCGCCACCCGGCGGCACGTGTTCCCCGTGTGGGGCCTCGACCCGTACCGCGACTGACGTCACGGCGCCGGTCGGACGGGCGCCGGTCGGGAGGGCGCCGGGCATCGGGTACCCTGGGGGACGGACTTTTCCGCGTTGGTCGGCTGCTCCTGGAGACAGGGCTCCTGGGACCAACCGTGTTCCACCGACCGACAAGCATTGTGAGGACCTCATGGGCTCCGTCATCAAGAAGCGCCGCAAGCGCATGGCGAAGAAGAAGCACCGCAAGCTGCTGCGGAAGACGCGTCACCAGCGTCGCAACAAGAAGTGACGCCGTCCGCCTGACGGCGGACAGCGTGCGCGAACGGGCCCGGCACCTCCACGGAGGTGCCGGGCCCGTTCGCTGTTCCCGGCCGGCGCGAGGGGCGGTCAGCGGCCCTGCAGCCGCCGCCGGATGCTGCGGAGCACGAGGCCGGCGACCCAGGCGGCGCCGGCCCACGACGCCGTCTTCATCCCGCGCCCGGCCACGCGCCGTCCGCGGCCGCGGAACTCGCGGATGGGCCAGCCGACCTCCTTGGCGTGCCGGCGCAGGCGGGCGTCGGGGTTGATGGGGCAGGGGTGCCCGACGGTGCGCATCATCGGCAGGTCGTTGAGGGAGTCGCCGTACGCGTAGGAGGCGGACAGGTCGATGCCCTCGCGCTCGGCGAGCTCGCGGACGGCGGCGCCCTTGGCCTCCCCGTGCATGAGGTCACCGATGAGGCGGCCGGTGTAGAAACCCCCGGAGTGCTCGGCGATCGTGCCGAGGCACCCCGTGGCGCCGAGTCGGCGCGCGATGAGCCCGCCGATCTCGACCGGCGTGGCGGTCACGAGCCACACCTGGTCGCCGGCGGCGAGGTGCTCGTCGAGCAGCCGCTTGGTGCCCGGGAAGATGCGCAGCTCGAGCACGGTGTCGTACACGTCCTCGCCCACGGCCGTGATCTCCGCCACCGAGCGCCCGGCGATGAGCGACAGGGCGCGGCTGCGCACGGTCTCGATCTGGGAGCGGGACTCGCCGAACACCAGGTACTTCGCCTGGATCAGCGCGAACCGCAGCAGGTCGCGGGTGCCGAAGAACCGGCGCTGGTACAGGGCGCGCGCCAGGTGGAAGGCGCTGGCGCCCCGGATGATGGTGTTGTCGACGTCGAAGAAGGCTGCGGCGCGCGCCGGCGGGGACGACTCGGCAGGCGACGGCATGCGGCCCACTGTATCGGCGCCGCTAGTCTTGGCAGGTGAGCATGCCGCAGGGATCCGAAGGCGAACCCCGGGTGCTCCTGTACACGCGTGCCGGCTGCCACCTGTGCGAGGAGGCTCGGGCGGTGGTCGCGGACGTGTGCGGGGCCGCGGGCGAGACCTTCCGGGAGGTCGACATCGACGTCGACGGCCCCGGCGGGGACCTGGTGGGCAAGTACGGGGACTACGTGCCCGTCGTCGAGGTGGACGGCGTGCAGCAGGGCTTCTGGCGGGTGGACGGCGCGCGGCTGGCGCGCCGGCTGGCCCGCTGAGCCCGGGAGAGGACGACAGGGTGATCCAGCAGTGATCGAGCTCGGTGAGGCGACGGTGCCGGCCGCGACGGTGGCGAGGCTGCCCTACTACCTGCGCGCCCTGCGCGACCTGGCGGAGGGCGGTGTGACGACGACGTCGTCGTCGGAGCTGGCGGAGCGGTCGGGGGTGGGGTCGGCGCAGCTGCGCAAGGACCTGTCCTACCTCGGGTCGTTCGGCACGCGCGGCGTGGGCTACGACGTGCAGTCGCTGGCGCAGTACATCGCGACGGCGCTGGGGCTCGGGTCCGAGCACCGGCTGGCGATCGTCGGCATCGGCAACCTGGGCCACGCCCTGGCGAACTACTCGGGCTACGCGGCGCGCGGGTTCCAGGTGGTGGCGCTGCTGGACGCCGACCCTCAGGTGGTCGGGAACTCCGCGGCCGGGCTGACGATCGAGCACGTCGACGCGCTGGAGGACGTGCTCGCGCGCACCGGCGTGTCGATGGTGGTGCTGGCGACCCCGGGGCCGGTGGCGCAGGCCATCGCCGAGCGGATCGTGGCGTGCGGGGTGCGGGAGATCCTGTCCTTCGCGCCGGTGGCGCTGCAGCTGCCCGACGACGTCGTCGTGCGCTCGGTGGACGTGGCCGGCGAGCTGCAGATCCTCGCGTTCCACGCCGCAGCCCGGGCAGCCACCAACGGCACCCCGAGATAGAGAAGCCAGACCCGCGAGATAGAGAAGCCCGGACGGGGCCGCAGCGGGTGCGGCCCCGTCCGGGCTTCTC
>JADHZE010000132.1 GCA_026934365.1 Isoptericola sp. QY 916 | reverse complement strand
CGACGGGCTCGCCGGGGTCGCGCGGCACCCGCGGCGGCTCGTCGCCGAGGCTCGACACGTCACCCGCAGGCGCGCTCCCGTTCGCGATCGACAGCGCGAGGTCCACGGCGGCCCGCACGAGCCCCGTCGCCGCGCCGGCGCTCTCCCGGGCCCCGCGCCGTTGCCGGCGCGGCCGCCGCCACGAGACGGCGTCCTGGACCCGGGGAGTCGTCATGCCGTCGAAGGCTAGCGCCACCGGCCGCCGTCATGCCCGCGCGGGGGCCGGCTCCGGCCGGGGCACGTGCGCGAACACCGACTGTCCCAGCCAGCGCGGCACCCGGCGCCGCCCGCCCTCGGGCCCCTCGAGCACGACCTCGCGCGAGCGAAGGGCGCTCGCCCAGGTCACGTCGCCCCGCCACAGCCGGGTGAGGGCCCGCAGCGGCGTCGTCACGACCAACGCCGCGTCGTAGCCCGGGTCGTAGTCGCACACCTCGACCTGGCCGTCGCGCACGACGATCCACCACCGGGACACCCGGGGGGCCACGTCGGTGAGCACGATCGCCAGGACGGTGCGCTCGCGGGGCCAGGCGTCGACGTCGATCGTGCGGCGCATGTCCCACAGCAGCAGGTGCGGGTCGAGGTCGGCCTCCCCGAGCCCGCCGACCCATCGCGTGCCCCAGGCCCCGAGCGCCTCGACGAGCGGCCGCAGCTCCTCGCCCGCGGGGGTGAGGAGGTAGCGGACGTGCCCCTCGGCGCCGGCACGTCGCACGATCCCCGCGCGCTCCAACGTCCGCAGCCGCTTGGACAGCAGCGTGGGCGACATCTTCGGGTTGCCGCGCCGCAGCTCGTTGAACCGGGTGCTGCCGAGCAGCAGCTCCCGCACGGCGAGCAGCGTCCACCGCTCGTCGAGCACCTCCATCGCCTTCGCGACGGGGCAGAACTGGCCGTAGCCCGCCATCCCCCCAGTGAACGCCCGCCGGGCGGGGCGCCGCCAGTACAGATCCAGGACTTCGCCCGGTCCAGATCCGGCACTGGACCGGCGGCGGCGCTCGGCGGAGCGTGAAGGGGTCAGCACAGCCCCAGTCAGCACAGCCCCAGGAGCGAAGGAGCCCCTCATGAGCACCACCGATTCCCGGACCGTCCCCGTCGACCTGCTCGAGACGGTCCGCACCAAGCACCGCGCCGTCTGGGAGTCCGGCGACTACCCCGCGGTCGCGGACCAGGTCATCCCCTCGCTGGGGCCCGTCCTCGTGGAGGCGTGCGACGTCGGCCCCGGCGACCGGGTGCTCGACGTCGCGGCCGGCTCCGGCAACGCGTCGATCCCCGCCGCGCTGGCAGGCGCCGACGTCGTCGCCTCCGACCTCTCCCCCGAGCTGCTCGAGGCGGGTCGCCGGCGCGCCGCGGACCACGGCGCCACGCTGCGGTGGGAGCCGGCCGACGCGCACGCGCTCCCGTTCGACGACGGCGCGTTCGACGTGACCCTGTCGTGCGTGGGCGTGATGTTCGCGCCGTTCCACCAGCTCGCGGCGAGCGAGCTGGCCCGCGTGACCCGGCCCGGCGGCACGATCGGGAACGTCGCCTGGACGCCGACCGGGTTCATCGGCGAGATGTTCGCGACCCTCAAGCCGTACGCGCCCCCGCCCCCTCCCGGCGCGCTCCCGCCGCCGCTGTGGGGCACCGAGGAGCACGTGCGGGTGCTCCTCGGCGACCGCGTCACCGACGTCCGGGCCGAGGTGCGCGGGCTCGTCGTCGACCGGTTCGCCGACGGCGCCGCGTTCCGCGACTTCTTCAAGGCCACGTACGGCCCGACGATCGCGACCTATCGGCACCTCGGGGACGACGACGCGCGCGCCGCGGAGCTCGACGACGCCCTCGCCGCGCTCGGCGACCGGCACCTGCGCGACGACGGCACGATGGTCTGGGACTACCTCCTGGTGCGCGCGACGCGGGCGTGAGCCCGCGCCCGCGCTCGCCCCTCATCCCGCGTCGAGGAGGCGGCGGCGGACGCGGTCGAGCTCCGCGTCCGTCACGCCGTGCGCGCGCAGGTAGCCCTCCGGGTCCACGCCGTCGAGGAACTCCTCGAGCGCGGCGGCGACGGCGTCGGACCAGGCCACCAGCTCGTCGGGCGCGCGGTGCGCCTCGTCCCACCCGGGTTCGGTGGCCGCGCGGTCGTTGTTCGCGCGCACGGCCCGCAGGTAGTCGTCGACGACGACCGGGCGGGGCACGCCGACGAGGGTCAGCAGGAGGGCGGTGATCATGCCGGTCCGGTCGCGCCCGCCCGCGCAGTGGTAGACGACGGCGCCGTCGGGCGCGTCGGCGATCGTGCGGAACACGTCGACGACGAGGCCGGGCCAGCGCTCGAGCACGCTCGCGTAGTAGCGCGGGGTATCGAGGTGCGGCGCCCAGGCACGCATGAACTCGTCGTCGTCGGGGTCCTCGACGGGGCGGTGGTGCCGCGTCACCGACGGCGGCAGCTCCAGGGGCCCGATCTCGGCCGCGTTGCGCAGGTCGACGACGGTGCGGACGCCGGCGTCGGCCATCGCCGCGAGGCCGTCGCTGCCGGCGTCGTCGAGCCGCGACGTCCGGTAGAGGCGCCCGGCGCGGGTGCGGCCGCCGTCGGCGGTGGGCAGGCCGCCCAGGTCGCGGGCGTTGGGCAGCGCGCCCCAGCGCACGGCGCGGTCGTCGTCCGGGGGCGCGACGGCCGCGGCGTCGGCGGGCGGGGTACCGATCGGGAGGGTCACGGACGCCAGGCAACCACACGGGGTCGGCGGGGCGTACTAGGCTCGACGCCGGATCACGGGCACGACTCTGGCCCGTCGGCGCGACCCGGGCTGTGGGCCGCGGTTCCACCGGCGCGAGATGGCGCGCCGTCGGACGACACCACCGACGACGACCCCTGGAGCTTTCTCGTGCCCCGCCTCCCCCGCGCCGCCGTGCCCGGCGCCGCCCTGCTCGCCCTGTCCGTCGCCGCCCTCGCGGGCTGCGCGCAGGACCCCGCCGACGCCGCGCCGTCGGCGGAAGCCTCGTCCGGCGGGTCCTCGGACGGCACCGCCTACCCCCTGACGCTCGACAACTGCGGCGTCGAGACCACGGTCGACGCCGCGCCGCAGCGCGTCGTGACGATCAAGTCGAGCACCACGGAGATGCTGCTCGCGCTCGGCCTCGGCGACCGCATCGTCGGCTCGGCGTTCCTCGACGGGCCCGTGCCGGACTCGCTGGCCGACGCCGCCGCCGACGTGCCGGCCGTCTCCGAGCCCATGGCCGAGCAGGCGCCCGGCGCGGAGGCCGTGCTCGCCCTCGAGCCCGACCTCGTCTACGCCGGCTGGGAGTCCAACCTCACCGCCGACGGCGCGGGCGACCGCGCGACGCTGGCGAAGCTCGGCGTCGCGACCTACGTCTCCCCCGCCGCCTGCAAGGCACCGGAGTACATGCCCGACCCGCTCACCTTCGATGACGTCTTCGCCGAGATCGACGAGGTCGGGGAGGTCTTCGACGCCGCCGACGCCGCCGGCGACCTGGTCGCCACGCAGAAGGACGCCCTCGCGTCGGTCACCCCCGACGACCGGGGCCTCACCGCCCTCTGGTACTCCTCGGGCGACGACATCCCCTACGTCGGGGCCGGCATCGGCGCGCCGCAGATGATCATGGACGCCGTCGGGCTGGAGAACGTCGCGGCCGACGTGCACGACACCTGGACGTCGTTCTCGTGGGAGCAGGCGATCGAGGCCGACCCGGACGTCATCGTGCTCGTCGACGCGACCTGGAACAGCGCGGACCAGAAGATCGAGCGGCTCGAGTCGAACCCGGCCACCGCGCGCATGACCGCCGTGCGCGAGGGCCGCTACCTCACCGTGCCGTTCCCCGCGTCGGAGGCCGGCGTGCGGAACGTCGACGCCGTCGTCGACCTGTCCGCGCAGCTCCACGGGCTGGACGGGCTCGAGCCGTGACGACGACGGCCCGGCCGGTCGGGCCCCCCGCGACGACCGCGGCGACGACGGGCCGCCGCGGCGCCGCATGGTGGCTGCCGGCGTCCGTGGTGGTGCTGGTCGCGACCGTCCTGGTGACGGTGACGGTCGGGCCGGCCGACCTGTCGGTCGCGGACGTGTGGCGCTCGATCGCGACGCACGTCGGGCTCGGCGGCGCGCTGGGCCTCGAGCCGCTCGACGCGCTGCCCGACGGCATGGTCTGGGAGCTGCGCCTGCCACGCGTGCTGACCGCCGCGGCGGTCGGCGCGGGGCTCGCGGTGTGCGGCGTCGTCATGCAGTCCCTGACCCGCAACCCGCTCGCGGACCCGTACCTGCTGGGGCTGTCGTCCGGGGCGTCCCTGGGCGCGGTGCTCGTGCTCGTCGCCGGGCTCACCGTGCTGCTGCCGGTCGCGGCGTTCGGCGGGGCCGTCGCGGCGCTCGCCACCGCCCTCGGGCTCGCCGGCGCGATCGGCACGATCACGCCGACCCGCACGGTGCTGGCCGGGCTGGCGGTGAGCCAGCTCGCGGCCGCGGCGACCAGCTTCGTCATCTTCTGGTCCGCGACCGGTGACTCGTACCGCGAGATCCTGTCGTGGCTCATGGGGTCGGTGGCCGGGGCGACGTGGACGTCGGTCGCGATCACGGGCGTCGCCGTGCTGGTGCTGGGCACCCTGCTCGCCTCGACCGGCTCGATCCTCGACGCGTTCACCTTCGGCGACACGGCCGCCGCCACGCTCGGCGTGCCCGTCGCGCGGGTGCGATGGCTGCTGCTGGTGGGCGTCGCGCTGCTCACCGGCGCGCTGGTCTCGCAGAGCGGGTCGATCGGGTTCGTCGGGCTGATCCTGCCGCACGCCGTGCGGCTGCTGACCGGCGCGCGGCACCGGCTGCTGCTGCCGCTGTCCGCGCTGTGCGGGGCGTCGTTCCTGGTGTGGGCGGACACCCTGGCGCGCACGGTCTTCGCCCCGCGCGAGGTGCCCGTCGGCATCGTCACGGCGGCGATCGGCGCGCCGGTGTTCGCCCTGCTGCTGTGGCGCGGACGGAGGATCGCATGACCACCGAGGCACGCGCCGAGGCGCGCACCGACGCCCCCGCCCGGGTCGCCGCGGAGGGGGCCACCGACGGCCTGAGCGCCGCCCGCGTCTCCTGGTCGGCGTCCGGTCGGCTGATCCTCGACGGCGTGGACGTCACCGCCCCCGCGGGCGCGGTGACCGGGCTGCTCGGCCCCAACGGGTCGGGCAAGTCGACGCTGCTGCGCGTCCTCGCCGGGGTGCAGGCGCCGTCGGAGGGCGGCTCGGGCCCCGGTGCCCGCGTCGCCTTCGCGGGCGCCGACCTGCTCGCCCTGCCGCGGCGCCGTCGCGCGCGGACGCTCGCGCTCGTCGAGCAGGAGGCGTCCACCGACCTGCCCGTCACCGTGCTCGACGCCGTCCTGCTCGGCCGGATCCCGCACCGCTCCCTGCTGGCCGGGGACTCCGCGGGGGACCGCGCCGCCGCACGCCGCGCCCTCGACGCCGTCGGGGCGGCGCACCTCGCGGACCGCGAGGTCACGACCCTCTCCGGCGGCGAGCGCCAGCGCGTGCACATGGCGCGCGCCCTCGCCCAGGAGCCCGCGCTCATCCTGCTGGACGAGCCGACCAACCACCTCGACATCGCCGCCCAGCTCGACGCGCTGCGCATCCTGCGGGTGCTCGCCGACCGCGGCGTCACCGTGCTCGCCGCCCTCCACGACCTGCAGCTCGCGGCCCAGCACTGCGACCACGTGGTGCTGCTGTCCGGCGGTCGTGTCGTCGCGGCCGGCGACGTGCGCGATGTCCTCGTGCCCCACGTCCTCGACCCCGTCTACGGCGTGCGCACCGAGGTGCTCATCCACCCCCGCACCGGCCGCCCGGTGCTGACGTTCGAGCCGGCCGGCTGATCCGCTGGGTCAGTCCCGCGGCCGCCGCCCCAGCTCGATGGCCGGGCAGCGGTCCATCACCATGTCGAGGCCGGCGGCGCGCACGCGGGCGGCGGCGTCCTCGTCGATCACGTCGAGCTGGAACCAGACCGCCTTGGCACCGACGGCGATCGCCTCGTCGGCGACGGCCCCGGCGAGCTCGGAGCGGACGAAGACGTCCACGACGTCCACCGGGAACGGGATGTCGGCCAGGCTCGCGTAGCCCTGCTCGCCGTGCACGGTCTCGGCGCTCGGGTGCACGGGCACGATCCGCTTGCCCGCGCGCTGCAGCACCCCCGCGACGCCGTAGGCGGCCCGCGCCGTGTTCGTGGACAGCCCGACGACGGCCCAGGTGCTGGACTCGTCGAGGACGCGGTCGACGGTGGCCTCGACGTCGGTGGTGGTCTCGGTGGCCTCTGGCGTGCTCATGCCTCGTGCAACCGGCACCTCGATCGGCCTGTTCCAGTCCCGCGGGTCCCTGATCCTCATGCGTGCCCCCTCGTCGTCCGATCCTTGCGGGCGGTCATGCCAGCGCCAGCGCCACGCCCGGGAGCGCGCACGCCGCGGCGCAGGTGACGGTCCGCACGTGGTTGAGCCGGCTCCAGGGCCGGTCGAAGGCGGCCCACCCGGCGGCGTCCCGGTGCGCCATGACGTGGTTGTTCAGCGGCACGTTGCCCGCCGCCGTCACCCCGAGCATGCCCACGACCACCAGCACGGCGCTCGCCACGACCAGCCACGCGCCGTCGTACCCGCCGACGAGGCCGACCACCGCCGAGCCGGCCGGCACGACCACGGCCGCACCGAACAGGGTCATGAACGGGGGCCGGACGGCGTCCTCGTTGATCGCCGCGATCGCGGCGGCCGCGGCCGCGGGGTCGAGCCTGCGCAGCCCCGGCATGACGAAGGTCGAGAACGCCGCGAACACCCCGCCCGCGAGGCCGGTGACCAGCGCGGTCAGCACGAGGAGCACGTCCCAGAGATCCATGGGCCCATCCAACCAGCGGAACCTCCCCCCGCGCAGCAGGATGGAGCCATGCCCGCACCGCCCGCCGTCGTCGCCGCCACCAAGCGCTTCAACCCGTACGCCCTCAAGGTCAGCTCGCGGGTGCCGCCGTGGGTCACGCTGCACCACGTGGGCCGCAAGAGCGGCCGCGAGTACCACACGCCCGTGGTCGCGTTCGCCGCCCGGGCGCCCATCGACACCCGGGTCGCGCGGGCCGGGGACCCCGTCGAGATCGGCGAGTACCGCGACATCCTCGTGCTCACGCCGCTGCCCTGGGGCGCGGACGTGGACTGGTGCCGCAACGTGCGCGCGGCGGGCTCGTACCGCCTCACCCGCAAGGGGACCGACTATCGCGCGGACCAGCTGCGCGTCATCGACGCCGACGGCGCCCGCGGGATGCTGAGCGGCTTCGTCGGCGCGGCGTCGGGGCTGATCGGCATCGAGTCGTTCCTCGTCGGGCGGCTGAGCCGCTGGCCTGTCAGCGCGCCAGCGCGCGGCTGACGAGCTCGACGGCGTCGGCCGCCGTCCCGGCCTGCAGCGCGGTCGCCGTCCGGGCCGCCGACGGAGTCGTCGTGCCCGCCGCTGCCGGTCTGCGGGCGAAGCTGGCCGTCGTCGCGGCGACGACGGTGCTGCTCGCCCTGGGGGGCACGGTCGCCTCCCTGGTGGACGTCGCGGCGCTCTCCCTGGGCATCGGCGCGCTCTGGCGGAGCACCGCGGCCGGGATCGCCACCGCGGGTTCGCCCGTGCTCGCCGGGTACGCCGCGGTCGTCGCCGTCCGGCGTCGCGATGCCTGAGGGCTAGCCTTCGCGACCCCCGGCATCCCGCGCCACCTTGGACGCCCAGGCGACCAGCGGCACCTGCAGGGGCAGCCTGGCCCATGCGATCGCCGGGTTGCGTGCCCACGAGCGGTAGCCGGGGTGGGAGTCCAGCGCCATCTTCACGTTGCCCGGGAAGACGGCGACGAACAGGGCCGCAGAGGCGAGCCCGCCGACCCTCCGCGTGGCCGGGACGGCGACGGCCGCCGCGCACGCCAGCTCGGCGACCCCGCTGCCGTAGACCCACGCGCGCGGCGAACCGAGCCCGCGCGGGATCAGCCCCTCGAAGACGGCCGGGCGGACCAGGTGCAGGGCGCCGGCGGCGCCGAGCAGCCCGGCAAGCGAACCGGCGATGACGTGCTGGCCACGAGACATGCCCCCGACCGTACCCGCGGGTGGAGAATGAGCCCATGTCGACGACACTCTGGATCACCGGCGACCCCGAGACGGACACGCTGCTGAGCGACGACATGTTCGCGCTGCTCGTGGGCATGCTGCTCGACCAGCAGTACCCGATGGAGCATGCGTTCGCGGGCCCGCGCAAGATCCGCGACCGGCTGGGCAGCATCGACCCGCACGCCGTGGCGGACGCCGACCCGGACGAGTTCGTCACCCTCGCCACCACTCCCCCGGCCATCCACCGGTACGGGCGGTCGATGGCGGGCCGCGTGCAGGCGCTGGCGCGGGCGATCGTGGACGACTACGACGGCGACGTCGCGAAGCTCTGGACGACGCCCGGCGCCGAGGGGCCGGCCACCGGCGCCGAGGTGCTCGCCCGCCTGAGGGCGCTGCCGGGGTTCGGCGAGCAGAAGGCCAAGATCTTTCTCGCCCTGCTCGGCAAGCAGCGCGGGATCCGGCCGGACGGCTGGCAGGAGGCGGCGGGGCACTACGGCGACGAGGGCACGCGCCGTTCGATCGCGGACGTCACCAGCGCGGAGTCGCTCGCCGAGGTGCGGACCTTCAAGAAGGCGCAGAAGGCGGCGGCGAAGGCGGCCAAGCAGGGCTGAGGCCCCGCTCGGCCGGGGGCCGCCGGCTCAGCGGCCGTGGTGCCCGTGCGAGAGCGGCACCGTCCACACCTCCCCGTCGAGGGTGACGACGTAGGCTGTGCGCCCCACGATCTCGAAGGACGTCGGCCGGTCGAGGCCGGTCGCCACCGCTCGCAGGACGCCGTGCCGACCGGCCTTCATCACCTGGCCGGTGTCCGGGTCGGCGGGCGACCCCTCGGGGCTGCCCGGGGTGAAGTGGCCCTGCGCGAGCGCGTACAGCCCGCCCCGGCCCGTCTCGACGTCGACGAGCAGCCGCCCGCCGGAGGCGATCAGATGGACGCCGTGCCGCCACGGGGTGAAGGCGACGACCTTGCCCTCACTCGGCAGGTGGGGCACCGGGCCGGCCTCGGCCATGAGGACGGTCCGTCCGACGGTCTCCAGACCGGTCGGCACGACGTTGCCGAACGCGCGGACCTGCGTGATCGAGCCGTCCGGCGTCACGTACAGCACGCGGTTGTGGTGGCCGTCGGTGACGAGGAAGCCCCTGCGGTACGGCTCCATGGCGAACTGCAGGCCGATGGGCACGAAGAAGTCGGTCTTCGGCGGGTGGGCGATCGACCACGCGCCGAGGTCGGCGACGGGGCGCGGGACGCCGTCCCGTCCGACCCGGTACAGCCCCGAGACCTGCGGGTCGGCGAGCGACACGAGGACGTAGGCGGTGCGGCCGCGGAACGCGACGTCGAGCGCGCCGCCGGGCGTCCCCGGCTGCTGAGGGGGCAGCCCCGAGACGAAGGTCGAGGCGGCGCCGGTGCGGCGGTCGATCCGGGAGACCTCGCCGGAGACCGGTTCGGTGACGTAGAGGGCCCCGTCGGGGCCGATGGTGGAGCCGGCGCCGCCGGACAGCCCGGCGGTGAGGAGCGACGGGTCGGCGTGGTGATGGACGTGGTGGTTGCCGTGGTGGTGGTCGTGGTGCGACGGGGTCGCGGCGGCGGTAGCGACCGTGGTCGCGGCGAGCAGGGTGGACAGCAGGACGGCGATGATGCGTGGGGTGCGCATGGGGACCCCTCCCGAGGTGTGCGTCGTTGCACGGACGGTCGGGCTCGGCGCGGCGGCCGGGTCGGGATGTGGCGCTCCCCTCGCCGTCCTCGACGCTACGCCCGATGCCCCGCCCCGTCACGGGCCGTTCGCCCCGGCGACCACCCGGCGGCGCGCAGCCGTTCGAGCGCGCGGTCGTGCGGCAGCGCGTGCCGGGTCCCGCGGTGGCCGACGGTCGTCGTGGCCGTGAAGACCGACGCGAGCAGCGCCTCCTCGACGGCGTCCGTCGTGGCGGCGAACAGCGGGTCGAGAGCGTCGTCGGGCACGAGCGGGTCGGCGGGGTCCGCCGTCGTGAGCGCGAGGCCGTAGTCGCCGCTGCCGTGCGCGAAGTCGGAGCCGACGCGGCCCATGGCGAACACCGCGCGGCGCGCCACCCGCTCCAACCGCCTGGCGTCCAGCGGGGCGTCCGTCGTCACGACGATCATGCAGGAGTTGCCCTCCGCGAGGCCGGATCCCTTCGGCACGACGTCGATCCTTTCGGCAGGAGGAGCAGCCGAGGAGATCGGCTCCGTGCCGAGAAGATCCACCGCAGGCAGCGGCACGCCCCGGACGGTGAGCGTGCCGGAGAAGTTCGACTGCACCAGCACGCCCACGGTGCGTACGGTCCCCGCCACGTCGACCCGCCGTGACGACGTCCCGACGCCGCCCTTGTAGCCGAGCGCGGCGGTCCCCGCCCCGGCGCCGACGCAGCCCTGCTCCACCGGGCCCGACGTCGCGCCGTCGAGCGCGGCGAGCACGTGCGCCTCCGTGACCGGCCGGGCGCGGATGTCGGACAGGTAGCCGTCGTTCGTCTCGCCGACGACGGGGTTGAGGGTGCGCACGTCCTCGTAGCCGGGCCACGCCAGCACGTGGGTGACGAGCGCGTCGGCGGCGCGGAACGCCGAGAGCGTCGCGGTGAGCAGGATCGGCGTCTCGATCGCGCCGAGCTGCTCGAGCTGCGTCGCGCCCACGAGCTTGCCGTACCCGTTGCCCACGAACAGCCCGCACGGGAGCGCGCGCCGCTGCCCCGGCCCGGCGCCCAGCGCGTCGGGGACGACGGCGGTCACGCCCGTGTGCAGGCGCTCGCCCTCGTGCAGGGTCGCGTGCCCGACGCGCACGCCCGCGACGTCGGTGATCGCGTTCGCCGGGCCGGTCGGCAGGTCGCCGACGACGACGCCGAGCTCGCGGGGGCCCGGCCGCGCGCCGCTCATGCCCGGCCCGCGGGGACGAGGCGCGCCGGGTGGACGTCGCGCCAGGTGCGGGAGCCGTCGACGAGGTCCTGCACGTGCTCGCGGAACCGCGGGCACGCGGCGATGTCGTGCGCCTGGCACGACAGGGCGTGCTCCGTCATGTGCCGGGAACGGTCGATCTCCGCCTGGCGCCGGTCGAGCTCGGCCAGGTGCGCGGTGAGCACCTCGTGCCGGTCGCGCGCGCCCCGCCCGGTGGACCCGGCGTCGAGCAGCACCTGGATCTGCTCGAGGCTCATGCCCGCGACCTTGGAGCTGAGGATCGTCGCCACCCGCACCACGTCGTCGGCCCCGTAGCGCCGCCGCCCCGCGCCGTCGCGGGCCGGGGCGAGCAGGCCGACGTCCTCCCAGTACCGCAGCACGTGCGTCTCCAGGCCGAACCGCTCCGCCAGCTCGCCCACGCTCCAGGTCCGTTCCGCCACCCCGCTTGACTTCATGTTGACATGAAGTCACAGCCTGGGGTCAGCACGCAACCCGACCCGAAGGAGACGCCATGAGCGACACCACCCGCCACGACCTGCACGACGCCGTGATCGTCGGCGCCGGGCCTGCCGGCCTCGCGGCCGCGCTGATGCTCGGCCGCACCCACCGCGACGTCGTCGTGCTCGACTCCGGCACCTACCGCAACGACCCCACCGACGCGATGCACAACGTGCTCGGGTTCGACGGCGCCGCCCCCGCCGAGTTCCGCGCCGCCGCGCACCGCCGCCGGCCGTCGTCGGCGAGGACGTCCGCCAGCTCGCACGCGACCGGCGCGTACCGGATCCGCTCCGCCGGCGGGCCCGTGCCGTCCTGCGCGGTGGACGTCGCAGGGATGGCGGGCGGTGCAGGCACGGCGGGCGCCCCGGCCGTGCTCGCGGCGGTCCCGGCGCGGTGGCCGCTGCGCGACGCCGCGGCGTCGAGCACGTCGCCGAGGTCACCGCCGGCGCCGTCGAGGACGTCGCGGGCGAGGCCGACGAGCCGCACGGTGCGGCCCGCCC
>JADHZE010000131.1 GCA_026934365.1 Isoptericola sp. QY 916 | reverse complement strand
CGCAGGGCGGCGCCGTCCGGGTCGAGGCCGGTCACCGCGGCGTCGGGCACCGCGCGCAGCACCGTGAGGGCGAGGTTGCCGGTGCCGCAGCCGACGTCGAGCACGCGCTGGCCCGGCTGGATCCCGGCCACCTCGACGGTGCGGCGGTGCAGCCGCCCGGCGTGCCGCCACCAGCTCTGCACGTCGTACCAGGGCATCTTCCACGCGCTGCTCATGCCGGGCAGGTAGGCGCGGTCCGCCTCGTCCGGGCGGACGTCGTCGAACAGGCGCACGCCGCGCGCGGCGTCGTCGGGGCCCTGCGGGGGTCTGCTCACGACGCCACGCTAACCGTCGTGGCAGGGTGACGGGATGACGACGGTCGCCCAGCTGCGCCAGGCCGCCCTCGCCCTGCCCGAGGCGGCCGAGAGCGCGCGCGCCGGCATGGTGTCGTTCACCGTGCGGGGCAAGGGCTTCGCGTCGGTGACGCGGGACGACGTCGTCCAGCTGCACCTCGCGACGGAGGACGTCGACGCGGCCGTCGCCGACGTCCCCGGGGCGGAGCCGCTGACCCGCGGCGCGACCCTGCTCGGGAGCGCCGGCACGCACGGCCGCCTCGACGTGCTCGGGGAGCACCCAGGCGGCGAGGCCCACGTCGAACGGGTGCCCGTCGGCGGAGGCCGTCGCCGCGAGGGCCTCGGCGTAGCGACCGCGGGAGTTGTGCAGCACCCCGCCGTGCAGGTCGTCCGAGAGCCGCCACTGGGCCTCGCCGCGTTCCGCGACCCGGCGCGCGACGGACGCCGCGGACTCCTGCTTGGCCGCCTCGTCGCCGCGATAGGCGGCGAACCATCCCGCCCGGTCCGGCCCCTCGGGGACGTCGCTCGCGGCCATGATCTCCCGCGTGCCCTCGTAGAGCTCCTCGGCGTCGGCGATGCGGCCGCTCATCAGCAGAATCGGATAGCGCTCCGACATCGCCATCGCGAGCGTCGAGAACGCCCCGTCGCGCTGGCAGGCGTCGGTGAACTCGGCCGACGCGTCGAGATAGGCGGCGTCGTCGAGGAGGACCCGGGCGACGAGGCACGTGAGGGGGAGCCAGCGCATCGCCCCGACCTCCTGGCTGACGTCGGCGCCGTACCCGCGCATGGGATCGGTGTCCTGCTGCGCGGCGTCGGCGTCGTCGTCGAGCGAGCGCAGCGCCGCGAGCGCGGTGCGAAGGGCCGGGGCGGCCGGCCCGTAGCCGTCCAGGACGAGGACGGCGAGCCCGCGCAGGGCGTCGAGCGCGGCCCGCGACCCGCGGTTGAGGGGCGTCGCGGGGTCCGCGGCGAGGATGCCGTGCGCGACCTCGGGGATGCCGACGGTGCCCGCCGACGACCCGGCGAGGACCGCGGCGATGAAGGCGTTGGCGTAGGTGACCATCGCCGCGTCGCCGTCGAACGCCTCGAGACGTCTCGCCGCGTCGAGGAGCAGCTCGGCGCCGTCGCGGCCGGGGGAGGTGTAGAAGCGGACGTGGCTGCGGGCCAGGTCGACCCGTGCCTGCTGGTGCGCGTTGAGCAGCTCCGGCTCCACGCGGTCGAGCAGCCGCTGCGCGTCCTGCATCGCGCCGGCGCGGAGGGTGTCCTCGGCGGCCATGAGCATCCGCCGGGACCGCATGTGGCGGTCGGGGGTGAGCTCGGCTCCGCGGGCGTGGAAGTTCGCGGCCGCGATGATCCCGCCGCGCAGGCGCGCGCGGTCGGCGGAGCGCACCAGCTCGGCGGCGACGTCCTCGTCGAACCCGATCGTGCTCTCGGCGAGGTGCCACGCGCGGCGGTCGGGGTCCTGCTGCGGATCCGTGGCGTCGGCGACCGCCCGGTGCGCGGCGCGGCGGTCGGCGGCGGGCTCGGCGGCGACCACGGCGGAGCGCACCAGGGGGTGCCGGAACCGGAGGCGCGCCCCGAGCTCCAGGAGGTTCTCCTCGACGGCGGGCGCGAACGCGGACGTGTCCAGGCCGAGCGAGGCCGCCGCGGCGAGCACGAGGGTCGGGTCGCCCACGGGCTCGATCGCGGTGAGGAGCAGCAGCCGCCGGGTGTCGGACGGCAGCCGCTCGACGCGGCGTCGGAAGCCGTCCTCGACCTTGGCGCCGACGCCGGTGCCTCCCCGGAGGGGAGCGGCGGAGAACTCCATCGCCCCGCGCCGGAGCTCGACGAGCGCGAGCGGGTTGCCGCGCGCCTCGGCGACGATGCGCTCGCGCACGGCCGCGTCGACCGGGCCGCCGACGACCGTACCGAGCAGCGTGCGCGCGTCGGCGTCGTCGAGCGGCCGGACCACGAGGTCCTCGATCGCGGCGAACCGCTCGTCGACCGGCTCGCGGACGGCGAAGACGATCGCGACGGACTCCGCGACGAGCCGCCGCGCCACGAAGGCGAGCACCTGGGCGGAGGCCTGGTCGAGCCACTGGGCGTCGTCGACGAGGCAGACGAGCGGACGCGACTCGGCCGCGTGGCTGAAGAGGCTCAGCACCGCGAGGCCGAGCACGAACCGGTCCGGGGCCGGTCCCGAGCGCAGGCCGAGCGCGACGCCGAGCGCCATCGCCTGCGGCTCCGGGAGCGCTCCCAGGCCGTCGAGGACGGGAGCGCAGAGCTGCTGGAGGCCCGCGAGGGCCAGCTCCATCTCGGACTCGACGCCGATCGCCCGCACCACCCGGCAGCCGGTCGCCTGCTCGGCGACGTGGTCGAGGAGCATCGTCTTGCCGAGCCCGGTCTCGGCCCGCAGCACCAGGGCACGGCTCTCGCCGCCGCGCACGCTCGCGACGAGGCGGCTGAGCCGCTCCCGCTCGCGACGACGCCCGATGAGGGTCGGACCATGCGCACCAGGCGTCATGGTCGCAGAGCCTATCCGCAGCCCCCGCGCCTCGACAGCGCTCGGGTCAGCCGTGCTCACGGGCCGTCCGGGTGAACTCGGCCGTCGCGACCCGCCATCGTCCGCCGTCGAACCGGTAGGCCAGGGCGAGCGACCCGGCGCCGTGCCGGGCACGCGTCCCGTCCTCCGGGTAGAGGGTGTCCTCGACGGCCCAGGTGCCGTCGGCCCGGTCGTCGGCGAGGACGTCGAGCTCCTCGTCCGAGGACTGGACGACGAGCCGCCCCGGGCCGATGGCCCGGTCGATCGCGGCCCCGATCCCCGTGGTGGCGGCGAAGCAGCCGAGCTCGCCGTCCGCGCCGTAGGCGCGGAACCGGCCGTCGGGGGTGAACAACGACTCCAGCTCGGCCCAGTCGCGCACGGAGGCGGCGCGGCAGAGCCGGGACTGCACGCGGCGGAGCTCCTCGAGGACGAGCAGCCGGTCGAGGGGCGCCAGCGGGTCGGTCATGCGCGTCCCCGTCGTGCGGCCGTGGTGCGGTGGAACATCGGAGTCCTTTCGACGTGCGGCACCGTCCGGTCCGGCGCCTGGGTCGAGCCTCCCGCCCCGCGCGCCCGGGACCACCAGGGCAACACCCTGGTCGACACCCTGGGATCGCAGCCGCTCGGCGCCGCCCGCCGCTGCACGGTGACTCCGCGCTCGTCCGGTGGTCCGCCCGTCGGACACCAGTGGCTCGCCCGGTGATCGCCCGGTGGTCGCCCGGGTGGTCGCCCAGGGAGTGACACCGGTGCCTTGCCCCGAGCCCGCGCGCGACCGTGGCCTGCATGAACACCTTCACCCCACCGCCCGACGCCCCCCGACCGACCACGTCCCGACCGACCGCGCGCGCCGCGGTCGCCGGACGCCGCGGCGTCCGCCCGCTCACCGTCCGCCTCCTCGCCGTCCTCGGCGCGCTCGCCGTGCTGCTCTCCTGCTGGGGCTCGCTCCTGCCCCCGGCGCACGCGGCCGACCGCCCCGCGCCCGTCTCGTCCGTGGTGCACGTCGACGCCGGCGCCCTGGAGGGCGCCACGACGCTCGCGGGCCTGGAGTTCCGCGGCGTCCCGTACGCGGCGCCGCCGACCGGCGAGCTGCGCTGGGAGCCGCCGCAGCCGGTGGCGCCCTGGAGCGGCGTGCGCGAGGCGACCGACTACTCGCCGGTGTGCCCGCAGGCGCCGCCGAGCCCGAACGGGCAGAGCGAGGACTGCCTCTACCTCAACGTCACCGTCCCGGCCGGCACCGCGGCCGACGCGAAGCTCCCGGTGATCGTCTGGATCCACGGCGGCGGCTTCGAGATCGGGGAGGGCGCCGACTACGAGGCGGCCGACCTCGCCGCCCAGGGCGCCGTCGTCGTGACGATCAACTACCGCCTCGGTCTGCTCGGGTTCCTCTCGCACCCCGCCCTGGCCGACCGGGCCGGAGCGAGCGGCAACTACGGCCTCATGGACCAGCAGGCGGCGCTGCGCTGGGTGCACCGCAACATCGCCGGCTTCGGCGGGGACGGCGGGAACGTGACGATCGCGGGGCAGTCAGCCGGCGGGCTGTCGGTCGCGATGCACCTGGCGTCGCCGGGGGCGAAGGGCCTGTTCCAGCGGGCGGTGATCCAGAGCGGGGCGTTCGCCCCGGTGCAGAAGCCGCTCGCGCGGGCGGAGCGCGAGGGCCTCGCCTCGGCAGCGGCCGTCGGCTGCGACGACGGGACCGCCGCGCAGGTGGCCGGGTGCCTGCGGCATGCGTCCGTCGAGACCCTGGTGGCGAACCAGCCGCTGTCGATCACGCCCGGCGTCGTCGACGGAACAGTCCTGCCCCGGTCGGTCGGCGACGCGATCGCGACCGGGCGGTTCCACCGGGTGCCGATCCTCAACGGCGTCAACACCCAGGAGAACCGGATCTTCACCACGCTCGGGCTGAGCGTGACGAAGGGCGCCACCGCCGTGCTGCCCGGCCCGGTCGACGCGTCGAGCTACGAGTCCACCATCGCCACGAACTTCGGCGTGGACGCGCGGACGGCGTCGTTCGTCGCGAAGGCCTACCCCCTGTCGAGGTACGCGTCGCCGGCGCAGGCCTTCAGCGTGCTGAACTCCGACGCCAACTTCTCCTGCCCGGCGTTCGCGCTCGACGGCGCGGCCTCGGCCTGGGTCAAGACCTACGCGTACGAGTTCAACGACGCCGAGGCGCCCAGGCTGTTCGCGCCCGACACGCTCGGCGAGCCCTACGCGGCCACGCACCAGTCCGAGCTGGCGTACCTCTTCGACCAGCCCAACGCGCCGCTCCCCGGCGAGCTCTCGGCATCGCAGCAGCAGCTCGCCGACACGATGCAGGCTGCGTGGGTGCAGTTCGCGCGCACGGGGTCGCCGGCCACCGCCACCACGCCCTGGCCGAGGTTCGACCTGGCCGGGCACCGGATCCTCTCCCTCGACGACCCGGCCCCGTCCGTCGAGCGCGGCTTCGCCGCCGACCACCGGTGCGGCGTCTGGGCGGCGGTCGCGCTGTTCGGCTCCCGCTGACCGGCACCCCGCCACCGCACGCAGAACACCCGTACCCATCCACAGAAAGGTCGCGCCATGCTCGACAGAAGGACGTTCCTCCGCACCACCGGCGTGCTCGCCGCCGCAGGAGCCGTCGGCTCCCAGGCCGGGACCGCGGTCGCCGGCCCGCCCGCCGCCGGTCCGTCCGGACCGCCCCCCGTGCTGCCGGTCCGCCCGGCGTTCCCCGAGATCAAGCAGATCCGGGCCGGTGAGCTCGACGTCGGGTACGCCGAGCTCGGCCCCGCCCGGGGCACGCCCGTGATCCTGCTGCACGGCTGGCCGTACGACATCCACAGCTACGTGAAGGTGGCGCCGCTGCTCGCTGACCAGGGATATCGCGTGATCGTGCCGTACTTCCGCGGGCACGGGACGACGACCTTCCTCTCCTCCCGCACCTTCCGCAACGCCCAGCAGTCCGTCATCGCGCTGGACGTCGTGGCGCTGATGGACGCGCTGCGGATCCGCAGCGCGGTGATCGCCGGCTACGACTGGGGCTCGCGCACCGGCGACATCATCGCCGCGCTGTGGCCGGAACGGGTCAGGGCCCTGGTGTCGGTGACGGGCTATCTCATCACCAACCGGGAGGCCAACGAGGACCCGATCCCTCCGAGCCTGGAGTGGGCGTGGTGGTACCAGTACTACTTCGCCACCGAGCGCGGCCTGCGGGGCCTGAACAACCCCGAGTACCGCGACGAGCTGGCCCGGCTGGTGTGGACCTTCAACTCGCCTACCTGGTCCTTCGACGCGGCGACCTTCGAGCGGACGGCAGCGGCGTTCACCAACCCGGACTACGCCGCGATCGTGGTCCACAACTATCGCTGGCGGCTCGGTCTGGCCGCCGGCGACCCGAGGTACGACCGACTCGAGAAGCGGCTGGCGGCCGGGCCGACGATCGGCGTCCCGACGATCACGATCGACGGTGCGGACGACCCGTTCACCCCGGACGGCGACGGGGCGCACTATCGCGCCAAGTTCGTCGGGCCGTACGACCACCGGACGTTCGCCGTCGGGCACGACGTGCCGCAGGAGGCGCCGCGCGAGTTCGCCCAGGCGGTCGTGGACGCCACCCGGCTGTAGGGCCGCCGTCGAACGCGAACGCCCCGGGCCCGGACGGTATCCCGTCACGGCCCGGGGCGTTCGCGCGCCTCAGGATCAGGAGACGTCGGCGACCGCGGCGAGCACGGCGTCGGCGACCTCGGCGGGGTGCGAGACCGCGACGGCATGGGACGCCCCGGCGATCTCGACCAGGCGCCCGCCGGCCCGGTCCGCCATGAAGCGGACCGCCTCCGCCGGGATGTTCCGGTCGGCGCCGGCGAGCACGAACGTGGACGGCAGCCGTTCCCAGGCGGGGGCGCCCGCCGCGAGGCCCTCGCCGAGCGCTGCCGACGTCGCGGGCCGCTGGCCCGCGGCCATGAGGGCCGCCGTGCCCGGGTCGACGTCGGCGGCGAACTGCTGCGCGAACGCGTCCTGACGGATGGCGAGCTCGGTGCCGCCGTCGGTGAGCGGGTAGCTCTTCAGGGTGTCGCCGAGGGTGCTGCCGGGGAACTTGCCCGACAGCTCGAGCGCGCTCTCCCCGTCGGCCGGGGCGAACGCGGCGACGTAGACCAGGGCGGCGACGTTCGTGGCGTCGCCGGCGGCCTGGGTGATCACGCTGCCGCCGTAGGAGTGGCCCACGAGGACCACGGGGCCGGGGATCGAGGCGAGGACGTCGGCGACGTACCTGCCGTCCCCGGACAGCGTCCGCAGCGGGTTCGCCACGGCCGTGACGGGCACGCCGCGGGCCTGCAGGCGCGCGACGACGCCGTTCCAGCTGGACGAGTCCGCGAACGCGCCGTGGACGAGGACGACGGTGGGGCGGGACGTGGTGGGCTCGGACATGAGGGTTCCTTTCGTCGGGATGGTGCGGTGCGTGGTGTCGGGGCGCCGTCGGTCAGCGGCCGGGGCGGCGCTCGCGGATCTCCTCGTGCTCTCCGTTCGGTCGGCGGTACGTCCCCACCGTCCGGCCGCCGGCCGCACCGCGGCACCCGTGCGGCACCCGGGTCCACCCACGGGCGGTGCCCGGGCCCGGTGCCCTGGCCAGGGCGACCCGTCACGGCGCCGGTGCCGCACCCGGGCGCGAACCCGCAGGCGTCCTCGGCATCGTCGTCGGTAGCCATCCGTCCCGTCCCGAGAAAGGTCGACCATGTCCGCTCCCGATCCCCGGGCGATCGCGAGGCTGCGGTCTCGGCTTCCCTCCCGCGTCGAGCCCGTGGGGCCCGTCCTCCTCGCGCTCGACGACACCCCGGCCAGCCACCTGCCGGTCCCGTGGGCGGCGGCCGAGGCCGCCGTGCGGGGCACGACGCTGCGGGTGGTGCGGACCGTGGTGACGCCGCCGCCCGTCGTCGTCCCCGCGACTACCTGGGGGACCTGGTACCCGTGGACGTCGTCCGACGGACGCAGCCCCGTCGCCGCGGCGTGGGACGCCGCGCGGGCCGACCTGGAGGACGTCGTGCGGCAGGTGCACGAGGTCGACCCGCAGCTCGGCGTCGAGACCGCGCTCACGCAGGCCGGGGCGGCGTCCGCCCGCCGGGACGACGCCCTGCTGGTCGTGGGGCGGCGGCGCGGCCTCCGCGCGCTGGGCGGGCCAGTCCCCGGGACGGCCCGGCGGGCGGCACGACGGGTCGGCCGACCGCTGGCGGTCGTCGCGCTGGCAGAGGCTCCGCAGGAGGGACCGTCTGCGCACCGCGTCGTCGCGGCGCTGCGCAGCCGGGAGGACCCGACCGGTGTCCTGGACGTGGCGTTCCGCGCCGCTGCGCGCCGTCGCGTCGGGGTCACCGTGCTGCACGTCCCGGGTGACACCCTCCCCGCCACGGTCGAGGCGGAGATCCTCGCCGAGGTCCTGGACCCCTACGAGCAGGTCTTTCCCGACGTCGACGTGCGGACCCGGGCGGTCCCCGCGCTCGCTCGCGCCGTCGTTCAGGAATCGGTGGGCGCCGCGCTCACGGTCGTGGGCGTGCCGTCGTCCCAGCGCGACCTGAGGGGGCGAACCCTCGCGCGCCGCGTCGTCGCCGGGGCCCGCGGCACCGTCGTCCTCGTCCCGGCCGACGTGCCGGCGCCGGGATGACGAGAGGCCCGAGCCTCGAGCTCGAGCTCGGTGACGTGATCGTGGTGCGCCGCGCTGGCCGTGCCGATGACGGTCAGGCCGCGGGCGCGTTGCTAGCGTCGGCTCATGTTCGACGGCTTCCGGCTGGACCGGGTGGAACTTCCCGAGGTGACGCTGCGGGTGCGGCACGGCGGCACGGGCACGCCGGTGGTGCTGCTGCACGGGCACCCCCGGACCCACACGACGTGGCACGCGGTGGCGCCGCTCCTCGCGCACGAGCACACCGTGGTCTGCCCCGACCTGCGCGGCTACGGGAGGTCGACGCTGCCGCCCGACGAGCCGGACCACGCGCAGTCGAGCAAGCGGGCGATGGCGCGGGACGTCGTCGACCTGATGTCCGCCCTGGGCCACGACACCTTCGCCGTGGTGGGCCACGACCGCGGGTCGCTGGTCGCGTTCCGCACCGCCATGGACCACCCGGAGCGGGTCACGCACCTCGTCGTCATGGACGGGCTGCCCGTGGTCGAGCACCTCGAGCGGACGGACGCGCGGTTCGCCCGCGCCTGGTGGCACTGGTGGTTCCTTGCCCAGGACGACAAGCCCGCCGAGCGGGTCATCACCGCCGACCCCGACGCCTGGTACCGCACGCCGCCGCCGGAGGACATCGGACCCGGCAACCACGCCGACGTCTGGGCCGCGCTGCGGGACCCCGCCGTCGTGCACGGGATGTGCGAGGACTACCGCGCAGGCCTCGGCATCGACCGCCGCCACGACGAGGACGACCGCGCGGCCGGGCGCCGGGTCGGGTGCCCGACGCTCCTGCTCGAGTCGACCGGGGACGACCTGGACATCCACGGCGACCCGGCCGCCATCTGGGAGCCGTGGCTCGACCGGCCGCTGCGGCACCGCCAGATCGGGTCCGGTCACCACCAGGCCGAGGAGGCCCCGGACGAGGTGGCCGCCGCCCTGCGGGAGTTCCTCGCCGGTGCCGACGCCCCTGCCGTCTGACGGCGACGCCGGCACCGGCCCGCGAGGGCGGCGACGCAGTGCTACAGGGTCGCCGTGTCGATGACGAACCGGTAGCGCACGTCGCTGGACAGCACGCGCTCGTAGGCGTCGTTGATCTGGTCGGCGCCGATGAGCTCGGTCTCGGGCGCGATGCCGTGCTCGGCGCAGAAGTCGAGCATCTCCTGGGTCTCGGCGATGGAGCCGATGCTGGAGCCGGCGAACGACCGGCGGTTGTTGAACAGCGAGAACACCTGGATGGGCAGCGGCTCGGGCGGGGCGCCGACGTTGACCATGGTGCCGTCGAGGCGCAGCAGCCGCAGGTAGAGGTTGAGGTCGAGCGGCGCGCTGACGGTGTTGACGATGAGGTCGAACCGGTTCTTCAGCGCCTCGAACGTGGCGGCGTCGTCGGTGGCGTAGTAGTCGGTCGCGCCGAAGGCGAGGCCGTCGTCCTTCTTCGCCAGCGTGCGCGAGAGCACGGTGACCTCGGCGCCCATGGCCGCGGCGATCTTCACGGCCATGTGGCCCAGACCGCCCATGCCGACGACCGCGACACGCTTGCCGGGGCCGGCGTTCCAGTGCGCGAGCGGGGAGTACGTGGTGATGCCCGCGCACAGCAGCGGCGCGGCGGCCGCGTAGTCGATGGTGGCGGGGACGCGCAGGACGAAGTCCTCGTCGACGACCACGTGGGTGGAGTAGCCGCCCTGGGTGATGGTGCCGTCCCGGTCGACGGCGGCGTAGGTGCCGGTGTTGCCCTTGAGGCAGTAGTTCTCCATGCCGGCGCGGCAGTTCTCGCACTCGCGGCACGAGTTGACCATGCAGCCGACGCCGACACGGTCGCCGACGGCGTGCTTGGTGACGGCGGGGCCGACCTCGACGACCTCGCCGACGATCTCGTGGCCGACGACCTGGGGGTAGGTGATCGGGCCCCAGTCGCCGCGCACGGTGTGGATGTCGGAGTGGCAGATCCCCGCGTAGCGGATGGCGATCAGGACGTCCTTCGGGCCGACGTCGCGACGCTCGATGGTCGTGGGGACCAGCGGCTCGGTCGCGGACGGGGCGGCGTAGGCGTTGACGGTGCGCAAGAGTTCTCCTTCGTCGGTGGTGCGGGGTCCACCGTATGCGCCCCCGGCCCGCTCCGGGGCGCCCTGTCAGGGCACCCTTGGGCGCCCTAGCCATCCCGCGACGACGTCGGCGGCGCGGTCCGCGGTCCGGTCGACGTCGACCACCACGCCGTTCTCGTCGGCGCCCAGCGGCTCGAGCGTGGCGAGCTGCGAGTCCAGGAGCGCCGGCGGCATGAAGTGGTCCGCTCGCGCGGCGATCCGCCGCGCGAGCAGGTCGCGGTCGCCGTGCAGGTGGACGAACGCGACGCCGCCGCCCGCGCCGTCGCGGAGGGCGTCGCGGTACGACCGGCGCAGGGCCGAGCAGGCCATGACGACGGGGCTGCCGGCCTCGGCGCCGGTCCGCAGCACCTCCGCGACGCGGGCGAGCCAGGGGCGCCGGTCGTCGTCGGTCAGCGGGGTCCCGGCCGACATCTTGGCGACGTTCGACGGCGGGTGCAGGTCGTCGGCGTCCACGAACTGCAGGCCCAGGCGGGCGGCGAGCAGGCCGCCCACCGTCGACTTGCCGCAGCCCGCGACGCCCATGACGACGACGCCGCGAAGGTCGTCGACGCGGTCGGGGCCCACGTCAGTACCCCGTGGCCGGGTCGACGACGGCGTCGAGCGGCTCGCCCGCGACGAACCGGCGGAGGTTCTCCTCGACCCGCGCGCGCAGCAGCGGCGCGACCATCTCCGGGGTGTCCGCGGTGTGCGGGGTGATCAGCGCGGTCGGCAGGTCCCACAGCGGGTGGCCGTCGGGCAGGGGTTCGGGGTCGGTGACGTCGAGCGCCGCGCCGCCGAGACGGCCCGAGGCCAGCGCCGCCACGAGGGCGTCGGTGTCCACGAGCCCGCCGCGCGCGATGTTGACGAGCACGGCGCCGGGCTTCATGGCGGCCAGCTCGTCCGCGCCCAGCAGCGCCCGGGTCTGCGTGGTCAGCGCCGCGGCCACCATGACGACGTCCGCCCGGGCGAGCTCGGCCGCCAGGTGGTCCGTGGTGACGGTGCGCTCGGCGCCGGGCACCGGCTCGGCCCGACGGCGGACGACGACGTTGCGCGTGCCGAACGGCGCCAGGAGGTCGAGGTACGTGCGGGCGATGCCGCCGGCGCCCAGCACGAGCACCTCGGCGCCGAACAGCGATGTCCCGGCGGACGTGCCCCACGAGCGGGCGCGGGCGCGCTCCGGCAGGTGCCGGAGCGTCGCCAGGGTCAGCGCGAGGGCGTGCTCGGCCACGGGGCGCGCGAAGGAGCCCTTCGCGGACGTCCAGGTGATGCCCGGCGTCCCCAGCAGCCCGGCCTCGGCGTACGCGTCGACCCCGGCCGACGGCAGCTGGACCCAGCGGGTCCCGGTCGCCGACGCCAGCGCCGCCCGCAGGTCGGCGAGGTCGCCGCCGAACCAGAGCAGCCCCTCCGTCTCCGGGCCCGGCGCGACCA
>JADHZE010000130.1 GCA_026934365.1 Isoptericola sp. QY 916 | reverse complement strand
AAGCCCGGGCGATGCCGCAATCTTGCGGCATCGCCCGGGCTTCTCTATCTCGGCGAGGAGCTTCTCTATCTCGCGGTCGGGGACTCCAGGTCGAAGCCGGGGTCGACGTCGACGATCTCCAGCAGCTCGCCGATCCGCGTGACCTCGAGGAGGAACCGGACGGTGGGCGGGGCGCGCAGCACCCGGACACGGTGCGGGCTGCGCGACGCGAGGCGTGCGAGGAACGCCACACCCGAGGAATCCATGAAGGTGACGTGATGGGCGTCGATCTCGACGGGGAGGCCGGAGCCCTCGGCGTCGGAGATGGCCTCGCCCAGCTCGGCTCCGATGTCGGCGTCGATCTCGCCGGACAGCACGACACGGGCGCGCGACGCGCCCACGATGACGTGCACGCTCGCGGGGTCTCCCAGCTCAGGCACCGCGTCTGCCTCCCTCACGTCCGCACGCCGCAGATCACGGGGGGTCGTGTTCGATCCGTCGTGCACGGTGCTCCTTCCACGCGCGGGGCGTTCACCTCGAGTCTCGGCGGACACCAATCTACGGTTGAATGACCAGCAAGAACACCAACCAGGGCGGGGAATCTCGGCAGTGGAGGCATTATGACCGAATCATCCGGTCCTGTGCCGCCCCTCCCGGACGGATTTCTCGACGGGGCGATCGCGGCCGCCGTCATCCCCGCGTTCGTCACCGGCGCCTGGGAGGACGGGATGCCCGTCCTGTGGATCAACGACGCCTTCGCACGGGAGTCCGGGATCGGCGTCAACGACCTCGCCGTCCTGGGCAGGCACCCGCTGCTGGAGCTCGTGGACGACGACGCGGAGCGCGAGCGCAGCCAGGGCGACCTGCGCGCCGGGCGGCCCACCACCCGCATGGTGAGCGGGCGGCTCGTGGACGGCCGCGCCACCTGGTGGCAGATCACCATGTCGCCGGTGCCGGGCGGGCGGGGGCCGGCCGAGCACTGGTTCGGCACCGCCACGGACGTGTCGACGCACGTCGAGCGGCAGGCCAACCAGCTCGCCTCCCTCGAGGTGGAGCGCCGCGAGCGCGCGGACCTCGACCTCATCGCCCAGACCACGGAGCTGCTCGGCGACCTCGAGTACCCGTACGCGCTGCGCGACATCGCCGACCTGCTGCGCGCGCTCGTCCCCTGGGCCGGCTTCTACGTCAACGACGACGGGCTCGTCTTCGCCGACGGCGTGGACGTCGCGTCGCCGCCGAGCGGCCGCGGTCGCCGGCACGCCCGGTACGTGCCCGAGCTGCCCGACGACGCCTCCGGGGAACGGCCGGACCCGCCCGCCGACGGCGAGGCCCGCGAGCCGGTGCGGGACGAGGTGCAGGACCTGCTCGAGGGGGTCGTCGAGGGGCCGGTGATGCTCCGCCTGGGGGCGGGCTTCCCGGCGCACTCCGCCTCCGGGTGGCTGCGCCGCGACCTGCTGCGTCGCGTGGTCGAGGAGACCGGGGCGCTGCCGCGCGCCGTCGTCGTGCACGCGGTGGCGGGGCGCCGCCGCGTGCTGGGGTTGCTCGCCACCTGGCACGGCGTGGGGGTGGCGCCCGACGGCACGGTCACCGAGGAGGTCCGGCCCGGTCCGGGCGAGCCGCAGCACGTGCACACCGTGATCGAGGTGGTGGCGCGCCGGGCGGGCACCGCCATCGACAACGCGCGCCTGTACGCGCGCGAGCACCGGCTCGCCGAGGCGCTGCAGCGCGCCATGCTGCCCGAGCAGGCCGACGTGTCCGGGCTCGACGTGTGGACCTACTACGCGCCCAACGCCGAGCACGCCCAGGTGGGCGGCGACTGGTACGACGTGCTGCAGATCAACGAGGGCACCGTCGGGCTGGTGGTCGGCGACGTCGTCGGGCACGACGTCGAGGCCGCGGCGGCCATGGGGCAGCTGCGGTCCGTGGTGCGGTCGTACGCGTTCGAGCTCGCCACGCCCGGGATCGTCGTGGACCGGGTGGACCAGCTCGTCACGGGGATGCGCATCCCGCGGTCGGCATCGATGGTCTACGCCACCCTCAAGCACCAGCAGGACGGCGACGCGTGGACCGTGCAGTACACGCGCGCCGGCCACCTGCCGCCCCTGCTGCTGCGCGACGGCAAGGTCACCCAGCTCGCGGGCGGCGCCGGCTCCCTGGTCGGCTTCGGGTCGAAGCCGCGCACCACCGGGCAGGCCGAGCTGCGCCGCGGCGACGTGCTCCTCTTCTACACCGACGGCCTGATCGAGCGCCGCGACCGGTCGCTCAAGGTCGGGCTCGACGCCCTCGTCGAGACGTCGGGCCGCATCACCGCCCGCGACGCCGCCGGGGTGGGGGAGGAGCTGCTGTCCCGGCTCGCCGACGCGCCCGAGGACGACGTCGCGCTCGTCGTCGTGCGCGTGCCCGACCCGGTCGCCGACGCGCAGGTCCAGCCGCTCAGCCCGCGGTCGCGGCGGTGGCTGCTGCCCAGCGAGCCGGCGTCCATCGGCCGGGCCCGGCACGCCGTGCTGCGCACCTGCCAGGCCTGGGGCCTGCCGGAGTCCGCGTCGGCGGAGCTGGTCGTCTCCGAGCTCGTCGCCAACGGCGTGCTGCACGGCTGGGGCAACATCGCGCTGCGCCTCTTCGACACCGGCGACGGGCTGCGGATCGAGGTGGAGGACTCCAACCCCGCGCCGCCCGTCACCACCGACGGCCACCCCAACCGCGTGGGCGGGTTCGGGATGCAGATCGTCGAGCGGCTCGCCGACTGGGGCTGGCGGCCCGCCGGCTCCGGCAAGCTCGTGTGGGCCAAGCTGCACGCGAACGCCGTCGCGCCCGGCTGACCTCGTCCGTCGGTCGAGCCTGTTCGAGACCGTGCGTGTCTCGAACAGCTCAACCCACGAGCGCGCGGACCTCTTCCGGCGAGGTGCCGGAGTCGCGCAGGAACTGCGCGCAGCGCTCCGCCTCGTCGGCCTCGCCGATCTGCGCGGCCGCCTCGGACAGCGCGGCGAGCGCGCGCAGGAACCCCTGGTTGGGCTCGTGGTCGGCGGGGATCGGGCCCTGGCCGCGCCAGCCCGCTCGACGCAGGGCGTCGAGGCCGCGGTGGTAGCCGGTGCGCGCGTACGCGTACGCCGTCACGGACCGGGCGGCGGTGGGCGCGTCGCCCGCGGCGTCGAGCGTGGCCTCGGCGAGCACGGCCCAGGCGAGGGACGACGCGGGGTGGTCGGCGGCCAGCCGGGCCGGGTCCTCCCCGGTGTCCAGGCCGTCGCGCACCTCGGGGTGGTCGTCGGGCAGGCGGGTCGGGGGCGGGCCGGCGAGCAGGTCGTCCACAGGGGAGGTCATGACGCCCATTCTGGCCCGACTCCCGCCCGCTCCACAGATCGACGCCTCGGGCGCCGCGCGGGGCCGGTCGCGGGTACGCTCGCTCCATGATCGAGATCGCGACGTCTTCGACGACGACGACGCTCGTGATCGCCGGTGACCTCGACCTCGCGGAACGTGACCAGTTCCCGGAGATCGCCACCCGGGTGGTCGGGCTGCGGCGCCAGCTGCTGGTGATCGACATGTGCCGCGTCACGTTCATGGACTCGACCGGGGCCGCCTTCCTCATCTCCCTCGCGGACGCCGGGCGCAAGCGCGGCGGTGCCACCGTGCTGCGCGGCGCGGACGAGCGCGACCTGTTCGTGCTGGAGGTGTGCGGGGCCCTCGACCTGTTCCGCATCGACCGCGACCACCGCTGCGAGTCGGCGCCCGCGCCGTCCACCCCCGCGACGCACCACCCGGCCGGCTGAGCGCGCCGGACCGACGGGCAGGTCACGGGCGGGTAAACTCGGGCGCGGCCCGGACCAGGAGGCCCGCCTCCTCAGGTGACGTGGGTGAACACGCCGGGCCTCGTCGACGCGAGGAGATTTCATGCCAGCCGTGGTGCTCGTCGGTGCCCAGTGGGGCGATGAGGGCAAGGGGAAGGCCACGGACCTGCTCGGGTCCCGGGTCGACTACGTCGTGAAGTTCAACGGCGGCAACAACGCGGGGCACACCGTCGTCATCGGCGACGAGAAGTACGCCCTGCACCTGCTGCCCTCCGGCATCCTGTCGCCCGGCGTCGTCCCCGTCATCGGCAACGGCGTGGTGGTCGACATCGACGTGCTGTTCGAGGAGCTGGACGACCTCATCGCGCGGGGCGTGGACGTCTCCCGCCTGCTGGTCTCGAGCCAGGCGCACGTCATCGCCGGCTACCACCGCACGCTCGACAAGGTCACCGAGCGCTTCCTCGGCAAGCGCCGCATCGGCACCACGGGCCGCGGCATCGGGCCGGCGTACGCGGACAAGATCAACCGGGTCGGCATCCGCATCGGCGACCTGTTCGACCCCAAGATCCTGCGGGAGAAGGTCGAGGGCTCCCTCGACCAGAAGAACCACCTGCTGGTGAAGGTCTACAACCGCCGCGCCGTCGAGATCGACGAGACCGTCGACGAGCTGCTGGCGCACGCCGAGCGTCTCAAGCCGATGGTCGCGAACACGCCGCTGGTGCTCAACCAGGCGCTCGACGCGGGCAAGAACGTGCTGTTCGAGGCCGGTCAGGCCACTATGCTCGACATCGACCACGGCACGTACCCGTTCGTCACGTCGTCGAGCGCGACCGCCGGCGGCGCGGTGACCGGCTCGGGCATCGGGCCCACCCGCGTGGACTCCGTCATCGGCGTTATCAAGGCGTACACGACGCGCGTCGGCGAGGGCCCGTTCCCCACCGAGCTGTTCGACGACATGGGCGAGTACCTGCTCAAGACCGGCGGCGAGTACGGCGTCACGACCGGCCGCGCGCGCCGCTGCGGCTGGTACGACTCCGTCATCGCGCGCTACGCGTCGCGCATCAACGGCCTCACCGACCTCGTGGTGACGAAGCTGGACGTGCTCACGGGCCTGGAGAAGGTGCCGGTCTGCGTGGCCTACGACGTGGACGGCACCCGCTACGACGAGATGCCCGACGACCAGTCCGCGTTCCACCACGCGAAGCCGATCTACGAGGAGATGCCGGGCTGGTGGGAGGACATCTCGCACGCCCGCACCATCGAGGACCTGCCGGCCAACGCGCAGGCGTACCTCGCCCGGCTGGAGGAGCTGTCCGGCTGCCGCATCTCCGCGGTGGGCGTCGGCCCGCGGCGTGACGAGATCATCCCGGTGCACGACCTGATCCACGCCCGGGCATGACGGCGACGGGCCAGGTCGTCGACGCGCTCGCCCCCACGGGCGTGCTGCGCGCGGTCGTCAACCTCGGCAACCCGGTGCTGGCGCAGGGCACGCGCCAGCACCCGTCCGGGGTGACCGTCGACCTCGCCCGCGAGCTGGCCCGGCGCCTCGGCGTCGAGGGAGTGCTGGAGTGCGTCGACGCGGCGCGGCACTCGTTCGCGGCGGTCGCCGACGGCCGGGCCGACGTCGGCTTCCTCGCCGTGGAGCCGGAGCGCGCCGAGCAGGTCGCGTTCACCGCGCCGTACGTGCTGATCGAGGGCGTGTTCGCCGTGCCTGAGGACTCGCGCGTCCGCGCGGCCGAGGACGTCGACCGACCGGGCGTGCGCGTCGGGGTGAAGCAGGGCTCGGCGTACGACCTGTACCTCACGCGCACGCTCCGGCGCGCGGAGGTGGTGCGCGGGGCCGACGGCACCGTCGCCTTCGAGGAGCACGGCCTGGAGGTGGCGGCCGGCATCCGGCAGCCGCTGACCCGGTACGTCGCCGAGCACCCCGGGCTGCGCGTGGTCGAGCCGCGGTTCACCGAGATCCGGCAGGCCGTCGCCACCGGCCGCGACCGCGACCCTGTCGCCGTCGCGTGGCTGCGCGACGTCGTCGCCGAGCTGACCGCCGACGGCTTCGTCGCGGAGTCGCTCGCCCGGTCGGGGCAGGACGCCACCGTGCCCGGGGGAACAACGGCCTGACCTGGCGGGTTGTCCCGGCATGACGACGTCGGGAACGACCGAGACGGACGACCAGCGCGCCCTGCTCGCCCTGGTGGCGGACGGCAACAGGGGGGTCCTCACGACCCTGCGGCGCGCGGGCCGCCCCCAGCTGTCCAACGTGCTCTACGCGTGGGACGAGGAGACGCGGACGGCGCGCGTGTCCGTGACCGCGGACCGCGCCAAGACCCGCAACGCCGCGCGCGACCCCCGCGTCTCGCTGCACGTGAGCGCGCCGGACTTCTGGAGCTACGCCGTCCTCGACGGCACGGCGGAGCTGAGCGACGTGGCGACCGACGCCCACGACGCCGCCGCAGACGAGCTCGTCGAGACGTTCCGCGTCGCCGCCCGCCAGGAGCATCCCGACTGGGAGGAGTTCCGGCAGGCGATGGTGGCAGACCGTCGCCAGGTGCTGCGCCTGCGCGTCGACCGCGTCTACGGGATGGCCCGCCTGCCGCAGCCCTGAGCGGCCCGGCGCGGCTCGCGGGCACGGCGTCCGCGGACGCCACGGCACCCCCGTCGCGGGGGTCGTTAGCATGGTCGCCCGTGAAGATCCTTGTCGTCGGGACCGGCGCCCGCGAGCACGCCATCGTCCACGCCCTCGCGTCGGAGGAGACCGCGCACGAGCTGCACGCCGCGCCGGGCAACCCCGGCATGTCCGCGCAGGCCGCGCTGCACCCGGTGGACGCGAACGACGGCCGGGCCGTCGCCGCCCTCGCCCGGACGCTCGGCGTCGACCTGGTCGTCGTCGGGCCCGAGGCTCCCCTCGTGGCCGGGGTGGCCGACGCGGTCCGCGAGGCCGGGATCCCCGTCTTCGGGCCGTCGGCCGAGGCGGCCCGGCTCGAGGGGTCGAAGGCGTTCGCGAAGGACGTCATGGCCGCCGCGAACGTGCCGACCGCGATGGCGCACGTGTGCACCACCGTCGAGCAGGTCGCCGACGCGCTCGACGCCTTCGGCGCCCCCTACGTCGTCAAGGACGACGGGCTCGCCGCCGGCAAGGGCGTCGTCGTGACGTCGGACCGGGACGCCGCCCTCGCGCACGCCCGCGAGGCGCTCCAGGCCCGCGGCGACGACGGCACCGTGGTGGTCGAGGAGTACCTCGACGGCCCGGAGGTCTCGCTGTTCTGCCTGTGCGACGGCGCCACGGTCGTGCCGATGGTCCCCGCGCAGGACTTCAAGCGGGTGGGCGACGATGACGCCGGCCCCAACACGGGCGGCATGGGCGCGTACACGCCGCTCGACTGGGCGCCGTCGGGCCTCGTGGCCGAGGTGGTCGACCGGATCGCGCAGCCCACCGTGGACGAGATGGCCCGCCGCGGCACCCCGTTCTCCGGCGTCCTCTACGTGGGGCTGGCGCTGACCTCCCGCGGCACCCGCGTGGTGGAGTTCAACGCCCGCTTCGGCGACCCGGAGATCCAGGCCGTGCTCGCGCGGCTGCGCACCCCGCTGTCGGGCGTGCTGCTCGCCGCCGCCACCGGCCGCCTCGACGGCATCGAGCCGCTGCGCTGGTCGGACGACGCCGTGGTGAACGTCGTCGTCGCCTCCCAGGGCTACCCCGAGTCGCCGCGCAAGGGCGACCCGATCACCGGCATCGCCGACGCCGAGGCGCTGGACGACGTGCACGTGCTGCACGCCGGCACCGCCGTCGTCGACGGCGCGCTGGTGTCCGCCGGGGGACGCGTGCTGTCCGTCGTCGGCCGGGGCGCGGACCTCGCGGCCGCCCGGGCGGCGTCCTACGCCGGGGTCGAGAAGATCGCGCTGGACGGCTCCCACCACCGCAGCGACATCGCGCTGAAGGCCGAGCGCGGCGAGGTCGCCGTCCCCTGACGGCTGCCTCCCGACGTCGTGCGAGACGCTCGACGCCGCCCCGCGGCGCGGTGAGAGACTGTGCGTCGTGACCGAGACGCACGATGTCGACCAGCCCGGTGCCGACCAGAACGACGCCTTCGCCGGGGGACCGCTCGACCTGCCGGGGTGGCGGCACGTCTACTCCGGCAAGGTCCGCGACCTGTACGAGCCGGACCTGCCGGCGCTGGGCGGCGTGCACCCGCTGGGCGACGTCGTCCTCGTCGTCGCGTCCGACCGCCTCTCGGCGCACGACCACGTGCTCACCCCCGGCATCCCGGACAAGGGCGTGGTGCTCACGCAGCTCAGCCTGTGGTGGTTCGAGCAGCTCGCGGACGTCGTGGACAACCACGTCGTGTCCACCGAGGCGAGCGCCGAGCCGGGCGACGGCCTCGTGCCCGACGTCGTCGCCGGCCGCGCGATGATCTGCCGCCGGCTCGAGATGTTCCCCGTCGAGTGCGTCGCGCGCGGCTACCTCACCGGCTCCGGCCTGGCCGAGTACCGCGCGTCCGGCGAGGTCACGGGCATCCCGCTGCCGGCCGGCCTGGTCGACGGCTCGCGCCTGCCGGAGCCGATCTTCACCCCCGCCACCAAGGCCGAGGTGGGGGAGCACGACGAGAACGTGCCGTTCGAGGAGGTGGCGCGCCGGATCGGCGACGACGCCGCCACGCGCCTGCGGGACCTCACGCTCGCCGTCTACGCCCGCGCCGAGGAGATCGCGCGCGAGCGCGGCGTGATCCTCGCGGACACCAAGCTGGAGTTCGGCGTCGACCCGGCGACCGGGGCGACCGTGCTCGGCGACGAGGTGCTCACGCCCGACTCGTCGCGGTTCTGGCCCGCCGACGAGTGGGAGCCGGGGCGCTCGCAGCCGAGCTTCGACAAGCAGATCGTGCGCGACTGGCTGACGTCCCCCGCCTCCGGCTGGGACCGCGCGTCCGACGTGCCGCCGCCCGTGCTGCCGCCCGAGGTCGTCGAGCGCACCCGCGACCGCTACCTCGAGGCGTACGAGCGGCTCACGGGGGCGCCCCTGCGCTGAGGCGCCCCCGCGGGTCGGCGGGTCAGAGGCCGGAGCCCTGGACGCTGGCCTCCAGCGGCGAGCCGTCCGGGTTCTGCGCCCAGCACATGAGGCGCCGGTCGCCGAACGTCCACGACGCCTCGGTGGGGTAGAGGTACATCATGTCGAGGCCGGACGCGTCGTAGTCCGTGCCGACGTAGTCGGCGAACTCCTCGAAGCAGAAGTCCTCGGTGGTGGCGACGACGGAGTCCTCGCCCGGGTACTCGGCGTCCGTCAGCTCGTCGACGCCCACCAGCTCCGCCCCGTGCGGCGACGTGCAGTCGACCGCGACGATGCCGGTGAGGTCGGTGGCGTCGGCCGGCAGCTCGAAGCAGTCGCCCAGGTTCAGGTTCGCCCCGGTGCGGTCGGCGTACGACTCCTCGAAGCCCTGGCTGAACCCCTCCTGGAACTCGTCGTTCGTCGCCGCCAGGACGACCAGCCCGACGACCAGGAGCCAGCCGAGGATCCCGAGCGCGCCGAGCACGACGCCGGCGATCGCCAGGCCACGGCCGCTCTGTCCCGTACGCCGGGTGCGCCGCATCCCCGCGATGCCGAGGCCCAGCGCGACGGGGCTGATGCCGAGGATGCCGGTGATCAGCGCGGCGATCGAGAGCCCGTCCGTCCCCGGCGCGGGCTGCCCGTACGGGGACGGCGCGCCGTAGGGCGCGGGCTGCGCGTACGGGGTCGGCCGGCCGCCGTACGGGCCCTGCTGGTCGTACGGCGACCCCAGGGCGGGCGAGCCGGGCTGGGCGTACGGCGCCGGCGGCTCGGTCGGGGCGGGCTCCGGCGAGGGCGTCGCGCCGGCGTCGGGCGTGGCGTACGGGTCGGGCGTGCCGCCGGCGGGCGGAGGGGTGGGTGCGGACATGCTTCCTCGGGGTCGGTGCGATGGTGGATGACGCGGCATCGACGGCGCCGTCGTCCGGCTGCGCCCCGCGGCGTCAGAAGGCTAGCGCGCGGGCGGTAGACTCGTCGCGGAATCCCGCCGTCGTGCTCCCGCCCCCACGCGCGCGCCTCCGCGGCGCCGCCCGTGCCGGGATCCCGGAGCGGCGGCCGCTGGACCACCCGGCCAGCTACCGGTCACGATCCAAGGAGCACCCGTGGGACGCGTCGTCGTCGAGGTCATGCCCAAGCCCGAGATCCTGGACCCCCAGGGCAAGGCCGTCGTGGGGGCGCTGCCCCGCCTCGGCTTCACCCAGTTCAGCGGGGTGCGCCAGGGCAAGCGGTTCGAGCTCGAGGTGGACGGCGACGTCACGCCCGAGGTGCTCGCCGCCGCCCAGCAGGCCGCCGAGACGCTGCTGTCCAACCCCGTCATCGAGGACGTCGTGCGCGTGGCGGACGCCGCGACGGACGCCGCCGGGACGATCACGTCCGAGGGCGTGGCCTGATGTCGGCCGCCACCCTCGCCTCCGCGCGGATCGGCGTCATCACCTTCCCCGGCACGCTCGACGACCGGGACGCCTCCCGCGCGGTGCGGCTCGCGGGCGGGGAGCCCGTGTCGCTGTGGCACGCCGACGGCGACCTCCAGGGTGTCGACGCCGTCGTCCTGCCCGGCGGGTTCTCGTACGGCGACTACCTGCGCGCCGGCGCCATCTCGCGCTTCGCGCCCGCCATGGACGCCGTGGTGGACGCCGCCAAGGGCGGCATGCCGGTGCTCGGTATCTGCAACGGCTTCCAGGTGCTGACCGAGGCGCACCTCCTGCCCGGTTCGATGGTGAAGAACGACCACCTGCACTTCGTGTGCCGCGAGCAGGTGCTGTCGGTCGAGAACACGTCGACGGCCTGGACCAACCAGTACCGACCCGGTCAGCACATCACCATCCCGCTGAAGAACCAGGACGGCCAGTTCGTGGCCGACGACCGCACCCTCGACGAGCTCGAGGGCGAGGGCCGCGTCGTGTTCCGCTACCAGGGCTGGAACCCGAACGGCTCGCGTCGTGACATCGCGGGCATCACCAACGAGCGCGGCAACGTGGTCGGCCTCATGCCGCACCCGGAGCACGCCGTCGAGGCCGGGTTCGGTCCGGACGGCGAGGCCGGCCCGCGCTCCGGCACGGACGGCCTCGGCTTCTTCACGTCGGTGCTGGCCTCGCTCGTCTCGGCATGACCGCCACCACGGTCCTCCCGTCGACCGTCGGGCCCGAGGGCCTGACGGTCGACGCCGTGGCGTGGGACGACCCCGCTGCCGCGGGGCTGCGCGCCGCGCAGGAGGCCGAGATGGCCGTGCGGTACGGCGGAGAGGACGAAGCGCCGACGATCGACCCGCGGTCGATCGTCGTCACGCTCGTCGCCCGGCTGGACGGCCGCCCCGTCGGCACCGCCGCGGTGCGCGACGTCTCCGGCACGGACGACCGGCGCGGCCGCGGCACGGCGCACCCGGCCGCGACCGGCGAGGTCAAGCGCCTGTACGTGGACGGCGACGCCCGCGGGCGCGGCGTCGCGCGGCGGCTGATGGCCGAGCTGGAGCGCGCCGCCCGTCAGGTCGGCTTCCGCCGGTTCGTGCTCGAGACCGGCACCGCGCAGCCCGAGGCGATCGCGCTGTACGAGGCCATCGGCTACGAGCCGATCGAGTCGTTCGGCGACCACGCCGGGTTCGAGCAGCAGCGCTGCTACGGCAAGCGGCTCTGACTCAGCCCGCGTTCGCGGACCACGCGGGCAGCTGCTGCAGCGTCCAGGAGTTGCCGTCCGGGTCGGCGAACGTGACGAACCGGCCCCAGGGCTGGTCGTCCACGCCGTCGGCCTCGACGCCGACGCCCCGCAGGTGCGCCAGCGCCTCGTCCGCGTCGGGCACCACCACCTGGATCGCGTCCAGCTGACCCGGCTGCAGCGTGCCGCCCAGCCCCGTGCCGAACGCGATGGAGCACGCGGAGCCCGGCGGCGTCATCTGCACGAACCGCAGGTCGTCGTTCACCACCTGGTCGTGGTCGGGGTGGAAGCCGACGCGCTCGTAGAACTCCTTCGCCCGGTCCACGTCGCTCACGGGCACGTGGATCAGCTCGATCTTCCAGTCCATGGTCTGCTCCTCGGGTGGGTCCTGCCCTGGGTGGGTCATGCCTGGTCGAGCAGCGGCCGCACCTCGCGGCCGAGCAGCTCGACGAAACCGGCGAGGTCGGGTTCGTCGGCCGTGGGCTGCACGGAGACGGCGGAGGCGCCGGCCGCCGCCAGGCGGAGCACGGCGTCGGCGATGGCGCGGGCGTCGCCGGCCGCTCCGACGCCGCGACCCGGCTCCGCGCCCCACAGCGGGAGCTCCGCGT
>JADHZE010000013.1 GCA_026934365.1 Isoptericola sp. QY 916 | reverse complement strand
GGCATCGCGCTGTGGGCGCCGATCGTCGCGGCCGCGACCCCGCCCGTGCCCCAGAGCAGCGCGCCCGCGGCGACGAGGGCGGCGCCGGTTCGGGCCGGGGCGTGCCCGCGGACGGGTCGGGGCGGGAGGGTCGACGTCGGCACCGGCCCATCGTGCGCCGAGGCGTGGTGCAGATCAATCGAAGTCTGCCGAGGTCTGCCTTAAGATTTTCCGATGCACCACGGTTCTCCGATGCACCTGGACCCGCGCCGGCTGGCCACCCTCCTCGCCGTCCACCGGTACGGCGGCATCGTGGCCGCCGGCGAGGCGCTCGGCGTCTCCCCGTCGGCGGTCTCGCAGCAGGTGGCGCGCCTCGAGGCGGAGTCCGGCCAGCGGCTCGTGGACCGGCAGCCGGCCGGGGCCGTCCTCACGCCCGCCGGCCGGCTGGTCGTCGCGGCGGCGGAGCGCATCGAGGCCGAGCTCACCGACACGCGTCGGGCCCTCGCGGAGCTGGCGGGCGAGCCGAGCGGGACGGTCGCCGTGGGGGCGTCGCCCACCCTGGTCGGCGGCCTCCTCGCCCCCCTCGCCGGCCGGCTGGCGCGGACCGCCCCCGGCCTCGACGTCCACCTGTGCCAGACGGAGGGCGAGGCCGCGCAGCGGGACCTGCGCCGCGGCGACCTCGACCTGATCCTCACCGAGACCGAGAGCGCCATCGGGCGGACCACCCCGGCGGGGATGCGGGACGTGCCGGTCCTGGACGAGCCGTGGCTGGTCGTGCTGCCCGCCGACCGCCCCGTGCCCGAGCGGCTGACCGACCTGCGGCACGCCACCTGGCTCGGGGCGGAACCGGGGCACGCCGCCGACCGGGTGGTGCAGCGGGCGCACGCCGCCTCGGGGGCGACGACGCCGCTGACGCACCGGTACGACGACTACGCGGTCGCCCTCGCGCTGGTCGCCGCCGACCTCGGCGTCGCCGTCGTCCCGGCGCTCGCGGCGGGGGACCTCCTGCCCGACGCCGTGCAGGTCGTCGCGCTGCCGGGGCTGGGGACGCGACAGATCGTCGCCCGGCACCGCACGACCGGCGGCGCGCCCGGGCCGGCGACCCTCGCCGTGCTCGACCAGGTGGTCGCCGCGGGCAGGTCCGTCGCGGCGGCCGTGGCGGACGTCCGCGGGTAGCCGCCCGGGTGTCGGGACCCGGCGCTACCGTCGTCGGGTGGTCACCGACCGAGCCGCGGGCGCGCCCGTACGGCTGACGCGAGACCAGGCCCGCCGCATCGCGGTGCGTGCCCAGCTGCTCGACGCCCACCGCCCGGACGACCTCCTCGCGACGGTCGAGCACCTGATGGTGCTCCCGGTCGACCCGACCGCCGCCGTCGCGCCCGCGGTCGACCTCGTCCCGTGGTCGAGGCTCGGCCGCACGACGTGGCCCGGCGCCGTCGAGGACGCGCTCGCCGACCGGATGCTCTTCCGCCTCGGCGGCACGGTGCGGCCGACGGAGGACCTGCCGCTGTACCTCGAGCAGATGCGCCGGTGGCCGTTCGGGGACTGGCGCTCGAGCTGGTTCCACGACAACGCGCCGTTCCTCGACGACGTCCTGCGCCTGCTCGAGGCCGACGGGCCGCTCGTCGCCCGCGACGTCCCGGACACCAGCGTGCGGCCCTGGCGCTCCTCCGGCTGGACCGGGCACCGCAACGTCACGCAGATGCTGGAGTTCGCGAACCTGCACGGTGACGTCGCCGTCTGCGGGCGACGGGGCCGCGACCGGCTGTGGGACCTGGCCGAGCGCGTGTACCCGGACGTCGAGCCGCTGCCGCGCGCGGAGGCGGCGCGCGAACGCGTCGCGCGCCGCGTGCGGGCACGGGGGATCACCCAGGCCCGCCTGCCCGGTCTGCCGGGGGACGAGGACCACGTGGACCTGGCGGGCACGCCGGCCACGGTGGAGGGCACCGAGCGGACGTGGCTCGTCGACCCGGCGGCCCTCGACGCCGTCGACGAGCCGTTCGAGGGGCGCACCGCGGTGCTCTCGCCGTTCGACGCCCTGGTGCACGACCGCGCCCGGCTCCTGGAGGTCTTCGACTTCGACTACGTGCTCGAGATGTACAAGCCGCGCGACCGGCGTCGCTGGGGCTACTTCGCGCTGCCCGTGCTGCACGGGGACCGGTTCGTCGGCAAGGTCGACGCCACCGCAGACCGCAAGGCGGGCGTGCTCCGGGTGGACGCGATCCACGAGGACCTGCCGTTCGACCCCGACGTGTCGCAGGCGGTGCGCGCCGAGCTCGCGGACCTCGCCGCGTGGCTCGGGCTCGACGACGTCTCCCTCTGACCACTCCCTCCGACCGCTCCTCTGACCGGGCCCGCACCGTCCGGCCGGCCGGGGCGGATGAGAGTCCTCTCATCGACGTCTCACCCGGGGCACGCGCGCGACCGCTCGGATGGCGACGTGCCGACCAGCCCCGCTCCGACCAGCCCCACCCCGACCAGCCCCACCCCGACCCGGCCCGCGGACCACCGCGCCTGGCTCGACCTCCTCACCGGCGATGCTGTCGCAGACGTCCTGGGCGCGGCGCTCGCGGCCGACGGCGCCACGCTCGAGTCGTGGTCGGTGCGGCATGTGCACGCGCGCCCCGGGGCCGAGGTGACCGTGGCGTACGACGTCGTGGCCGGGCGCGACGTCGGCGGCCGTACGGTCCGCGGGCCGGAGCACCTGTTCGCGACGAGCGCCCGCACGTCCACGTTCCGCCGCGCCCGTGGCGACCACCGGGACCGTGCCGACCGTGCCGACCGTGCCGACCGGGACGGCGGCCTCGGCCCCGGCGTCGTGCGCCTCGACGACGGGAGGCGCTCGGTGCACGTGTGGCGCCACCCGCACGACCCGGCACTGCCCGGTCTGGCGGCGGGGAGCACGCCCGACCGGGTCGCGGAGCGGCTGCGGGCAGCCGGAGTACGGACGGTGGTGGTCCGCGCCGGGGCGCGGTCGCGAGGCATGGACCGGCACGCGCTCGGCGGCTCCTGGCGCGCGGTGCTCGCGCTGGGCGAGACCATCCGGCTCGGGGTCCGGGTGGCCGGCGTGCTCCGGCGGGCGGACGCCGACGTCGTGCACACCAACTCGCTGCGCGCCGACGTCGTGGGGCTCCTCGCGGCCCGGTGGTGCCGGGTCCCGGCGGTGTGGCACGTCCACGACCGGATCGCCGACGACTACCTCCCGACGCTCGCGGTCCGGCTCCTGCGCGCGCTGGCCCGCCGGGGCCCGCGCGCGGTCGTCGCGAACTCGGAGGCGACGGCCCGGACGCTCCCCGGGGTGCACGACCTCACCGTCGTCCACCCGGGCTACGCGCCCGACCAGGCGGTGCCCGCCTATGACGCGCGGGTGCCGCCGGAGCGCCCGGTGGTGGGCCTGGTCGGCCGCCTCAGCCCGACGAAGGGCCAGCTGGAGCTCGTGCGCGCCGCGCGGACCGTGCTCGACGACCGCCCCGACGTGCGGTTCCGCCTGGTCGGAGGGGCGCTGTTCGGCGCGGAGGCCTACGCGGACGCCGTCGACGCGGAGATCGACCGGCTCGGGCTGCGCGGCGCGGTGGACGTGGTCGGGTTCAGCGACGACCCTGCCGGCGAGCTGGACCGGTTGTCGGTGTGCGTGCACGCCTCGCCGGTGCCGGAGCCGTTCGGTCAGGTGGTCGTGGAGGCGATGGTGCGCGGCGTCCCCGTGGTCGCGACGGACGCCGGGGGCGTGCCGGAGATCGTCCGGCCGGCGGGGGAGGAGCTGGGCGTGCTCGTGCCGCCCGGAGACCCGGATGCTCTCGCCGCGGGGCTCCTGGCGGTGCTGGACGACCCGGGGGCGGCCGACCGGCGCGCCCGGGCGGCCTACGACGACGCGACCCGGCGGTTCCCCGCCCGCGGGACCGCGGACGCGGTCACCGGGGTGTGGGAGCGGGTCGCCGGACGGCGTCGACGACGTCGGACATGAGGGCGACCTGGTGCGCCCAGGTGGGGATGGGCTCGAGGTCCGTGCCGGGTCGCCCCGCCGGCCCGCGCGTCGGCTCCGCGAGCGCGTCCCGGACGGCAGCGGCGAAGCCGTCCGGCGGGGTGACGGCGACCCGCGGGTCGGAGGTGTCCCGGAAGCCGGCGACGGGCGTCGAGACGACGGGGCGCCCCACGGCCCGGTACTCGTAGAGCTTGAGCGGGTCGAGGCTGTCCGTGAAGTCGTCGACGACGTGCGGGACGACGAGCGCGTCGGCGTGCTGGAGGTACGCCGGCACCGCGTCGAACGGTCGGGCACCGAGCACGACCACGCCCGCCCGGCGCAACCGGTCGACGTCGGGCCGCTCCAGTGCGACCGGGCCCACCAGCACCAGGGAGCCCACGCCGGCCAGGGCGCGGGCGGTGGCCTCGCACAGCCCGACATCGAGCCGGTCGGAGTGCAGAGTACCGACGTAGACGGCCGTCGCACCGTGCGGGAGGTCCGCCGGCCGGGCCGCGGGGCGCCGGTACCGCTCGACGTCCACGCCGTTGGTGACCAGCACGACCGACCGGGCGTCGGCCTTGCGGGACGCCAGGGTGGGGGAGCAGACGGTGACGGCCGCAGCGTGCTCCACCAGGTACCGGTCCGACTCGGCGACGCGACGGGACTCGGCCGGGCCGCGCGTGGCCGCCGTCCAGTCGTCGGTGACGTCGTACAGCGTGGGCCAGCCGCTGACGCGGGCGAGCGTGGCGCCGTACGGGTCGTTGACCCACAGCACCGGCCGCGCGAGCCCGAGGCGCCGGGCAGCCCGCAGGACGACGGCCGCGCGACGCTCGTCGCCGTGCGGCGCGACCCGCCGCGGCAGCAGCTTGGTCGGCTCGAGCAGCCACAGGCGGCGCGGGCCGACGCCCTCGACGTCCGGGGCGGGCCGCAGCCCTCGACCGGGCCGCGGCCAGGCGCCACGGGTCACTGCGTGCACAGGGTCGCTGACCGGCTCGACGAAGAGCACCCGGGCCGACGGGCGTTCGCGCAGGAGACCGGCGACGAGGTACTGGTTGCGCCGCCAGACGTCGTCCCACGGCTCGAGCGACATCACGACGAGGTCGGGGCCGGTGACGGTCTCGCGGTCCGGCGTCACGACAGCACCTGCCGGTACACGCGCTCGGTGGCGGCCGCCTGGCGTGCGACGGAGAACTCGGCCTGCTGCCGCGTCTGCAGGGCGGCGCCGTAGCGGTCGCGCCGACGGGGGTCGTCCGCGAGGGCGCGCAGCCGCCGCCCCGCGTCGTCGACGTCCCCGGTGGCGTACAGGCCGGGGCCGCCGGCGGGGCCGAGAGACTCGACGTGCCCGCCGGAGCCGTCGGCCACGACCGGGACGCCGCTCGCCATGGCCTCGAGCACGCTCAGCCCGAAGCCGTCGCCGGGGGTCGGGGCGAGGAAGAGCCCCGCGTCGGCCAGGAGCGCGGGCACGTCGTCGCGGTGGCCGAGGAGATCGACGGCCCCGTCAAGCCCGAGCTCGCTCACGAGCTCCTTGGTCACCACCTCGAGCGAGCCCGAGCCGGCGACCCGCAAGCGCCAGCCGCGGTCGGCGAGCCCCGACGCCGCGAACGCCCGGACACCGGAGTCGACCCGTTTCTCCGGCTCGAGCCGGGACGCGATCAGCACCACGGGCGACCGGAGCGCGGCGCCGCGCGAGTGCGGCCGCTCCTCGAGGCCTGCGACCACCACCCGGCTCGGGCCGTCGATGCGGTCCTGCACGAAGGCGCTGATCGCGATCTGGGCGGCGACGGTGCGACGGATCACCGGCGCGGCGACGCGGCCGGCGGCGCTGCGCCCCCGGACCAGGGCGAAGTGCCGCGTCACGACCAGCGGCACGCGGTGCAGGAGCACCCGGGGGACGAGGCACGCCGCGATCTCGCCCGCCGTCATGTGGGCGTGGACGACGTCCGGCTGCGGCCCACGCACGAGCGAGCGGCGCGCCCGCGCGACCGTCGAACCCGGCCTGAGCTCGACGTCGTCGCCGACGACGGCGCGAATCGGCTCCTCCGCACCGCCCACCACCGCGACGTCATGGCCTGCCCGCGCCTGCTCTCGGGCGAGGCGCGCGACGTGGGCCTCGACCCCGGCGTACGCGTCCGTCACGACGACGTGGGTGATCCTCATGAGCGGCCACCGGGGAGCAGGAGCTCCTCGCCCTGCGCCGGGACCGGTGGCTCCACCGGGGTCAGGGCGGCTCGCGCCGCGCGCCGACGGACGCGCGCCGGCCGGTCGTCGAGGAGGGGCGCGCCAGGCGCCTTCGCGAACCCTTCGGCGCCGAGGCAGACCCCCACGAGCAGGAAGGGCAGGGACACGATGATCGCGACCCAGAACTGGTCGAACTGGCTCGCCACGAGGCGCGACGCGAGCAGGGCGACGGCGAGCGTCCCGAACCGGCGGTCCATCCGCCACGCGACCACCAGCGTGCCCAGCATGAGGACCGCGAACCCGGCGAGGCCGACGATCCCGACCGAGGACAGCACCTCCGCGACGGCGTTGGGCGGTTGGAACCCGAGCTCGGGCCCCACGGTCCACCAGCGCAGCCCGGCGCCGAACCACAGGTGCTCCCGCCAGACGTCGAACCCGCCCTCGATGCCCACGGCGCGGAACGCCGTGGAGTTGAACGGGTCGTCGCCGGAGAGGTCGTCCTGCACCCGGCTCGCGACGAAGATGGCGGCGGGGGCCATGGTGAGCAGCATGAGGATCGGGGTCTGTCGGCGTCCGCGGCCGGCACGCAGCGCGAGGACGATGAGGCCGACGCCCAGGCCGACGATCGCCTGGCGTGACTGCACGGCCATGAGCGCGAGCACCAGCAGGTAGAAGGCCGGGACCCGGAACCAGGCCGGCCACCGCAGCCACGACTGGCGCACGAAGACGAGCAGGGCGACCGAGGCGAAGATCGGACCCGCGAGGTTCTTGTGCAGCTCGAACGGCCAGCTCGGGTAGACCGGCGACACGTCGCCCTGCGCGAGCTGCACGGCCGCGGTCGCACAGGCGTCGAGCGCGATCGCGAGCACGAACACGGTCAGGAGCGTCAGTCCGAGCGTCGCGTGCCCGGACCGGCCCACCGCCCAGCCCACGACCAGCGCCCCACCCACCAGCAGCCACGCGTGGAACCACTCGATCGAGTTCTGGGCGAAGGGGGTGGCGACGACGGCGAAGAGCGTCGCGAGCTGGTACACCGCCGACAGCCAGAGCATGGACCGCAGCGCAGGCGTGAACGGGCGCGGCGAGAAGAGGACGGCGACCCAGAACGTCGCGAACAGGGTCACGTCGCCCAGCGACATGTTCAGGGCGTCCCCGCCCACCCGCTCGGCCACGACGAACGTGGGCATCGCGATCACGGGGACCAGCGAGGGGTCGTAGAGCATCACGCAGGCCAGCACCGCGACGGACGTCACGGCCACCCCGAGGGTGAGGTCGTGGGCGAGCACGTAGGTCGCCGCGAGGACGACGACGCCGAGGACCGCCGCCCACGTCGCGACGCGCGTCGTCGACCGCAGGCTCGACGCGATGCCCGTCTGCGTGCCCGTCCGCGGCCCCCCGCCCGTCCGAAGGCGCAGGTGGTGGGCGCCGGGCCCGCCGGCGCTCACGACGGCACCGCTTCGCGGTCCTCCAGCGACGCGGGCCCGCCGAGGTACGCGCGCAGACGCCGCTGGGCGTGCTCCCGGCGAGGCCCGCGGAGCGCGGCGGAGCGCAGCACCGCGCCCGCGACGAGACCGGCACGGGCGGCGGTCCAGCCGGCCGCACCGTAGTGCTTGCGCAGGTAGCGCTCCTGCGACGCGTGGAAGTGCAGCTCGCGGACCCGGACGTCACCACCCGTGCCCGCGCCCTCGTGCACGACCTCGGTGGTGGGCACGAGGGCGTGCCGCCAGCCCTGCCGGTCGGCCCGGTACGCCCAGTCGGTCTCCTCGGCGTAGAGGAAGAACCGCTCGTCGAGCCCGCCGACGCCGCGCAGCGCGGCCGCGCGGATCAGCAGCGCGGAGCCGATGACGAAGGTGCGCTCGCGCGGCAGCCGGAGCCGGCCGAGACCGGCGGCCTCCAGCCATGCCCGCGCCGGAGAGGGGAACGGCCAGACGACGCGTCCCGGCCGGCCCGCACCGTCGACCTGCGCGGGGCCGACGCTCGCCAGCCCGGGGTCCCCGTGCAGGGCCTCGTGGAGCGTGGCGACGGTCTCGGGCCCGACGACGGCGTCGGGGTTGAGGAGGAACACGTCCGCTCCGGGGTCCTGCCGGTGCGCGAGCGCCACGTTGACGGCCGCCGCGAACCCGAGGTTGCGCCCGGGGTCGTGGTAGGCGGCGCCGAAGACCTGGGCGAGCGCGCGGTGCCGCGGGTCGGACGAGTTGTCGACCACGGTGATCGGGAAGGCTCCCGCCAGAGGCTCGAGCGCGGAGCTCAGCAGGTCGGGGTGGCCGTAGGCGACGACCACCACCTCGACACGGGGGGACGGCCGACGTGCCGCGCCGTCGTGCGCGGCGGGACCGTGGTCGCGTGCCGGCGCGCCGAGGGCCGCCTCGTAGACCGCGCGGTACCGACGGGCGACCTCGGGCCACGAGCACTCGCGGGCACGGTCGAGCCCGGCCAGGCGCAGCGTGCGCGCGGTCCGTGGGTGGGTCGCCTGCCGGATGCCGTCCAGCAGGGCCTCGGGTTCGTCCGGTGCCACGAGGACACCGGCGCCGGCGACGAGGTCCGGCACGGAGCCGACACGGGTCGCCACGACCGGGGTGCCGCACGCCATCGCCTCGACCACCACGCGGCCGAACTGCTCGGCCAGGCCCGGGGCGTGCCTCGACGGCACGACCAGGACGTCCAGCCCGCGGTAGAAGGCGGGGAGGTCGTCGGTGTCGAGCGGGCCGAGGAAGTCGACGCGGTCGCCCAACCGGGCGGCGACCCGCCGCAGCCGCGCCTCCTCCGGACCGGCGCCCGCCACCACGAGGTCCAGCGCCTCGTCCCGGGCGACAGCCGCGAGGAGCACGTCCACCCCCTTCTGGGCGGTGAGGCGCCCGGCGTACCCGACGCGCACCCGTCCCGGCGTGCGCGGCCCGGCCGGCTGCGTCCCCAGCTCCGCGTCGTCGGCGGGAGAGAACACGGTCGTGTCGAGCCCGAGCGGGATCCGCTCGACCAGTCCCCGGGCGCCCTTGTAGCGCACGATGCGGGCGGCGTCGTGGTTGCAGGTGACGACGGCCGCGGCGCCGCGCAGCGCGGCCGCCTCGAGCGCCCGGAACGGCCACGGGTACCGCTTGAGGAGGTTCTGCGCGGAGTAGAGGAGGTAGGGCGCGGGGCGGGAGCGGCGCCCGCGCGCCGCGTCCACGAGCCGTCGCGCGGCGCGGACGCCCAGGATCTCCGCGGTCGCGAGCGCCACGGGCTCCTCGTGGATGTCGAGGACGTCCCACCGCTCGCCGAGCACCCGCCACAGGGCCCGCGGGTCGTAGAGGAACAGGGCGGGGTGCCGGCCGAACGTGCGCGCGGTCTCGAGCTCCTCGTCCGGCGAGGGCGCGGGGCGCACGTCGCGGCCGCCCTCGTCCCAGACGGCGGCCGTGACGACGCGGACGTGGTCGCCGCGCCGGCGCAGCTCGGCCTCGCGGCCGCGCCAGGCGTCGACCACCGCGCTGTGGGAGATGCGCAGGACCTTCATGGCTCCCGATCCTCGCCGCCGGGGTGCGGGCGCGGAACGTCCCGGGGGCGGAATCACCCGGGTGACGAGGCTTTTCACCCCGGGCAACCCTCACGGTGGGAGGAGGTCGCTGGTTAGCGTCGAGGCGGCGGTGAAGCCACCGGCTCGCGGGACTCCCTGCCCGCGGGACCGGCCGGACGACGACGGGGGGACGGACCATGCGAGTGCTCGTCGATGGTGACCGCGGATACGTGGGTGCGGTGCTGGTGCCGTTCCTGCAGGCAGCGGGCCACGAGGTGGTCGGCCTCGACGCCGGCTGGTACGACGGCTGCGACTTCGGCCCTCCGGTGACGGGGTACGAGCAGCGCACCGGCGACGTCCGGGACGCGCGGCCCGAGGACCTCGCCGGCTTCGACGCGGTGGTGCACCTGGCGGCCATCTCCAACGACCCGCTCGGGCACCTCAACCCGCATGCCACGTTCTCCGTCAACACGGACGGCGCCGTGCGGATGGCGCGGGCGGCCAAGGCGGCCGGGGTGGCGCGGTTCCTGTTCTCGTCGTCGTGCTCCCTGTACGGGGCGGCGGGCGACGAGCCCGTCGACGAGGGCGCCGAGTTCCACCCCGTCACCCCGTACGGGGAGTCGAAGATCCAGGCCGAGCGCGGCCTCTCCGCGCTCGCCGACGACGACTTCTCGCCCACGTTCCTGCGCAATGCGACCGCGTACGGCTCGTCACCGCGGCTGCGGGCCGACATCGTGGTCAACAACCTCACCGGCACCGCGTACACGCGCAGCGAGGTGCGGCTGCAGTCGGACGGCTCGCCGTGGCGGCCCCTCGTGCACGTCGAGGACATCGCGCGGGCGTTCCTCGCCGGGCTCGAGGCTCCCCGCGAGGTGGTGCACGACCGGGCGTTCAACGTGGGCCGCGACGAGGACGTCGTCCAGATCCGCACCGTCGCCGAGCAGGTCAGCGAGGTCACCGGCGCCCCCGTGACCTTTGCCGCGGGGGCGGGGGCCGACACCCGCAACTACCGGGTCGACTTCACGCGCATCCGCACCGAGCTCCCGGCCGCCGCGCCCCGCTGGACGGTGCGCGACGGGATCCGGCAGATCTGGCAGGACGTCCACCGGTTCGGCCTCACCGCCGACGACTTCGAGGGCCCGCGCTTCGTGCGCCTGCACCGGGTGAGCGAGCTCGCCGCCAGCGGCGCTCTCGACCTGGAGAACCTGCGCACCACGGCGGTGCCGGCATGACCGCCGTGTCGGCGGCGCGGCACGCCGCCGGCGCGCCCGAGGGGTCCGCGGTGCCCGCGCCGTCGTGCCGGCTGTGCGGCGCACCCCTGACCCGTACCTTCGTGGACCTCGGGATGTCGCCGCCGTGCGAGACCTACCCCACCGCCGAGCAGGTCGACGGCCCGGAGGTCTTCTACCCGCTGCACGTGCGGGTGTGCGAGCAGTGCCTGCTGGTGCAGCTGCCCGCCTACGTGCCGGCGGAGGACATCTTCGACGACTACGCCTACTTCTCGTCCTACTCCGCGTCGTGGGTGGAGCACGCGCGGCGGTACGTCGACGACGCGGTCGACAGGCTCGGGCTCGCCCCCGAGCGGTCGTTCGTCGTCGAGGTCGCGAGCAACGACGGCTACCTGCTGCAGCACGTCGTCGACCAGGGGATCCGCTGCCTCGGCATCGAGCCGTCGGGCAACGTGGCCGCGGCCGCGGTCGAGCGGGGCGTGCCCACGGTGGTGGAGTTCCTGGGCGAGGAGACGGGGCGGCGCGTGCGCGCCGAGCACGGCCCTGCCGACCTCGTCGTGGCCAACAACGTCTTCGCGCACGTGCCGGACATCGTCGACTTCTCGCGCGGGCTGCGGCAGCTCGTCGCCGACGACGGGCGGGTGTCGATCGAGATCCCGCACCTGCTGCGCCTCGTCGAGGGCAACGAGTACGACACGATCTACCACGAGCACTACAGCTACCTGTCGCTGCTCACGACGCAGCGGGTGCTGGCCGCCGCCGGGCTCACCGTGGTGGACGTGGACGAGCTGCCCAGCCACGGCGGCTCGCTGCGCACGTGGTCCGTGCCGACGCCCGACGGCGCACCAGCCGGCGGTGGGCCCGCGCCGTCCGCCGCCGTGGCGCGCGTGCTCGCCGCAGAGGCCGCCGCCGGCCTGCACACCGTGGAAGGTCACGCCGGCTTCGCCGAGCAGGTCGCCGCCGTGCGCGACGACGTGCTGCGCTTCCTGCTCACCGCCCGCCGCGAGGGCAGGCGCGTGGTGGCGTACGGGGCGCCCGGCAAGGGGAACACGCTGCTCAACCACTGCGGCGTACGCCCCGACCTGATCGAGTTCGCCGTCGACCGCAACCCGTACAAGCACGGCCGGTTCACGCCGGGCATGCACCTCCCCATCCACGCGCCCGAGGCGCTCGACGCGGCCCGGCCCGACTACGTCGTCGTCATGCCGTGGAACCTGCGGCGGGAGATCTCGGCCCAGCTCGCGCACGTCGCCGACTGGGGAGGCCGGCTGGTGACGTTCCTGCCGCGCCTCGAGGTCTTCGAGCCGGGCACGTGAGCGCCGTCGTGCCGGGCTGGCGCTGCCGGTGGTGCCAGTCGGACCGCGCCACCGTGGTGCTCGACCTGGGCTCCCAGCCTGCCGCCGACCTGTTCCCCGAGCCGGAGGCACCCGCTCCTGACCCCGTGCACCCGTTGCGCATGGTGATGTGCGACCGGTGCCGACTCGCCCAGCTCGAGGAGGACCCGACAGGTCCCGAGGAGCCGCTCGGAGTGGAGCCTGCCGCACTCGTCGCGCAGGCGCGGGCGGGAGTGGCCGACCTCGTCGGGGGCGGGCTGCTAGGCCCCGGCACGTGGGTGGGGGAGATGCGCTCCCCGCACGGGGGCTCCTGGCTGGCGCGGGTGCAGGAGATCGTGCCGGACGCCGTGCTGCTCGACGGCCCCGGCACGGTGCCCGGGCTCGCCGCGGACCTCGTCGTCGACTCGCTCGGGATCATGCACGAGGCGGACCAGCGCGCGGCCTGGGACCTGCGGCTCGACTCCCTCGCCCCCGACGGCGTCCTCGCGCTGCACGTGCACCCGCTGTCCGTGATCCTGCGCGACGGCACCTGGAACGCGCTGCGGCACGGGCACTTCGCGTACTACTCGCTCACGGTGCTCGTGGAGATGGCGCGCAGCACCGGGCTCGTCCCGGTCGGGCTGTGGCGCTATCCGCTGTACGGCGGGACGCGGCTGCTCGCGCTGGCGCGGGAGGGCTCGCAGCCCGCCGGTCGGCACGCCCGCGCCGCGGGCGACCTCGTCGCCACCGAGCTGGCGGCCGAGGCCGCGGCGGGGATCACGGAGCCGGCGGCCGTGGCGGCGCTCCAACGGCAGGTGGCCGCGTCGGCCGCGGCCCTCCGCGACTGGCTCGACGCGAGCGAGGGGAAGGTGGTCGCCTACGGCGCCGCGTCGCGCGCGGTCGCGTTGTTCGCGCTCGCCGGCGTCACCGCGGACGAGGTCCTCGCCGTGGTGGACGCGTCGCCCGCGAAGCGGGGCAGGTCCATGCCGGGCGGCCCCGGGCCGCGGGTGCCCGTGCTCGGGCCCGACATCCTTGCCGAGATCCGCCCCGACAAGGTGCTGCTGCTCGTGCCCGACCTCCTCGACGAGGTGCGGTTCGCGCACCCCGAGGTGGAGGCGCTCGGGGGTCGCTGGGTGATCGCCGAGCCCGAGCCCGTCGAGGTCGAGCCGCTCAGCCGGGACCGCGGCGGTCAGCGATGAGCGGGACGCCCGGCGCCTGAGCCGCCGAGCGACCGTGGCGGTCGGTGAAGTGCCACGTGCCGCCGTCGCGACGCATGGTGATGCCGAGCGCGTCGACGCGGTCGTGATGGTGCCAGCACAGCAGGGCGGAGTTGTCGACGGACGTGCTGCCGCCGTCCGCCCAGTGGGCCACGGCGTGGTGGACCTCGCAGCGTGCAGGTGGCTCGTCGCAGCCGGGCCAGGTGCACCGCCGGTCCCGGGCGACGACGGCGCGTCGCAGCTGGCCGGTGACGGTGCGCCGGGCACGCCCGACGTCGAGCACCTGCGACTCCGGGCCGAGGACCACCCGTGTCACCTCGCTGTCGCACACGATGCGGCGGAGGAGGGACGGGGGCAGCGGGCCGCGGCCGTCCACGAACTCGGCGGGGTCGACTCCCAGCGACTCGGCCCATCCCGCGACGGGAGGGCCGAGCTCGGTGGCGCGACCGTGACCGGCAGCGAGCAGGCGACGGAGCTCGGTCAGGGAGATGGTGACGGTCAGGTGCGGGCGCACGGCGGAGCCCGACCCCACGGTCCCGGAGTCGAGGGCGACGCGTGCGAGGTCGGCGAGCGCCTGGGCGCGTCGCTGCGCGGGCGTGCGGGTCTCCCCGGCGGCGGGCCGGCCGGCGACGGCGTCGAGGGCGGCGCGCAGCGCCTGGCCGTGCTCCTCGGTGAGGAACCCGGCGAGGTGGTAGCCGTCCCACGTGGGCGACAGGTCGACGAACTCTTTCTCGCGGGCGTGCGCGTAGCCCTGCTCGTCCGACTCCGGGTCCGTCACGTACGCGAACCGCTTGACGAGCCGGCGGAACTGCGCGGGCGTGTACCAGGAGCCGGTGGCGAGCAGGTGCTCCTCGCCGGTCGGCGCGGCGAGGCCGGCGTCCGGCGCTTCCGGGTTCTCGTCGTCCGTCGTCCCGCTGTCCGTCGTGCGGTTCGTCTCGCTCGCGGTCGGCGCGGGAGCGAGGAGCGCGTCTCGGCGGGCCTCGGAGGTCGGGGCGACGTCGACGATGGCGCGCAGGTGGTCGGCGCCGAGCCGGCCGGCGAGCGCGGCGGCACCGGTCGCCGGGAGGACGTCGCGCAGGGCGTGGGCCGTGCGGACGTCGCGGCGCGCGGTGGGCAGCCCGACGTTCTCGGCACGGGCGAGCCAGTGCGCGAAGGTGCGCGACCCGTCGAGCGACCACCGGCCGTCCGCCTCCAGCGCGGGCAGCACCCGCCACCGCGCGGCGTCCACCCGGGAGCCGACTCTCCGGAGCCGGGCCGACGCCTGCTCGAGGACGTCCCGGCCGACGTCGTGCAGGTCGATCTCCTCGACGGCCCCCGCGAGCGCGGCGACCCCGCCCTCGAGGGCGGCCAGGGCGTCGAGCAGCCGTGACACCGTGCCGCTCGCCGGGTCCGGGCCGGTGGGCGGCACGGGTGCAGGGGCAGTGGTGGCGGGCATCGTTCTCCTCGGTCGGCGCGCCATGACACGAAGGACGCTATCGAACGCATGTTCGATCGACCAGGGAGTCGACGAGATCTGTGGAGAAGCAGCTCGTCCCCAGGGGAACGGCAGGCTCGACGCGGCGCGACGCCGTCGGCCGTCCTGGGACGACTTCGTCGGCGTCGGGCTACAGCACGTCCGCGCCGGGCCCCGACGCCGCCCCGCCGAGCTGCTGGACGAGCGCCACCCACGGCCCCGCGGCGGCGTCGCGGTCGCTGACGAGCGAGACGGGCAGCGGCCACCGCACCCCGAGGTCGGGGTCGAGGTGGTGCACCGCGACGTCCTCGGACGGGTCGTGCTCCGCGTCGATGCGGTAGCAGACGTCCGCGGTGTCGGTGAGCGTCTGGTGTCCGTGCAGGCAGCCGCGCGGCACGTACAGGACGTGGAAGTCGACGTCGTCGAGCCGGAACGCCTCCCAGCGCCCGAACGTCGGGGAGCCCGGGCGGGCGTCGACGACGACGTCGTGCACGGCACCGTGCGCCACCCGCACCAGCTTGGCCTCGCCGCCGCCCACCCGACCGTGCAGCCCCCGCACGACGCCGCGCCGCGAGCGGGACTGGCTGTCCTGCACGAACGCCGCCGGGTCGAGGCCCGCGTGCGCCGCGGTGGCGGTGTCGAACGTGCGCGTGAACAGCCCGCGCTCGTCCCGGTGCGGGGTGGGGGCGAGGATCAGCACGCCGTCGAGGGTCGTGGGCAGCACCTGCATGCTCCACACGGTACGGAGAGGGTCCGGGGAGCGGTCGGGTGAAGTCGGTGCGGGCGCCGGATGAAAAGCCCTGCGGGCCCTTCATCCGTGCCGTGCCGCGCCGCAGACTGGCGGCGGGACCGGCCCCCTGCCGGCCCCACCAGACTTCACGACCCACCTCCCGACCGCACCCGGGGGCACCATGACGCAGCTGACGCAGCACGCGACGCATCCCGACCCGTCGCAGCCCGCGGACCCCGCCCGGTCCTTCGACCGGTCGACGGCCGCGCAGGCCCGGCTGCACCGTCTCGTGCCCGGGGGCGCGCACACGTACGCGCGCGGCGCGGACCAGTACCCGGAGCGCATGGCCCCTGTGCTGGCGCGGGGCGCGGGCGCCCACGTGTGGGACGTGGACGGCAACGAGTACGTCGAGTACGGGATGGGCCTGCGCAGCGTCACGCTCGGCCACGGCTTCCGGCCCGTGGTGGACGCCGTGACGTCGGCGATCGCGGACGGCGTGAGCTTCTCCCGGCCCAGCCGGTGGGAGCTGGAGGCGGCCGAGGCGTTCTGCGCGCAGGTGCCGGGCGCCGACATGGTGAAGTTCGCGAAGAACGGCTCCGACGTCACCACCGCGGCGGTGCGGCTGGCCCGCGCCGCGACAGGCCGCGACCTGGTCGCCGTCTGCGCCGACCACCCGTTCTTCTCCACCGACGACTGGTTCATCGGCACCACGCCGATGGACGCCGGGATCCCGCGGGCGATCGGCGACCTCACGGTCCGGTTCCCGTACGGCGACCTGGCCGCCGTCCAGGAGCTGCTCGCCCGGCACGAGGGCCGTGTCGCCGCCCTCGTGCTCGAGGCCGCGACCGCGCACGCGAGCCCCCCGCCCGGCTACCTCGAGGGGCTGCGCGCCCTGTGCGACAGCACGGGGACGGTGCTCGTGTTCGACGAGATCATCACCGGGATGCGGTGGTCCGCCGGAGGCGCCCAGACCGTGTACGGCGTCGTGCCGGACCTGTCGACGTGGGGCAAGGCGCTGGGCAACGGGTTCGCCGTCTCGGCGCTCGCGGGCCGGCGCGAGCTCATGGAGCTCGGCGGCCTGGCGACGGACGCACGGCGGGTCTTCCTGCTCTCGACGACGCACGGCGCGGAGACGGCCGGGCTCGCGGCGTGGCTGGCGGTGCACCGCGAGTACGCCGCGCGCGACGTGCCCGGCGCGATGGCCGCCCAGGGTGAGCGGCTGCGTGCCGGGGTGCAGCAGGTGGTCGACTCCGCCGGTCTGACGGGCTCGGTGACGGTGTCCGGGCACCCGGCGTGCCTGGTCTTCGGCACCCGCGACCACGACGGCGCGCCCTCGCAGGCGTACCGCACCCTGTTCCTCGCCGAGCTGCTGCGCCGCGGCGTGCTGGCGCAGTCGTTCGTGATCTCCGCCGCGCACACCGACGCGGACGTCGACCGGACGGTCGAGGCCGTCGCCGGGGCGCTGCCCGTCTACGCCGCCGCTCTGGACGCGGGCGGCACCGACGGCTTCCTCGTCGGCCGGCCCGTCGCCCCCGCGCTGCGGGAGCGGGCCGCGCCGCGCCGTGTCCGTCACACGCCCGACGACGGGCAGGCCCTGGGAGGGACGTCATGAAGGTCGTGCTGTTCTGCGGCGGGCTGGGGATGCGGATGCGGTCCGGTCCCGACTCGCTGCCCAAGCCGATGATGCCGATCGGGTCGCGGCCCGTCCTGTGGCACATCATGAAGTACTACGCGCACTACGGGCACACGGAGTTCGTGCTCGCGCTGGGGCACGGCGCGAACGCCGTGAAGGACTACTTCCTCCACTACTCCGAGACGCACTCCAACGACTTCGTCCTCACCAAGGGCGGCGAGCACGTCGAGCTGCTCAGCAGCGACATCAGCGAGTGGCGCATCACGTTCGTCGACACGGGGATCGACACGGCGATCGGCGAGCGGCTGCGGCGCGTGCGCCGGTTCCTCGACGACGACGAGGTGTTCCTCGCCAACTACGGCGACGTGCTCACGGACGCGCCGATGGACCGGATCGTCGACGACTTCCTCGCCACGGACGCCGTCGGGTCGCTCATGGCGGTGGCCCCGCAGGACTCGTTCCACGTGGTGCGCTACGACCCCGACGGCACGATGCGCGACCTGGAGCCCGTGGCCGACATGAGCATGTGCATCAACGGCGGGTACTTCGTGCTGCGGCAGGGCATCTTCGACTACCTGGGCGAGGGCGAGGACCTCGTCATGGACGCCTGCGTGCGCGCCGCTCGCGCCGGCCGGTTCCGCGTGCACCCGCATACCGGGTTCTGGGCGCCGATGGACACGCTCAAGGAGCGGTCCGCGCTGGAGGAGATGAACCGCGTGGGCGACCGGCCGTGGGCGGTGTGGGACAGCGGCGCGCGCCCCGTGCCGCGGCGCGTGCCCGAGGTCGAGGTCGGCGAGGTCGTGGGTCCGGCTCGTGCCGGCGCGTGAGGTCCCGGTGCACGAGGTCCCGGTGGGCGAGGTGAAGGTGCACGTCGGGCTGCTGGGCGAGTTCGGGGTCCACAACTTCGGGAACGAGGCCTCGCTCGCCGCGATGCTGGGCGTGCTGCGGGCCGACGACCGGGTGGTCCCGGTGGTGGTGGCCGACCGGTGCGAGGCGGTGACGGCGGAGCACGGCGTGGCGGCCGTGCCCCTGCACCATCCCGGTGCCCGCCGCGGGGGAGCGGGCGGCCTGCTCGGCAAGCTGGCCGACGCGCGGCGCGCGTGGCGCACGGTCGGCGACCTGGACGCCGTGGTCGTGCCCGGCACCGGGATCTTCGAGGGGCTGGCGATCGCCCCCGGGGGGATCCCGCTCACCCTCTTCTGGTACGCGTTCGCCGCCCGCCTCCGAGGGCGGCCCTTCCTCGCCCTGTCGGTCGGGGTCGACGCCGCCTTCCACCCCGTGACGGCGCGACTGTTCCGCTGGACGCTCTCCGCCGCGACCCTCGTGACGGTGCGCGACGACGGGTCGGCGCGCGCCGCGCGCCGGCTCGGGGTGCGACGCCCCCTCGACGTGGTGCCCGATCTCGTCCTCGGGCTCCCGGCGCCCGCCGCCCCTCGCCGTGAGCGGCCGCGGGTCGTCGTGGGAGTCATCGACTACCGGGGCCTCGGGACGGCGGAGGGGGAGGCGGACCGCGCCGCCTACGTCGCGCGGATGGTGCGGGTCGTCCAGCGGGTGGCGGCGTCCGGCGCCGACGTCGTCGTGCTCGGCGGCGCGCTGCCGGACGCGCCGACCGCCCGCGAGGTCGCGGCCCGTGCGGCGTCGGCCGGCCCAGGCCGGGTCGAGGCCGTGGAGGCGGGGTCGTTGGCCGACGTGGCGCGGGAGACGGCCGGGTCACGGGTCGTCGCGGCGGCCCGGTACCACCATCTGGTGACGGCGCTGCGGCTGGGGGTCCCGGCCGTCTCGCTCGGCTACGGCGCGAAGCAGGGACGGCTGCTCGAGCAGTTCGGCCAGGGGGAGCAGGTGCACACGGTCGACGGCTTCGACCCGGACGAGGTGGCGGACCAGGTGCTCGCCCTGCTGCGGGAGCCCGCGCAAGACACGCGGCCGGTGCTCGCGGACGCGGCCCGACGGCTGGCGGCTCAGGAGGAGCGGCTCCGCGACGTCCTCGCCTCGACGGTCCCCGGGGCCGCCGCCAGCAGCTCGCACGAGAGGTCGGGGGCCGCCCGATGATCGGCCTCGCGCTCCCCGACGGCCCGCTGCGGGTGGTGTGCCTCGCCGCGCACCCGGACGACGTCGAGATCGCCTGCGGCGGCACGCTGCTGGCGCTCGCGGCGCGGGGTGGTGTCGAGGCGGCGTACCTCACGCTCACCGGCGACCCGTCCCGCCAGGACGAGGCGCGCACCGCCGCGGAGGCCTTCCTCCCCGGCGCGACGAGCGTGTTCGGCGGGCTTCCGGACGGGCGCCTGCCGGACCGGTGGGGAGAGGCGCGGGCCGCCCTGCACGAGCACGCCGAGCGGGTCCCGGCACCGGACCTGGTGCTGGCGCCGCGGCCCGACGACGCGCACCAGGACCACCGGCTGGTGGGGACGATGGCTCCGACGGTCTGGCGGGACGCCGTCGTGCTGCACTACGAGATCCCCAAGTGGGACGGCGACATGGGGCGCCCGTCGACCTACGTGCCGGTCCCCGACGCGCTGGCGCGGCGCAAGGTCGAGCTGCTCGACGCCTGCTACGCCTCCCAGAAGGCTCATGACTGGTGGGACCACGAGGTGTTCCTCGGGCTCCTGCGCCTGCGCGGGATGGAGTGCCGCAGCCGCTACGCCGAGGCGTACACCGTGACCAAGAGCGTGCTGTCGCTCGGCCGGGGGACACCGTGACGCGGGGCGCGCCGGCCCCCGTGCTGTCCTTCGGGCTGCCGGTGTACAACGGCGAGCGGTTCCTGGAGGGAGCCCTCCGGTCCCTGCTCGCGCAGGACCTGGAGGACCTCGAGGTCGTCGTCTCCGACAACGGCTCGACCGACGGCACCCAGGAGATCTGCCGTGCCGTCGCCGCGGCGGACCCCCGCGTGCGGTACCTCCGCGCGGAGGCGAACCGCGGTGGGACGTGGAACTACCGGCGCGTCCTCGAACGGTCCTCGGCCCCCCTGTTCAGCTGGGCGGCCGTGGACGATCTCTGGCTCCCCACGTTCGCCTCCTCGTGCGTGCGGGCCCTCGACGAGCGCCCCGACGCCGTGCTCGCGATGACGCGGGCCCGGCTGGTCGACGGCGACGGCACGGTCACCGACGGCCTCGGGGATGCGGACCTCGGGTTGGACGCCGACGCCGCGCACGAGCGGCTGCGCCGCCTGTTCCGGTCGCAGGCGTCGCACGTCATGTACGGCGTGATCCGGCGCTCGGCGCTGGCCCGCGCGCGCCCGCTGCGCCCGATGGTGGGCGACGACATCGTGCTACTGACCGAGCTGCTCTGCCAGGGACCGGCCGTCGTCGTGGACGACCGGGCGTTCCTGCAGCGGCGGGTGCCCGAGCAGCTCTCGCTGCAGGGCCAGGAGCAGGTGAAGTGGCACGCGCCGTCCGCGCGGGTCCGCTTCGCCTTCCCGCAGACGCGGCTCAACCTCGAGCTGTACCGGGCCGTCGCGACGACGGGCCTCCCGCTCCGGGAGAAGGCGCGGTGCTGGTCGCGGATCGTGCCGGGCTGGGTGCTGCCGAGGTGGCGGGGGATGGCCCGCGACGTCGCGACCGCTGCCGGGTTCGCGGGCTGAGCGGGCGGCGTCGTGGTGCGGGAGAGGTCGCACGGGCGGAGACGCCGGGTCGTCGCCCTCGTGGCGACGACGGCCGTCGTCGCGCTCGCGGTCGCCGGTGCCGCATGGTGGTGGGACCGGGAGCACCAGGGGCAGGCGAGCCGGATCGGTGGCACGGCCGGGCCGGTCGCCGCGGAGCTGCCCGTGACGCCGCCGCCGGCGCCCGAGACGCCGGACGGGGCACACCTCGTCACGGGCATCGGTCCGGACGGGCGGTACTTCGTCGACCAGGACGGCGCGCCGGTCCTGGTGCGCGGAGACTCGCCCTGGTCGCTGCTGGTCGACCTGTCCCCCGAGGAGGCGCTGACCTACCTGGACGACCGGCAGGGGCGCGGGGTCAACGCCCTGATCGTCTCGCTGCTGGGCGCGACGGCCAACGGCGGGCCGTCCGACGACGGCGCGACCGCGGACGGTCTGCTCCCGTTCGTGGACGGTGACGTCCTGTCCTGGGTGCCGGAGTACTGGGACCGGGCGCACGCGACCCTCGCCGCCGCGGCGGAGCGCGGCATGTCGGTGTTCCTCTACCCGGTGGACGGCTGGACGGTGGGCCGCGCGTTCTCGCCGTCCTCGCAGCAGGAGTGCCGTACCTACGGCGAGCGGGTGGGCGCCTGGGCAGCCGACCTGCCCGGCGTCGTCTGGATGACGGGCGGGGACTACTTCCCCGCCGCGGACGACCCGGCGGCCGGCAGCGACGTCGACCGGTGCTTCGACCAGGTGGTGCAGGGCATCCGCGACACGGGAGACCACCGGCCGTTCTCGATCCAGCTGGGCTACCCGCGCTCCGTCTCCACCGACGACCGATACTGGGCCTCCCGGGTGGACTTCACCTTCGTCTACTCCTACCCGCCCGCCTACGACGCCGTCCGACAGGCCTACGACCGCGAGCCCGCCGTCCCCGCGCTCTTCGCCGAGGGCGGCTACGAGGGCGAGAACAACGACGGCGGGCCGCCGACGACCCCCGAGTCGCTGCGACGGCAGGCCGCGTGGGCCCTGACGTCGGGATCGCCGGGGGACGTCTACGGCAGCGACGACTGGGAGTTCCTCGACGGTTGGCAGGGCCGCCTCGACGCGCCGGGCCTCCGGCAGGTCGGCGTGGTGCGGGACGTGGTCGAGGCGCTGCCCTGGTGGGAGCTGCGCCCCTCCGACGACCTCGTCCTCTCCGGCGCCGGGGCGGCGCGGACCGGTGACACGACGGACGTCCTCCACGGTGACCGCGCGACGGCGGCGGTCACGGCGGACGGTCGCGCCGCGGTCGTCTACGTCCCGACGGAGCGCGAGCTCGGCCTCGACCTGGCGGTACTCGCCTCCGCGGGGAGGGCGCGCTGGGTGGACCCGTCGTCCGGCGCGGCGACTCCTGTGGCGCTGACCGACCGCATGAGGACCCCGGGCCGCAACGCCGACGGCGGGGGCGACTGGCTGCTGGTGATCGGGCCGGGCTGACGCCGGCTCAGGCCGCGGGCATCCCCGCCGGCCTGACGGACGTCAGGCCGAGGTCGCCGAGGACGACGTCGAGGGTCCGCCGCGCCGCGCGCCAGTCGTGCGCCTGCGCGTGTCGCAGGCAGCGCTCACGGGTCGTGGCCAGCAACGCGCGGTCGTCGGCGAGACCCTCCAGAGCGGCGGCCAGGGCGTCGGGAGACCCGGGCGGCACCAGCACCCCGGCGTCGCCGGCCGCCTCGGGGATGCCTCCGGTCCGTGCGGCGACGACAGCGGCGCCGGACGCCATCCCCTCCAGTACGGTGAGGGCGAACGGCTCGGCCCACCGGGAGGGCACCACCACGACGTCGGCGGCGCGCATCAGGGCGGCCACCTCGTCCCGGGGCCGGAACGGGAGCCAGCGCACGGCGTCGCCGAGCGGCCGGGCGGCGGCCCGCAGCTCGCGCTCGTACCGGGTGAGGGGCGCGCCGGGGGCGAAGTGCGGCGTGCCGACGACGGTGGCGACCACGTCCGGCCGACGGAGCCGGAGCAAGGCGTCCACGAGGACGTCCGGCCCCTTGTCGGGCACGGTGCGCCCGACGAACACGACCCGCAGCGGCTCCCCGGCGACCCGGTCCGCGTCACCGGGACGGAAGAGCGCGGTGTCGACCCCGTTGTGCACCACTCGCACGCGGTCGCGCAGCCTTGGGGGCAGACGGTCCGCGGTCCGCTCGGCGACGTAGCCGCTGACGCAGACGACGGCGCCCGCGGGGTCGAGCACCCGGGCCGCCTCCCGCGGGGAGTACGTGCGCAGCAGCTCGTTGTGCGCGTAGAGCACGGCCGCGTGCCGGTCGGCGTCCACGAGCGGGACGAGCTGGGGGAGGTTGTGGCCGAGGACCACGGAGGCGGGCCACCGCGCCTGGTCCGCGAGCGCGGCGGCGAGTGGCCGCCGGGCGCCGGTCCGGGGCAGGCCCAGGCGCGCCGCCGCGGCGTCGCGATAGCGGTCGGCGCGCTGCTGCGGCACGGGGTCGTACTCGACGACGTCCGCGCTCGGGTAGCGGTCGGGGTAGGTGCCGCGCGCGACGGCGACGACCGACCGCGGGGCTCCGGGCGGGGTCGCGGCGGCGAGGCCGTGCACGACCGAGGGCAGGGCGCTCCCGGTCGACGGGGAGAAGTGGTCGCCGGGCGTGATCACGTGCAGGTGGCTCCCGGCCGGGACTCCGATGGCCATGCCGTCGAGCCTAGGTCGGGAGCGGTGTCCTCCCGGGGGTGAAACGTGCCCGCGCCCGGCTGAAAAACCGCTCCGGCCCTCGGAATGCCGGCTGTCGTCGGAAACGATGGCCGGTGTGACAGCACACGTCGTCCTCCTCCGCGCCGACCGTCCGGCGGCGGCCCGGTGCGTGCGATGAGCACGGACGAGAAGTCCGTCCCGCCGGCGCCGGTGCCGAGCGACGACACGCCCGGCGAGGCCATGACGCGTGGCGAGCTCCAGGACCGGGCGATCCGGGGCGCCCTGTGGACGTTGGTGCACGTCGCCGTGATGCTGCCGCTGGCCTTCGCCGTCAACATCGTCGTCGCGCGTGTCCTCGGTGTCGTCGACTACGGGCGCCTCGCGTACCTCTCGACCGTGCTCGCGCTCGTCCTCACGACCATCGACCTGGGCGTCGGGACCGGCCTCGTCCAGTTCGGGTCGAAGGCGCACGCCGCGGGCCGGTTCTCCGAGGTGCGGCACATGCTCCAGGCGGCGCAGGGCTACAAGATGCTCGTGGGCGTTCCCGTGGTGGGGACGGCGGTGCTGCTGCTCATCGACGCCGATCCCGTGCTCACGGTGATCGCCCTCGTCTTCGGCGTGCTGGTGCCCCTGACGTTCTCCGGGGCGGGCGACGCGCTCGCCATCGAGAACAAGACGGCGCAGAACGCGCAGGCGGCGATGGTCGTCAACCTCGTCGCGCAGGTCCTGGTGGTGGTCGCGTCCACGACGGTGGGCACCGCCGACGCCATCTGGGCGGTGCGCCTCGTCGCGGCCGGCCTGGGCGCGGTGGCCTACCTGTACTTCGTGGCGCCCATGTACCGCAGGGTCCTGCTGCGCCCGCGCCTGCGCCGGTTCCCGCCGGGCTTCTGGGCGTTCGCGCTGCCGGCCGGCGCAGCCGGCCTGGTCGAGGCGTTCGTCTCGTCGCGCAGCGAGGTGCTGGTGCTGACCTGGATGTCGGAGCCGGAGGCCGCGGGAGTGTTCGCCCTCGCGATCGGGCTCGGCGTCCATCTGTTCGCCCCGGCGCAGTCGCTGCTGGGGCCGCTCGTGCCGGCGATCTCGGGGCTGCGCGAGGTGGACCACGAGGCGGTGGCGCGCGCGCTGGGCCGCGCGCTGCGCGCGTCGTCGACCGCGACGGCGGGCGTGGTGGCGGCGGCGACCCCGGCGTTCGCGCTGCTCGTCCCGACGATCTACGGTGCCGAGTTCTCCGCCGTGCCCCCGGTGCTCGTCGTCCTGAGCGTGGCCGGCGGCCTGCTCGTGATGGCCGGACCGCTCAAGGCGTTCCTCATGGCACGGCTCAAGGGCACCTGGCTGCTGTGGGCCAACCTCGCCTGCCTGGTGGTGGACGTCGGGCTGACGGTGGCGCTGATCCGGCCGCTCGGGGTCTGGGCCGCGGTGCTCGGCAACGCGACGGCGGCGGTGCTGCTCTTCAGCGGCCTGCTGATCCTCGAGGCGCGGTCGCTGGACCTGCCGGTCCGGCGGGCGCTGGCCATGGTCCAGCCGTTCCTGCTCGGCGCCGCGATCTCGGTGCTGACGTGGTGGGGCGTCGACGCGGTCGGGGCGCCCCCGGTGCCGTCGGCGGTCGTGGCCGCCGTGCTGGGCCTCGGGCTGTTCGTGGGCGCGGTACGGCTCACCCGGTCGGGCCTCACGCCCGCCGATGCCGACGCGGTGGCCCGGTCCGTGCCGGCGCGGGTGCGCGCCGTGGCCGTGCCGCTGCTCAGGGTCGTCTCCGCGAGCCGGGCATGACGTCGAACGAGAGGGACGAAACGTTGGAAGCCAGGGCCGTCGCCTTCTACCTGCCGCAGTTCCACCCGATCCCCGAGAACGACGCGTGGTGGGGGCCGGGGTTCACGGAGTGGACCAACGTGGCACGCGCCCGGCGCCTCTACCCGGGGCACCGCCAGCCGTTGGTGCCCGCGGACCTCGGGTTCTACGACCTGCGGCTGCCCGAGGCGCGGGCGGCGCAGTCCGAGCTGGCGCACCAGTACGGCGTGGAGGCGTTCGCCTACTGGCACTACTGGTTCGGCAACGGGCGCCGGATCCTGGAGCGCCCGTTCGCGGAGGTGCTCGCCTCCGGCGCGCCCGACGTGTCGTTCTGCCTGGCGTGGGCGAACCAGACGTGGAGCGGCATCTGGCACGGCGAGGCCGACCGGATCCTCGTGCAGCAGCACTACCCGGGCGTCGAGGACTACACGGCCCACTTCGAGGCCGTGCTGCCCGCGTTCCGCGACCCCCGCTACCTGCGCGTGGGCGGCCGCCCCGTGTTCTACGTCTTCCGGCCCGAGGAGCTGCCCGACGCCGCGGACTTCGTCGACCTCTGGCAGAAGCTGGCGCGCAGGGCTGGCCTGGAGGGCCTGTACCTCGTCGCGGAGATGAGCGACCTCCTCGGCGGCGGGCCGCGGTACGACCGGGTCAAGGAGGACGGGTTCGACGCCGGGGTGTACATGCGGATGCCGGCGGGGACGTCGCGGTCGGAGCTGCTGCGGATGCGCGCCTTCCGCAAGGTCGCCGGCGGGCCGGAGGTCTTCCCGTACTCCACCGACTGGGCCGGGCAGAACCGCACCGGCGACCTGGTCCAGCCGTGCGTCTACCCCAACTGGGACAACACGCCGCGCTCCGGCCGCGGGGGCGTGGTGCTGCACGGTGCGAGCCCGGAGAAGTTCGGGGAGAACGTGCGGCAGGCGGTGGCGTCGATCGCGCACCGGCCGGCCGAGGAACGACTGCTGTGGGTCAAGTCGTGGAACGAGTGGGCCGAGGGCAACCACCTGGAGCCCGACCTGCGGCACGGTCGCGGCTGGCTCGAGGCGCTGCGGGACGGCCTGCGATGACGGCCGAGGCCGCCGGTGCCGTCCGACCGCTGCGGATCGCGATCGTCTCCTACTACCTGCCCAGCACCAGCAAGCAGGGCATCGGCTACCAGGTGCACGAGCTCGCGACCGAGCTCGCACGGCGCGGCCACGACGTGACGGTCCTCAGCGACTGCCCGGCGGTCGACGGCGCCGTCTACGGGCACCGGCACGTGCGGATGACCGGCTCGCTGCGCACGTTCCGGTTCGCGCTCGCGCTGCGCCGCGTCGACCTCTCGTCCTACGACGTGCTGCACGCCTGGGGCGACGACTACTGGCTGTGGCGGCGGCGCGTGCCCCGGCACGTGCGGACCCTCGCAGGGTCGTGCTTCGAGGAGGCGCGCACCATCAAGGGCGTCAAGGAGAAGACGCGGATGGTGCTCCTCGGGCTGTCCGAGGTGCTCGCGTCCCTCGTCGCGGACCGCACCGTCGTCATCTCGCCCGAGACGCGCCGCTGGTACCCGTGGGTGCGCGACGTCGTGCCCTGCGGCACGGACGTGAGCCGGTTCCGGCCCGACGCCGCGCGGCGGGCGGACCACCCGGTGGTCCTGTTCGTCGGCTACTGGCGCGGACGCAAGCGCGGCGAGGAGCTGGCGCGCCAGTTCCAGGAGACGGTGCTGCCGAAGCACCCCGACGCGGAGCTGTGGATGGTCAGCCAGGACGTGCCCGACGACGTGGGCCCCGGGGTCCGCGCTCTGGGACGGCTGACCGACGACGAGTTGGCGCTCGCCTTCCAGCAGGCGTGGGCGTTCTGCCTGCCGAGCGACTACGAGGGCTTCGGCATCCCGTACGTCGAGGCGATGGCGTCGGGCCTGCCCGTGGTCGCGACCCCGAACCCCGGGGCGCGGTACGTGACGGACGGCGGCCGCACCGCCGTCGTCGTGCCGCTGGAGGACGTCGGCACGGCGCTCGCCGAGCTCCTGGCGGACGACGCGCGGCGGGAGGAGCTCGCGGCCTCGGCGCTCGAGCGCGTCCAGGAGTTCACGCTGGAGCGCGTCGTCGACCGGTACGAGGCGCTCTACCGCGCCTGACCCGTACCCCTCGGCACGCCCGACGGCGACGGTCAGGGCACCGGCTGCGGGGCGCAGCCGGTCAGCGCGACGCTGAACGTGGTGGGCGTGTCCGGCGTCTCGATCATGGCGCCGTCCTCGTCGCCCTCGAGCTCGATCGTGTAGACGTCGCCGGGGGACAGGTACGTGGGCCGCCACGTGTCCGTGCCGCGCTTCCACTCGATCACCAGCACGTCGCCCTCGAGCACCTGGATCCGGCAGCCGTCGGCCCACGACCCCATGTAGGGGTGGATGACCTCGCCGTCGAGGTCGCGCACGGTGCGTGAGTTCGAACCCTCGCGCGCGTTCGTGGGGTACGCGGCCCACTCCGGCCAGGCGAGCGCGCCGCCCACCCACGGCGTCCAGCCGTCGTCCGCGCACGTCGCGTAGGCGTCGCAGTGCCAGAGCGCGAGCGTCGAGCTCATCACGACGGCGTCCGCGGGGACGGTGGGCGTGGGCGTGGGGGTCGGCGTGGGGGTCGGCTCGGGGTCCGGGGTCGAGCCGTCCCCGGGGGTGTGCACGTAGGTGAACGACGAGTCGTCGTTCTGCACCGACAGCACCTGGTCGGACGGCAGGCCGGTCACCGTGTGCTGCTCGCCGGCGGACAGGCGCGCGATGCTGCGGTGCGGCCCCGTGGGCGTGCCCGCGTACAGGGTCGCGGAGCCGGTGAGGACCGCGACGGTGTCGCCGTTGGCCGCGGCGGCGGGCAGGTAGACGGCCTCCGACGTCGTGTACCCGTGGCGGGTCGTGATCGCGCCGGACGTCTCGGGCCAGGCGATCGCATGGCCCGACGTCGTCTCTCCCCACGGGCACGGCTCGCCGGTGCAGCGCCACGTGACCGGCAGGGACGCTGCGTCCTGGCCGGGCGTGGGCGTCGGAGTCGGCGTGGGCGTCGGCGTGGGCGTCGGGGTGGGCGTCGGGGTGGGCGTCGGCTCCGGGGTGGTGGCGTCTCCGGCGACGTGGAGGTAGCGGAACGGACCGTCGTCGTTCTGGACGGACAGCACCTCGCCCGCCGGAAGGCCGGTGACGGTGAGCTCGTCGCCCGCGGAGAGCTGGCCGATGCTCCGGTGCGGCCCGGAGGGCGTACCCGCGTAGAGCCGGGCCGACCCGGAGACGACCGTGATGGTGTCGCCGTTCGCCGCCTCGGCGGGCAGGTAGACGGGCTCGGACGTCACGTAGCCGTGCCGTGCGGTGATCGCCCCGGAGCCCGCGGGCCACGCGACGGCGTGGCCGGTCGTCGACGCACCCCAGGGGCACGGGTCACCGGTGCAGCTCCAGGTGACGGGGCGCGACGCGGCGCCGGCGCTCTCGCTCGGCCCGGGGGTCGGCTCGGTGGTGGGCGTGGGCGTGGGCGTGGGCGTCGGTTCGGGGTCGGGCGGGGCCTCGCCCCCGGGCGTGAACGCGTAGGCGAAGGTCGCGCCGTCGTTCTGGAGGGACACCACCTCGCCGTCGGCGAGGTCGCCGACCGTGAACGCGTCGCCGGCCGACAGCGCGGCGAGGTGGCGGTGCGGGCCGTCGAGCTGGCCGGCCCACACGCCCGCCGAACCCTCGACCACGGTGATCGTGGCGTCCTCGGCCGCGTCGTCGGGCAGGTAGATGGCGCCCGACGTCGTGTAGCCGTACCGCTCCGACAGCGCGCCCGAGCCGTCGGGCCACACGGCGGCGTTCCCGGTGGTCGTCTCCCCCCAGGGGCACGGCTCGCCGGTACAGGTCCAGGTCACCGCCCGGGACTCCGTGCGCGCGGGCGCTTCTCCGTCCTCGGCCGCGGCCGGGGAGATCGCGCCGGCGGCGAGGACGAGGGCGGGGGCCAGGAGCCGTGCCGCGCGGCGGCGTCGCGTGGTCATACGGTGACGCTATGCCGCGTCCCGCGCCCGCAGGGCGGCGACCTGGGTGAACTTGCCGTCGACCCGGGGTGAAAGCGCTCCGGGGAACGCGGCGGAGGCCGCCGAGGCGGCAGCCCCGACGAGCAGGAGCGACCCCAGGACGTCGACGGGGCGGTGGGCGAACGCGACCACGTTGACCACGCAGGCGACCAGCACCGCGGCGACCGCCACCTCGCGCACGACGACGTGCCCGGCCCTGGTACGGCCGGGCCAGAGGACGACGAGCGCGATGGCGAGCGCCGCCGTCGCCGCGACGTGCGTGCTCGGGAACGTGTTGTACGGGTAGCCGAGCGCGACCTCGTGCACGGGGCGCGGCAGGACGGCGCCACGCAGCACGAGGGCGAGGACCGCCGCGGCGGCGAGCACCAGGCAGGCCGCCAGGGCCCGCCATCGCCGGTCGCGGACCGGGCGGACGGCGAGCGCCGCGACGACGACGCCGAGCCCCAGCACCAGGACCTCACGGGCGACGGCTGCGACGGGGTGCAGGATCGCGCCCGCGCCGGTCAGGACACTGAACGCCACCGCGTCGACCCACTGTCCCCACGGCGTGACGACCCCGGCGCCGTACAGCAGCACGAAGCCTGCGGCCAGCGTTGCGGCCCGCGTGGCGTGGTCGCGGCGTCCCCGCTCCCGGCGTGACATGCCATCGATGGTTCTCGCTCGCGTGCGGCCCGGTCGAGGGCGCGGGCGGATGAAGTTCGAGCGGGCGGGCAGGCGCGCCGGGCGCACTTTCACCCCGGTACGGGCCCTGTTCACCCGGTGCGGACGGTCTCCGCGCCCCTCTTGCTGATTAGCGTGGTGGCGTCCCAGAAGGGGAGTGCCGCCGGGGGACGGCGCTGATTCGGCGCACAGAAACGGTGAGCAAAATGCCTCGAGCACTGATTACCGGGATCACCGGCCAGGACGGTCTCTACCTCTCCGAGCTCTTGCTCTCGAAAGGTTATGAGGTCTGGGGTCTGATCCGCGGGCAGAACAACCCGAAGCTCGACCTCGTGCGGCACACCGTGCCGGACGTGCGCCTCGTGACCGGCGACCTGACCGACCTGTCGTCCCTGCTGCGGGCGCTGGGCGCGGCGCGGCCCGACGAGGTCTACAACCTCGGCGCGATCTCCTACGTCGCCTACTCCTGGGAGAACGCGACGCTCACCAGCGAGGTGACAGGCAAGGGCGTGCTCAACATGCTCGAGGCGGTCCGGCTGCACGCGGGCGACGACCCGGGCGCCGTGCGCTTCTACCAGGCGTCGAGCTCGGAGATGTTCGGCAAGGTGCAGGAGGTGCCGCAGCGCGAGTCGACCCTCCTGTGGCCCCGGTCGCCGTACGGCGTCGCGAAGGTGTTCGGGCACTACATGACGATCAACTACCGCGAGTCGTACGGGCTGCACGCCTCCAGCGGCATCCTGTTCAACCACGAGTCGCCGCGCCGGGGGCCGGAGTTCGTCACCCGCAAGGTGTCGCAGGCGGTGGCGCGGATCAAGCTCGGCCTGCAGGACTCGCTCACCCTGGGCAACCTGGACGCCCGCCGCGACTGGGGCTTCGCCGGCGACTACGTCGACGCGATGTGGCGGATGCTCCAGCAGCCGCAGGCCGACGACTACGTGGTCGCGACCGGCCGCACCCACTCCATCCGTGACCTGCTCGACGCGGCCTTCGGGTGCGTGGGCGTCGAGGACTGGAGCGGCTACGTCGCGCAGGACCCGCGCTTCATGCGGCCCGCGGAGGTCGACCTCCTCATCGGGGACCCGTCGAAGGCCCGCGACGTGCTGGGCTGGGAGCCGCGCGTCGACTTCGAGCGGCTGGTCGCGATGATGGTCGAGAACGACCTCGACGAGCAGGCGGAGCTGGCCGGGATGCGCCCGTGACGGTCGCCCTCGTCACCGGCGTCGCGGGCCAGGACGGGTCGTACCTCGCCGAGCGGCTCGCCGCCGAGGGGGCCGAGGTGCACGGTCTGGTGCGCGCCGGCGAACGCCCGGTCGGGCTGCCCGGCGGGGTGCGCCTCCATGTGGGCGACCTGCGCGACGCCGAGGGCCTCGCGGAGCTCGTGCGTCGCACGGGGCCGGACGAGATCTACAACCTGGGCGGGATCAGCTCGGTCGCGTACTCGTGGCGGCACCCTGTCGAGACGGGTGCCGTCTCCGGGCTCGGCGCGGTGGCCCTCTACGAGGCGGCATGGCGCCTGCAGGAGGACTCGGGGCGTGCGGTCCGGGTGCTCCAGGCGTCGAGCGCGGAGATCTTCGGCGTGCCCGACCGTGCGCCGCAGGACGAGGGCACGACGGTACGGCCGTCGTCGCCCTACGGCGCCGCCAAGGCGTACGCCCACCAGATGGCCGCGGTGTTCCGGGTGCGCGGGCTCGGCGTCTCCACGTGCGTGCTCTACAACCACGAGTCGCCGCGCCGCCCGGAGACGTTCGTGACCCGCAAGATCACCGCCGCCGCGGCCCGGATCGCGCACCGCGGCTCCGGCACCCTGGCGCTCGGCAACCTCGACGCGCGCCGCGACTGGGGCTGGGCGCCCGACTACGTCGACGCGATGGTGCGGTCGGTCCGGCACCCGGTCGCGGACGACTTCGTCGTGGCGTCCGGGACGACTCGTTCGGTGGCCGACTTCGTGGCCGCCGCGTTCGCCGCGGCCGGCGTCCACGACTGGGAGCCGCACGTCACGGTCGACCCGCGGTTCGTGCGCCCTGCCGACCCGACGGAGCAGGTGGGGGACGCCCGCAGGGCCCGGACGGTGCTGGGATGGGGCGGCACGCTCGCGTTCGAGGAGATCGTCGACCGCATGGTGCGGCACGACCTCGCCCTGCTCACGGCCTGACCGCGCTCACTCCTCGACGAGCAGGCCGCGGTCGCGGAGCGCGTCCACGAAGGCCTCGGCGTCGCGCCGCGCGACGTCGGCGGGGATGTCGTACTCGACGGCGAGCGCGTCCGCGAGGTCGCCGGTGGTGCGGTCCTCCTGCAGCAGCTTCGCCGTGAAGGCGCCGGAGCCGTTGGTCGTGAGGTACGTGGACGACGCGAGGTCGAGGATGACCAGCTCGCCGTCGATCTCCTGCCAGGTGACGCCGTCCTCGCGCAGCCTCATCGCCGTGCCTCTCGTCGCGGTTCTCGGGTCGTGCCGCCCCGAGAATAGGCCGATCCGGGGCACCGGGTGGGGGCGGGACGGAGGTTTCACCCGGCGTCGGGTGAAAGGCGTCCGGGAGCGGGGTGACTTCGGCCCGAAGCCCTTGACCGGTCGTTGCACGCGGCGCGACGTTGGGCGCGTCCTGCACGAACGAGGAGAGGGGAGTGCTCCGATGTACGAAGCACCGCGCATCACCGAGGTGGGCTCGGTCAAGGACGTCACGCTCGAGCAGCAGTTCGCCTTCGACTACGACGGCGACCTGTTCCACAAGGGCAAGGCGTCCTGAACCCACTCAGGGACAGGGTGCCGGCCGTTCCGACGTCGGAACGGCCGGCACCTCCGGTGTCCTCCGAGACCTCCCCCCAGCGTCCCCCGAGCAGCCTGGACCGACGATGACGTCCTTCTACCGCCCGACGACCTTCGAGGTCGCCGCGTGCTGGCTGCCAGGGCTGGTGCCCGACCCTGTGCCGACGACGCCCCGAGAGGTCGGCAGGCCGCTGGAGGCGATCAAGACGTCCGTGCGCCGCGCCACCGGCGGGCGCCCCGTGGCCGTCACCTTCTCGGGCGGGCGGGACTCGTCCGCCGTGCTCGCCGCCGCGACCGCCGTCGCCCGCGAGGACGGGCACCCCGACCCGGTGCCCGTCACGTTCCGCTACCCCGGGGTCGCGGAGGCCGACGAGTCCGCGTGGCAGGAGTCGGTCGTGCGGCACCTCGGGCTCTCCACGTGGCGGCGGATCGACATCGGAGGCGAGAACGACCTGCTGGGCGACGCGGCGCGGGAGAGCCTGGTGCGCCGAGGGCTGCTCTTCCCCGCCACCATGCACGTGAAGGACGCGATGCTGCGCGAGCTGCGAGGGCATGTGGTGCTGACGGGGGAGGGCGGCGACGAGGTGTTCGGCGACCGCCGCTCCCGGGCCCTGCTGAGGGTCGCGCGCGGCCGGGGGAGGGCGGGGACGCCCCGCCGGGTCGCCCTGGACTCGCTGCTGCCCGCGCGGCGATGGCGCGAGCGCACCGCCGCGGCGAGCAGCACGGCGGCGCTCACCTGGCTGGGGCGCGAGACGACAGCTCGGCTCGCCGACGAGATCGCGCGCGACGCCGCGGCCGAGCCGCTGTCGTACGCACGCGGCCTGCGCTGGCTGCGCCGGAGGCGTGCGAGCCGGGTCTTCCTGGACACGTTCGGCCAGGTGGCCGCCGAGCACGACGTCGTGCTCGCCCACCCGCTGCTGGACGACGGCTTCCTCGGGGCGCTCGGCGCGGCTCACCCCTGGGGCTTCCCCGACCGCACCGCGGGCATGCGCGCCGTCTTCGGCACGCTGCTGCCGGACGCCGTGTGCGCCCGGTCCGACAAGGCCTCGTTCAACCGCGCGTACCTGGGCAGCGCGACGCGCGACTTCGCCCGCCGGTGGGGCGGGGACGGCGTCGACGCCGCGCTGGTCGACGTCGACGGGCTCCGCGCCGCGTGGCTGTCCGGCTTCCCGCCCGGTCCGACGAGTCTGCTGCTGCAGCAGGCGTGGCTGGCGTCCGTCGGGGCGGAGCCGGTCCGGTGACCCCGTCCGGGGTGTGGCGCCGGGTGAGCGCCGTCCCGCTGGCGCTCCGGCTCCTGGGCGCCCTGGTGCTGCTCGAGCGCCGGCTGCGCCGGTGGGACGTGGCGCGCGTCGCCCGGCGGTACGACCTCGCCCTGCTGGCGTCCGCCGAGCCTGCGTCCGGCGACCTCGATCCCGGCGTGCTGGACGACGCGGAACGACGGCGGCTCCGCGTCCTGCGGCGGGTGCTGCGGCTGCCCGGCGTGAACGGCACCTGCCTGCGCTCGGCGATCCTCGCCGGCCGGCTGCTGCGTCACCGTCGTCCCGCGCTCGTGCTGGGCGTCGCCAAGGCGGGCGGCGTCGTGCGGGCGCACGCCTGGCTGCGCATCGACGACAAGGACCTCGACCTGGACCGCGGCACGGGCTTCCGGCCGCTCGCGGTCCCCACCCAGGGAGCGTGACATGGACCGCCAGCTGCTGTACGGCCTGATCGTGGAGGCGCCCTTCGACCTGCACCAGGACCGGGCGGAGGAGGGCGCGGCCCGTGCCGACGTCGTGGTCGCCGCCGGCCCGGGCACCGACCAGCGCACCACCCCCGTCGGGCGGCCGGTCCTGCACCACGAGCTGGCCGGGGACCCCTGGTACACCGCCTGGGACCTGGGCGCCGACGGCTATCTGCTCCGGTTCCACGACGCGTGCGACTTCGAGGTGTCGGCCGACCTGCGCCACGTCGTGCTGCGGGAGGCGGACGGCGTCGACCCCGGGCTGAGCCGGGTGCTCACCACCGGCGGGATGCTCGCGTTCCAGCTGTACCTGCGCGGCGAGGCGGTGCTGCACGCGAGCGCGGTGGAGGACGACGACGGCGTGGTCGCGTTCGTCGGCTACTCGGGCATGGGCAAGTCGACGATGGCGACGCTGCTGTGCGCGGAGGGGGCCGCCCTCGTCACCGACGACGTGCTGCGCCTGGACCGCGGTGACGACGGCTTCGCGGCGCGCCTGGGGGCCACGGAGGTGCGGCTGCGCAAGGGAGCCGACACGCTGGCCGAGCGGTTCGCCGCGCGGGCGCCCGGGCGCCGCGTGAGCGCCGACGCCCGGCACGTGCTGCAGCTCGGCGCGGGAGCGCGCGACCGTCGCCCGCTGCGCGCGGTCGTCGTGCCGCAGCCCGACCGGGACGGAGGGGAGCTCGTCGTGCGCCGACGGACCGGCACCGCGGCGCTCTTCGAGCTGTTGCACTACCCGCGGCTGCACGGCTGGCTGGACGAGCGCGTGCAGAGCGCCCACCTGCGCCACCTCGCCGACGTCGCCCGCACCGTCCCCGTGCTGGTGGCGGACGTCCCGTGGGGGCCACCGTTCGCGCCGGGGCTGGGCGCTCAGGTCCTCCGGTCGGTGGGCGAGGCCTCGGCGCGCCCGTTGGTCGGGGCCGACGCGGCGTCCAGGTAGGACCGGGCCTGGACCGTGAACATCTCCGCGTAGGCGCCGTCGAGGGCCATCAGCTCGTCGTGCGAGCCCTGCTCGACCACCACGCCGTCGTCGAGCACGACGATGCGGTCCGCCGAGCGCACGGTGGAGAAGCGGTGCGACACGAAGAGCGCGGTCCGCCCGTCGAGCGTGGCCCGCAGCGACGAGAACAGGTCGTGCTCCGCGAGCGGGTCCATCGCGGCGGTCGGCTCGTCGAGGATGACGAGCGCCGCGTCCCGGTAGAAGGCCCGGGCGATCGCGACCCGCTGCCACTGGCCGCCGGAGAGCTCCGTGCCGCCCGGGAACATGCGCGACAGCCGCGACTCGTAGCCGTCGGGCAGGCCGGCGAGCGCGGCGTCCACGCCGGCGACCCGGGCCGCGCGCCGTACCCGCTCGTGGTTTACCGGGACGTCCGGCCGGCCGAGGGCGATGTTCCACGTCGCCGTGTACGCGTAGTGGACGAAGTCCTGGAAGATCACCGCCACCTGGGGGCGCACGGCCGCTCCGCGCATCCCGGACAGCGGCCGGTCGCCCCACAGGACCGTGCCCGACGTCGGCTCGTACAGGCCGCCGAGGAGCTTGGCGAGGGTGGTCTTGCCGGAGCCGTTGGCGCCCACGAGGGCCACGACCTCCCCGGGGCGCAGCGCGAGGTCCACGTCGCGCAGCGCCGGTCGCCGCGAGCCCGGGTAGGTGAAGGAGACACCACGGGCGAAGACGCCCGGGAAGGCGGCCGGCGGCTCCTCGCTCCCGGTGGCCGCGCGCGCCGCGGCCCGCCCGTCGGTGAGGAACGCGTGCACGTCGTCGAGGAACAGCCCCGACTCGAAGATCTGCTGGACGCCGCCGAAGATGCCCTGGATCTGCCCCTGGAGCATGCGGACCGCGACCACGGCGGCCCCCGCCTCGGAGAACGTCACCTCGCCGCGCGTGATGAGCCAGGCCAGCACCAGCAGCACCCCCGCGAGCACCACGGCCGCGGCGAGGTTGCCCGCGCCGTTCGTCAGCGCCCGCCGCCGCACGTGGCGGGCGAGGTCGGCCAGGTACGTGCCGTACAGCTCGCGGTAGCGCGCCTGCAGCCACGGGGCCGACTGGAAGGCGCGGATCTCCTTGGCCTCGTCGCGGCTGCTCTGCACGTAGTTGGTGTAGATGCGCTCGCGCTCGTTGGTCGTCTGCGCCACCTTGAACGCGAACTCCAGCCTGCCCTCGCGCCGGCCCGTGAACAGCAGGGGCAGGCCGCCGAGCGCGAGCAGCGGGAGCAGCACGGGGTGCAGCGCGACCAGCGCGGCGCCCACGCCGACCGTGGCGATCGACGACCCGAGGAGGTCGAACATCCCCTGCGTGACCTGGAAGGGCCTCGAGAGTGCGTTGACGCGGACCCGCTGCAGACGGTCGTAGAAGGCGGGCGACTCGAAGTGCTCGAGCGGGACGCTCGTCGCGACCTCCTGCACGTCCTCGGCCATCAGCCGCGCCACGTGCTCGCCGAGCACCCGGCGGGCCGAGGCCTGGAGCCCCCCGGCGACCGAGGCGAGGCCGGTCAGGGCGGCCAGGGCGAGGACCGGTCCGGTGACCGCCGCGACGCCGCTCGTGCCGTCGGCGAGCGCGAGCAGCACGTCGAGCAGCGCGGAGACGACGAGCACCTGGCCTGCCAGCGCCCCCGCGACGAGGACCTGGAGGACCAGCATCGCGACGAACAGGGGCCGGCTCGCGCGCCAGGACACCTGCAAGGAGCCGCCGAGCAGGCGCAGCAGGCGGCGTCCCCTGCGCTCGTCGCTCTCCGGCGTCCCGCCCACCGCGCTGTCTGCCACCGACCGCTCCGTCCTCCGCCGGGGCCCGGCCCGGCCTCACACACGCTAGCCGTGCCGGGGCGGCAGGAGGACGGTCCGGGCGAGAATTCGCCCGCTGCCGACGCCCCACCGTCGCCGAGCGCTCCCTATCCTGCCGGGATGGGGGCACGACCGACGGTGCGCCGCCCGCTGGCGCAGATCCTGCTCGACTCCGTCGTGCCCTCCGACCGTCCGCCGCCGGGCCCGACGCCCGTCCCCCTCGACGGCATACGGCTCGAGCTCCTGGCCGACGCCGCCCAGGACCATCGGATCCTGCCCGCGGTGGCGAAGCACGTCGCGGGCCGCCCGGACTGCCCCGAGCCGTGGCGGGCGCCGCTGCGGCGCGCTCGCGACGAACAGGTGGTGCGCCACCTGGGCGCGCTCGCCGAGCTCGCCGTCCTGGGTGCGGCGCTCGACCGCGCCGGGGTGCCGTGGGTGGTGGCCAAGGGGCCGGCGGCGGCCGCGCTCTGGCCCTCGCCGGACATGCGGGAGTACTACGACCTCGACCTGTACGTGCCGCGGGCGGGCTTCCGGGCGGCGGTCGAGGCGCTGCACGCGGCAGGCTGCACGGGCGTCGACCGCAACTGGCCCCTCATGGCGCGCGAGCGGCGCGCGGAGTACGCGATGCGCGGGCCCCTCGGCGTGCACCTCGACCTGCACTGGGACTTCGCCGTGCCGCACGGGCTGCGGCGCAGCTTCCGCACCGACCCCGAGGCCATGATCGCCCGGCGCCGCACGCTGGCGCTGGGCGGCGGACGGGACGTCCCGACGTTCGACCCGGTCGACTCGGTCCTGGTGCTGGCGTTCCACGCGGCTCAGGCGGGTGCGGGGCGGCTCCTGTGGCTCGTCGACGTCGCCGGCGCCGTCGCGGCGTGCGACGGTGCGCGGCAGGAGGTCGGCCCGCGTGCCCGAGCCATGCGGATCGATGCGCCGGTGGCGCTCGTCGTCGACCGCGCCGCGCGGGTGCTCGGTGGCCTGGGCGGTGAGTCGCTCGGCGGCACGGGTCTGCGGGCACCGAGCGCGCTGCGGGGCGCCGCCGCCGCGCTCGACCGCCGCCGCGGCGTCCCCGACCTGCCCGGCGACCCGCACCGCGGGGGCCGGCTCTACACCGCGGCACGGCCGCGGGCATGGGCGACGACGACGGCTCTGGTGGGGCACGCCGTCGCGCAACGCCGGATCGAGCGTGCGCTCCGGCGGGGGCTGCCCGACGCCGGGGAGAAGGCGCTGCGCCTCGACGTCCCGGACGCGCGGGCCCGGGAGGACTACCTCCGGTTCGTCGACTCGGGGGTCGGCTGACCGTCTCGCGAGCACGGTCGGCTCGCCAGCACCGCCCACGGCGCGACGACCCCGACCAGCAGCAGGGCTCCCACGACGTCGCTGGGCCGGTGGGCCTGGGTCGCGACGTTGGCCCAGGCAGCCAGGAGCACGGAGGTCGCGAGCACCGCCGTCGCCCACCCGTCCGGGCGGCGACCGAGCAGGAGGACCACGGCGACGCACGAGGCCGCGAGCGTCGCCGTGTGGGCGCTCGGGAAGGTGTTGTGGAGGTAGCCGTGGGCACCCAGGAAGGGCCGGGGCAGGACGACGTCCCGCAGGACGGTCGCGAGGCCGAGGACGACGAGCGGGAGCCCGCCCACGACGAGGGCGCGCCCGCCCGCTCGCCGCCGCACCGCCACGACGAGGACCGCGACGAGGACGCCCGCCGCGACGACCGGCAGGAGCGCGCGCACCAGGCGCGCGGCGCCGGCGAGGATCGGCTCGGGGGCGGTCAGGAGCGCGAGACCCGCGACGTCCGCGCGCTGACCCGGCTCGGTCAGCACCGCGACCGCGAAGAGGGCGGCGAACAGGCCGGCCGACGTGGCGGACACGGCGAGCGCGACCGGGCCGCGGTGCCGCCGGTCGGTCACCCGGCCCGCCGTCCTGGGCGCGTCACCCGATGGCCGCCATGGTCCGGTCCAGCTCCGCCTCGACGTGCCGCGCGATCTCCAGGGACGCGGTGGCGGCGGGCGACGGCGCGTTGATGACGTGCACCTGCCGGGGTGCGGTGCGCACGAGGAAGTCGTCCACCAGCCGTCCGTCGCGGTGCAGCGCCTGAGCGCGGACGCCGGCGGGGGCGGGGTGCAGGTCGTCGGCGGTGGTGCCGGGCAGCAGCCGCGCGACGGAGGCGGCGAACAGCGTGCGCGACACGGAGCG